>JAZSMH010000021.1:0-42563 GCA_045535785.1 Clostridia bacterium
GACAATTCTAGCCAATGGCGTACCGATCCTAACGTACCCCTAATCGTACCCGAAGTAAACGGAGAATATGCAAAGAAGCATAATCATATAATCGCTAACCCCAACTGCTCCACCATTCAAGCTATGGTAGCTCTTAAGCCCTTACACGACAAATACGGTCTAAAGAGAGTTATTTATTCAACTTACCAAGCAGTTAGCGGTGCAGGCGTTGCTGGATACAATGATTTAGTCAACCAAGCTAAAGAAGGCGAAACTCAAAAGTTCCCCTACCCCATTTTCGGCAACTGTATCCCTCAAATAGACGTTTTCTTACCTAACGGCTATACGAAAGAAGAAGAAAAAATGATATTCGAAACTAAGAAGATTCTTAACGATCAATCTATAAAGGTTACTGCTACCACCGTACGCGTACCCGTTAGACATGGTCACAGCGAATCTATTAATATCGAATTCCATAAGCCCTGTACTCTCGAAGGCATCAAAGAATGTCTAGCTGCTCAAAAAGGCCTCGTTATTATCGACGATAACGCAAACCTAAAATATCCTATGCCTATTTACGCAGAAGACCATGACGAAGTATACGTTGGCCGTATTCGTCTAGACGATACCGTAGAAAGTGGATGTAACCTTTGGGTTGTTGCCGACAATATTCGTAAAGGCGCTGCTACTAACGCAGTTCAAATCTTAGAATATTTAATCGCTGAAGAAAATAAGTAGGAGCAAGTTATGAACGTACTTATTTATGGAATTGGCGGTGCTATGGGCAAAGTTCTTCTTTCTTGTTGTAAAGAAAGTTCGGACGTAGTTTGCGTATGTGGCGTGGACAAATTCGTAGACAAAAAGACGATTTCCGTTCCCGTATACGATGATTGTTCTGCTATAAATGAAAAAGTTGATTGCATTATAGACTTTTCTAACCACGTATGTATTTACGATTATCTCCCCTACGCTACCAAGAACTCTATTCCTTGCGTTATTGCAACAACCGGTTATAATGAAGAAGAATTGAACTACATTGCTGAATGCGCTAAGTTAATTCCCATTTTGAAATCAGGCAATATGAGTTTGGGTATCAACCTACTTTTACAACTATCCAAGCTTTGTGCAAAAAGTATAGGTGATATCGCTGATATAGAAATAATCGAACATCACCACAACAAAAAAATAGACGCTCCCAGCGGTACTGCCCTACTTCTTGCCGATGGTATCAAAAAAGAATTACCCGATAGCAATTACGTCCTTGGAAGAAGTGGTGAAGGCAAACGTCAAAAAAATGATATTGGTATAAGCGCAGTTCGTGGTGGTACTATCGTAGGAAAACATGAAGTTATGTTTATCCTAAACAACGAAATCGTCACCTTAAAGCATGAAGCGCAAAGCAAATCTATTTTGGCTTACGGTAGCATAAATGCCGCTAGATTCATCGTTGGCAAACCTGTGGGAATGTATACGATGGAAGACGTTTTTCAACAATAAACAATTGAATAACTAATCATAAGAACCGCTCGATAGCGGTTCTTTTTTATATACATAAGAAAACCGCCATGAATTACTCATGACGGTTCTCTAAAAATTACTTTATGAAGTAATTATTTTTGCTTGTCAACTTTGTTCATGTGAACGATTAGGTCAACAACCTTGTTGCTGTAACCCCATTCGTTGTCATACCAGCTAACTAACTTCATGAAGTTGCCGTTAAGAGCGATACCTGCGCTTGCATCGAAAATGCTGGTTCTAGGATCAGAAACGAAATCGGTGCTTACTACTGCGTCTTCAGTGTAGCCAAGGATACCCTTTAGATAAGTTTCACTTGCTTCTTTAACTGCTGCTTTAACTTCTTCATAGGTAGCTGCTTTTTCTAATCTAACGGTTAGATCTACTACGCTTACGTCGGGAGTAGGTACGCGGAATGCCATACCGGTAAGTTTGCCATTAAGTTCAGGAATAACCTTACCAACTGCTTTAGCCGCGCCAGTGGAAGAAGGAATGATGTTAGCGCCTGCGCCACGTCCGCCTCTCCAGTCTTTCTTGCTGGGGCCGTCAACGGTCTTTTGGGTAGCGGTAGTTGCGTGTACGGTGGTCATTAAGCCTTCAACGATACCAAAGTTATCGTTAATAACTTTTGCTAAAGGAGCAAGACAGTTAGTAGTACAAGATGCGTTGCTTACAACTTTCATCTTCTTGTCATATTTGTCAAGGTTTACACCACAAACAAACATGGGAGCGTCTTTGCTGGGAGCGGTAATAACAACCTTTCTTGCGCCGCCGTTCTTAATGTGAACTTTTGCTGCATCTACGGTAGTGAATACGCCAGTTGCTTCTGCGATGTATTTAGCACCACAGGATTTCCAATTGATGTTAGCGGGATCTTTTTCTGCGAAGATAGTAACGGGGTTGCCGTTAACGATAAGTTTGCCATCAGCTACTTCGATGTTGCCTTTGAATTGACCATGAACACTGTCATATCTGAGCATGTAAGCCATGTAGTTTACGTCAATAAAGGGGTCGTTAATACCAACAACTTTAACGTCGTCTCTTGCACAGCAAGCACGGAAAACTAAACGTCCGATTCTTCCGAAACCATTAATACCAATTTTTACTTTTGCCATTATATAATTCCTCCTAATGGATTTTTTTTCGATTATATTTTAATATTTTTTACAACAATTTGCAACTATTTTTATGATAATTTTTATCTCGTTTTTCGTATTTTTTGATAAAGTTATATTTGAAAAATTTTATCATTTTTTTATAATGAGAAAAATCTCATTTTTTATGCAAAAACACGCAAAAATCTACCTATCGTCTTCAGATACCTCAATTTCAATAGAAAGCTCTTTGTAACAACCTTCTTCCTTAAATAATCTTCTTAGATAAACGTTGCCGCCGTCCACTCCACACGAACCGCATTTACACATCTTAAAATCATGCACGTGCGTTGATTCTAGTATTTCCCCGCATTCGTTGCATTGTATTGCATTCTTAATAATTTTCTTTTTCATTATTTATCTCCCAACGTAAAAAAGGATTTGTAACAACAAATCCTTTTTTATATATACGTAACAAATTCTTATTTTGCAACAATATTTAATATTCTACCCTTTACGTAGATAACTTTTATTATTTGTTTACCACCAAGAATATCCGCTTGTTTGTTTACTATATCAAGCACTTCTTCTTGTTCTGCATCTTTATTGATAACAATCTTAGCTTTTAGTTTTCCGTTAACTTGTACGGGAATCTCTATGGTCGCACTAACAAGATCTTTTTCATCATACGTAGGCCATTGTGCATTTTCAATAACTGCTCCATCGTTAACCATTGCGTATATTTCGCTACATACGTGCGGAGCAACGGGATAAAGCATGATTACGAACTCGTTAAGTTCTTTCTTTGTTATAGAACCACGCGCATAGAACTGATTAAGAGTTCCCATAAGTTGAGCGATGGCAGTATTATATTTAGCTGCTTCGTAGTCTTCCGTTACCTTTTTAATGGTAATAGCCATATTAATGTCTTTGGTGTCGGTTTCTTTAACCATGTCAACCAAGTTCCAAACCCTATTAATAAAGCGGTAACAACCTCTTGCACCTTCGGTTGACCAAGGACCAGGTCTTTCGTAATCACCTATGAACATAATGAACGTACGTAAAGTATCTGCACCATATTCGTTGATAACGTCTTCGGGGTTAACTACGTTGCCACGCGACTTACTCATTTTTTCACCATCAGCACCAAGTATAAGACCTTGTGCGGTACGTCTTAAATAAGGTTCTTCGTGTTCTACAACACCGATATCGTACAAGAACATATTCCAGAATCTACTATAAATAAGGTGACGCGTAACGTGTTCCATACCGCCGTTATACCAGTCGACTTGTTTCCAATACTTGTTTGCTTCTTTACTTACGACAGCATCACCGCACTTCGGGCTCATATAACGTAAGAAATACCAACTGCTACCTGCCCATTGTGGCATAGTATCGGTCTCTCTCTTTGCGTCTGCTCCACATTTAGGACATTTTACGTTAACCCAGTCGGTAAGCTTTGACAAAGGACTCGTTGCATCATCGGTAGGTTCAAAATCTTTCAATTCGGGCAATACCAAAGGTAATTCGCTTTCATCAATGGCAACTTGACCACAGCAAGGACAGTTAATAATCGGTATAGGTTCACCCCAATATCTTTGTCTATTGAACGCCCAATCTTTCATCTTATAGTCGGTTTTTGCCTTACCTACACCAATCTTTTCCATATGGGCTATCATGGTCTTAATAGCGTCTTTTACGTTAAGTCCGTCAAGTATTCCGCTATTAATCATAACTCCGCCTTCTTTAGCGATATAAGGTTCTACGCTAATATCAACGTCGCCTTTTATTACTTCTATTATCGGTAAGTTGAATTTCTTAGCAAAAGCATAGTCACGAGTGTCGTGAGCAGGAACTGCCATTATTGCACCGGTACCATAGTCCATCATTACGTAATCCGCGCTAAATACGGGAATTTCTTTGCCAGTAATAGGATTGATAGCAACGATACCTTTTACTTCTATACCAGTCTTATCTTTGTTAAGTTGAACTCTTTCGAATTCTTTCTTTAGAAGCGCTTGTTTTTGATAATTCTTTATTTCTTCAAGGTTAGTAATATCTTGTTCAAATCCCTTCAACATAGGATGTTCGGGACTAACAACCAAGAACGTAGCACCGTAAATGGTGTCGGGACGAGTGGTATATACTACTAAGTCATAACTAGTGCCTTCGCTCTTTACCTTGAACGTAACTTCCGCGCCTTGCGACTTTCCTATCCAGTTAACTTGTTCAGTCTTAATACGATCAAGATAATTAAGGCCGTCCAAATTATTCAATAGTCTTTCTGCATAATTACGTATACGCAAGAACCATACGTCTTTTTCTTTTTGAATTACTTCACTTCCACAACGGTCGCAAATGCCGTTTTGACTTTCTTCATTAGCAAGAACAACCTTACATTGAGGACAGAAGTTAACCATAGTCTTTGATTTGTATGCAAGTCCTTTTTTGAACATTTGCAAGAAAATCCATTGTGTCCAATGATAGTAGTTAGGATCAGTCGTGTCTACTGCTCTATCATAGTTAAAAGAGAAACCAACTCTGCGTAATTGTCTATCAAAATTCTTGATATTCTCGTCGGTAATTATACGCGGATGCTTCTTTACTTGCATTGCGTAATTCTCAGTGGGTAGACCGAACGCATCGTATCCTATCGGGAACAAAACGTTATATCCTTGTAGTCTTCTCTTACGAGCAACCACTTCCATGCCCATGTACGCACGAATATGTCCAACGTGCATTCCTGCACCGCTTGGATACGGGAATTCAATAAGACCGTAAAACTTCGGTTTTGTTTCGTCTTCTTTTACGGTAAACAAATCGTTACCATACCAATAATCTTGCCATTTCTTTTCTATTTGTTTAAAATCATAGTTTTTTGCCATAAAAAGCCTCTCACCTATTATTTTTTTCGCAATAATTTTACCATTATTAGCCTTATTTTGTCAATTATAACGCAAACTTATATTGTAAATATAAGCACATATTTAACTTAACTACTAACAGAATGACTTTTTGATACGTTACTCAACGTAATATAAAAGAGCGCACTGCTTATAGTGCGCTCTTTTTTGTTAAAATCAACTTATATTACGCCTTAGGACCTGCATCAACAACTTCTTGAGGCATGTGAGTATATTTCTTGAAGTTGTTTACGAATCTACTAGCAAGATCTTTTGCTGTTGCTGCATATTCTTCTTTATCCGTCCAAGCATTTTCGGGAACCATGATTTCAGACGGTACGTTCTCGATTTCTACGGGAATTTGTACTCCGAAGTAAGGATCGGTAACGAATTTGCTATTTTCAAGAGTTCCGTTAAGAGCTGCGGTAACCATTGCTCTCGTGTATCTTAACTTCATTCTGCTTACGGTACCAGCTTTACCGCCACACCAACCGGTGTTTACTAGATAAACGTTAGCTCCACTCTTTTCGATCTTTTCGGAAAGCATTTTTGCATAAATACTAGGATCTAAAGGTAGGAAAGGTGCGCCAAAGCAAGTCGAGAAGGTAGGAACGGGTTCGGTAATTCCTCTTTCGGTACCAGCAAGTTTGCTAGTAAAACCACTTACGAAGTAATACATAGCTTGGTTCTTGTCTAACTTACTGATGGGAGGTAGTACGCCGAATGCGTCAGCCGTTAGGAATATAACGGTCTTAGGTGTTCCACCAATTCCAGGAATAGCAGCGTTAGGAATATAATCAACGGGATAACCAACACGGGTGTTTTCGGTATATTTTGCATCGAAGAAATCCATTTCTCTAGTATCGTCATCCATAACAACGTTTTCTACTAGACTGCCAAACTTAATTGCATTCCAAATTTCGGGTTCGTTTTCTTTGGTAAGATTGATACATTTTGCATAGCAACCACCTTCGAAGTTAAATACGGAGTCATCAGACCAACCATGTTCGTCGTCACCAATTAGCATACGGTTAGGATCAGCGCTTAGCGTGGTCTTACCAGTTCCACTTAGTCCGAAGAATACTGCGCTATCACCGTCTTTGCCGATATTAGCCGAGCAGTGCATGGGGAATACGCCTTCCTTGGGCATTAGATAATTCATAACGGAGAATACGCTCTTCTTGATTTCGCCTGCATATTGGCTACCTGCAATAAGAACTATCTTCTTTTCGTAATCAATAATGATAGCAGCTTCGCTATTAACGCCGTCGCGTTCGGGAATGCACTTGAATCCAGGTGCTGCAATAATGGTGAAATCAGCTTCAAAACCAGCTAGTTGTTCTTCCGTAGGTCTAATTAATAGTTGATGAATGAAGAGATTTTGAGATGCTAGTTCGTTAACGATTCTGAACTTCTTGGTATGTGCGGGATCTGCGCCTGCGAATCCGTCAAACAAGAAAATCTCTCTATTTTGAAGATAAGCAACCATTTTTTCATACAAAGCGTCGAACTTTTCTTGTGTAATGGGTACGTTAACTTTGCCCCATGCTATTTCATCATGTACGCCCTTGCTATCTACGATAAATTTATCGTTAGGAGAACGTCCAGTGTATTTGCCGGTAAGAACTACCAACGCGCCTGTATTGTTAAGTTTACCTTCGCCTCTTTCTAGAGCTTTTTCTACTAAAACTGCAGGAGAAAGGTTTCTGTAAACCGCTTTTGCATTAATGATGCCTAGTTTTTCTATTCCATAAGTATTCATCAAAAATTACCTCCATGTGGTATTTGTTTTTTTTATTTTATCATTTTTTTTATTTATTTACAAATATTATGTATCAATATCTGATATTTTTTTAATTATTATTCCATCAACGTGAATTCCAAATCCAATACGCATATTGTATCACCGTCTTTTGCTCCGGCTTCGTGTAGCATATCTATAATGCCGCGCTCACGCATTTTGCGTTGGAACCAGTTAAAGCTATCAGTATCGTCCAAGAACGCAGTTCTCGCAAGTTCTTCAACGTATCCACCTGTAACGAAGTATACGCCGTTGTTGACGCTAACGTTAACGGAAGTCTTGTCAGCTTTTTCGTATTCATATTTTTCAAATTCCATAGGAGCAAGCGGCGGCAAATTCTTGAGTTCTTCGCCCATTTTATCTACCAATATCTTCACTCCTTGCGTAGTTGCCGCACTTATTCTTATAAGTTTCTTACCCGTAAACTCTTCTATTTCCGCAATTTTATCTTCGGGTAAATCAACGTCACACTTGTTAGCAACTATAATTTCTGGTAAGTTATACAACTTCTCGCTATAACTATTGAGTTCCGCTCTTATCGCCTTGTAATCAGCAAGGGGATCACGCCCTTCCGAACCGCTTATGTCGAGCACGTGTACAATAAGTCTTACTCTCTCAATATGGCGCAAAAATTCATGTCCTAACCCTGCTCCTGCGCTCGCGCCTTCTATTAATCCAGGTATATCCGCCACCACAAAACTTTCGTCATAGTGCTTCACTACACCAAGATTAGGTGATAGTGTAGTAAAGTGATAATTAGCAATCTTCGGTCTTGCCTTACTAATAACGCTTAGCAAAGTACTTTTTCCTACGTTAGGGAATCCTACCAGACCTACGTCTGCTATCGTTTTTAATTCAAGACGAAGTTTTCTTTCTACCGTTACTTCGCCATTTTCACTAAACGCAGGACTTCTTCTAGTCGGAGTACAGAATCTTGCGTTGCCTCTACCTCCGCGGCCACCTTTGAATAATAGTATTTTTTCATTATCTACGAATACGTCCGCAAGTATTCCACCGCTTTCTGCATCCTTAACTATAGTTCCTCTAGGCACTTTCAAAATGATGTCTTCACCTTTAGTACCCGTCATATTGCTTCCGCTACCAGGTTGTCCGTTTTGTGCGCGAAAATGTTGGGTATATCTATAATCAACAAGAGTATTAACGGAAGGATCAGCCATTATATATATACTACCGCCGTTGCCGCCGTCACCACCATCGGGACCACCTTTTGCAACGTACTTCTCTCTATGGAAAGCAACTGCACCGTTACCACCATTACCTCCTTTACAATAAATAACTACAGAATCTAAAAACATCTCCTATCTATCCTCCTCGTTTGTATTATTCCACGTACAATCATCCTTTATTAAGCATTCGTTACAATTAGGCTTACGACTGTTGCATACGTATCTTCCATGGAAAATCATACTGTGGTGCAAACTATTCCAATCTTCCTTATCGAACAGATTGCGTAAATCTTCTTCTACTTTCTCTACAGTGCTACCTTCACTGAATCCTATACGTTTTGACACTCTATTAACGTGAGTATCTACGGGCATTGCAGGTATATCGAAAGCAACGCTTAATACAACGCTCGCAGTCTTCCTCCCTACTCCAGCAAGAGCAACGAGACTATCAAAATCACGCGGAACTTCTCCATTATATTTGTTAACTAAATCCTTGCTCATATCTATAATGTTCTTTCCCTTGTTGTTATAAAAACCACAAGAAAAGATATACGGTTTTAGTTGATCTACAGTAAGTTTTGATATCTGTTCTGCCGTATTATAGACTTTGAACAATTCTTTAGTTACTTCATTAACTCTTTTATCCGTACATTGCGCGCTCAAAATCACCGCTACTAGCAATTCGTACGGCGTACTATACGTTAATTCACACCCTGCGCTAGGGTGCATAATCTGTAACTTACTTAATATCTCTTTTGCTTTATCTTTCGTTATACTCATACTCTTAATCTTTCTTGCAAATAATAGATACTAATTTTTTAATTATCTTGGGGCAACTTATACATATAATTTTCATATTTCTCCTTAATCAAGGGCATTATATGAAAAGGCTTTTTATTTTGTTACTCCCCTTAATATCTTTATCGTATTAACAGGGTCTTTCGACTTATATATTGCACTTCCTGCAACTAGCGCGCTTGCACCTGCTTCGATAACTTCACGTGCGTTATCTTCGCCTATTCCGCCATCCACTTCTATAATTGGATTAATGCCTTTTTCTACGCATATATCTTTTACTTTCTTTATCCTATCTAGACAGTAAGGAATGAATTTTTGTCCACCGTAACCGGCGAACACCGTCATCACAAGTATTACGTCACACTTATCAAAAAGATATTCGTATCTCTCTATATCAACGTCGGGATTAAATACTATACCTGTTTTTGCTCCCGCATTTTTTATAGCATCAATAGTCTCTAACGGATTATCGGACGCTTCCGGATGAAAAGTAACTATATCCGCACCAGCTTTGACGAATCTTTCTACGTATTTTTCGGGTTTAATCATCATTAGATGCACGTCCAAAGTAGCATCGCATATTCTATTGATAGCTTCTACCATAGGCATACCAAAAGTGAAATTAGGTACGTATACACCATCCATAACGTCACAATGTATCCAATCCGCACCCCACGCTATAGCGTCGTTAACGGATTTACCCATATTGGCAAAATCTCCACTCAAAATAGATGGTGCTATTATGATATCGTTAGGCATATTCGTTCTTTCTCCTTTCACATAGCTCTTTATACAAAGATACGTATCTGTTATAACGATTTTCGTTAATAACTCCTTCCTGTACGAGTCTTTTTACTTCGCATGAAGGCTCTGTAGTATGCGTGCAGTTGTCGAATTTACATTGATTCTGCACCTTTACGAATTCATCGTAATAATAGGTTAATTCCCACGGCTTCACGTCAATAGTTTCCATAACGGAAAATCCACACGTATCAACTGCTCGACCATCAGCTAAATCATATATCTCAACGTGACGAGTGGTATTCTTACCGCGTTGAATCTTCCTACTTAATTCACCCGTTTCTAGTCGCATACCACCAAGTGAGTTTATTAGCGACGATTTACCTACCGCACTTTGTCCGGAAAAACAAACCGTCTTACCTTTTATATAGTCTTTTAACTCTTCTACACCTTCGCCCGTCTTTGCACTTACGCAAAACGAGTTTATTTCACCTTGATAAGGCTTTAGCATAGATAATCTTTCTTCTTCCGTTAGCAAATCGCACTTGTTGAGTACGATTATAGGGGTTATTTTTTGCGCGTGGCAATTAAGAAGTAGTTTTTCTACTAATACCCAATCGGGTTTAGGTCTAACCGCTACCGTAATAAACAATACGTCAATATTAGCAACGTACGGTCTAACTAGTTGATTTTTACGCGGAGCAACGCTTTCTATCACTCCATCGCAAAATTCAACGTAATCACCTACGTATATGTCAACGTCTTTCTTTACCTTACCGCGTGCCGAGCAAACTGTAACGCCTATATCTGACTTTACGCTAAATTGTCCAGCAACGGCTTTTATTACTTGCCCTTCTATTTTTTATTTCCCCCTTCGTTTATATAGGTATTACGCAATTGTCCGCAAGCACCCTTTATATCGTTACCCATAGAACGTCTTAGAGTGTTGCTTATTCCCTTTTTCGTTAGTACGTCCATAAAGTCTTTTATCGTGTCCTTGTCCGTACCCTTTAATCCTCTTTCTTTAACAAAGTTGAGATTAATAAGATTTACGTGACAGTTTAGCCTTTTTAATAGGTTAGCAAGCTTTACCGCTTCCGTCTTACTGCAATTCTCTCCTTCTATCAAAGAATATTCAAATATTATTCTTCTACCCGTTTTTTCAAAATAATATTCAGAAGCTTTCAATACTTCTTCGATATTCCACTTATTGTTAACGGGCATTAACTTACTGCGTTTTTCATCTTCAGACGCGTGTAAACTAATCGTAAGTGTAACCGTTATACCGCTATCGGCAAGCTTTTTTATACCTTCTACAAGTCCACAAGTGGATAAAGAAATATTGCGCGGTGAAATATTAATTCCGTCACTTTCACTAACTAAGGTTAAGAACTTAATCACGTTGTCGTAATTATCAAGCGGTTCACCACTACCCATAAGCACGATATTGGTGATAGCACGCTTGTCAAGCGTCCCACCGTGTTTTGCATTAACGGAAAGCACTTCGCCTAGCATTTCACCCGCGGTTAAATTACGAACCAAACCGTTAAGCGTAGATGCGCAGAATTTACATCCCATTCTACAACCAACTTGTGTGGAAATACATAGAGTATTGCCGTATGAATGTGGCATAAATACCCCTTCAACAATATTTCCATCGGTTAGCAAAAATAAATACTTCTCCGTCCCGTCTTTACCAACGAAAGTTTCTATAATTTTCGTTGGAATATCAACGTAATCCTTTTTCAAAAACTCTCTTAAGTCTTTAGGAATATTCGTCATATTCTCGTAAGACTTATATTGACGAGATGCTAAATAAACCTGTTTTTTTCTAAATTTAGGGTAGCCTGCTTTTTCTAAGAAATCGAATTCTTCCATACTTAGGTCAAGAAGGCTTAATTTTTTCTCAAATGACATAAATAAAATCCCTCCATACCTTTTCCGTCAGGCAAAAATTGTATTTCTCCGTCGTTATCAAATGGTAAATCGATAACTTCTTTGCTAAATTCTTGATTTTTTTCTAAAAACTCAACTACGTTATCGTGATTTTCTTTCTTAAAAACGGTACAAGTAGAATAAACTAGTAATCCGCCTTTTTTTACGTATTTTGCGCAGTTAGAGAGAATCTCTTGTTGTAGATTCTTTAATTCTAATATATCGTCGTAGGTTTTGTTAAAAACAACGTCTTTTTTCTTACCGATTACGCCCATTCCACTGCAAGGAGCATCGACGAGCACAACGTCAAATTTTTGTTCCCATTTCTTCAAGAAAACTCTTGCATCCTGTTTGTATACGGTCAACTTTGCATTCATTCTTTCTGCATAAGAACGAATCAAGTCTACTCTATGTTGGTATATATCGCAAGCAGTTACTTCATAGCCTTTTTGTGCGAGCATTACCGCTTTACCGCCCGGTGCCGAGCACACGTCGAGCACGGTTTTTCCTTCTTTAATACTTTCTGGTATTAAGGTAGAGCAATAACTCATATAAGTCGTCTTACCTAAGAAGTTAAGCAAGCTAATTTGCTTATTATTGCGTACGAAATACCCCGTCAACGTTTTTTCTGCAGATGTATCTGCATCAAGAATTTCTTTTTCCGTAGTATTCTTGTTTAACCTAATATGTACGTTGCTATTTTCTTTTGCAAAAATAATATCTTCGTACTCGTTAGGATAATCTTTCCTTAACATTCCCACTAAAAAAGAAGGTAAATTATATTTTACTTCAACGTAATTCTTATCACTTTTTGCAGGAAGTTTGTATTCTTTGTTCGCTACTTTCTTTATTAAAGCGATAATAAAACCACTTACAGCTTCTTTTCCCATAGTACTTAACGCTTGTTTGCATTCATTAAGTGCTACGTTAATGGGGACGTTCATATAACTAACCATATACGCACCGATAAGTGCTATTGGTTTTACGTTATTTTTTATTCCTTTGGGTGCAAGATAATTTACGATATAATTTAATTCGTAATGGTGGTCGAGAACGCCATAAACGATTTTTGTAACACGCTTATTTGCTATCTCTTTCATTATTAAGTTAAGGTACGTTCCGTCACGATATACTTTTACTAATATATCGTAAGCAACGCTAACGTCATTCTTTACCACCTAACACACTCCCTACTTCTATCTTTTTGCCTAACAAATAAGCACTCGTAGGCATTGCTTTACTATTCTCGCCTTGTACTACAAGAAGTTTTAGATATCCTTCTCCACATTTAACGATAAGACCTTTTTTGTGGTCGGATACTACTACTTCGCCTACGCTATTGCCGCCTTCACTTTCTACAACTTCACATCTATGAATCTTTAACTTGCCGTTAGGCGTATCGGTAAAAGCACCCGGCCAAGGATTAACTCCACGAACAAAGTTCTTTATTTCTATACTAGATTTTGAAAAATCAACATATCCGTCGGCTTTTTCGAGCATTCTACAATGCGTACTTTCACTTTCGTTTTGCTTTACGTATTGTTCTTCCCCTTTTTCAATAAGGTCTAATGCTTCCACTATTAATTCACTACCAAGATCGCTTAATTTAGCCAAAGCTTCTTCGGCATTTTCTTCACCGTTTAATTCGATACTACGTTTAAGTATCATATCACCGGTGTCTATTCCAAGTTCGGTTTTCATTATAGTAACGCCTATTTCTTTCTCACCGTTAATAAGCGCCCATTGTACGGGTGACGAACCTCTATATTTTGGCAATAACGATGCGTGAACGTTAATTATAGGGCAAATATCAAGAATATTACTGCGTAATATTTGACCATACGCACAAGTTACCATAATGTCGGGATTAAGAGCGCGCAATTCTTCTTCTCCCTGCTTACTGATATTCTCGTACTGCAATACGTCTATACCTAATTCCAAAGCGCGTTCTTTTACCTTAGAATAACTTATTTTTCCATTCCTACCATTTACTTTATCGGTTTGCGTAACAACCGCAACTACTTCGTGGTTAGATGCGTTAATACTCTCTAATACCTTAACCGAAAAGATAGGCGTACCTAAAAATATAACTCTCATTATTTTTTACCTACGTATTTTTTCGTATAAAACAAAATTCCATCAAGGTGGTCTATTTCGTGACAAGCCGCTCTTGCTGCCAATCCCTCAAGTTCTTTTACGTATTCTTTGCCGTGCCTATCTTGTGCTTTTACCGTTACTTTGTACGGTCTACGCACTTCACAATTCTTCGCAAAATCTACGCTCAAGCATCCTTCTTCGTCTATTTGTTCGCCTTCACTTGCAATGATTACGGGATTAATCATTTCTAGTTGTAATTCGTCTACTTCGATTACCGCTAATCTTCTCAATAATCCTACTTGCGGACCAGCAAGACCAACACCGTCTGCTTTACGCATTGTTTCGTACATATCATCAATAAGATCGGATAACTTTTTGTCAAAAACGGTTACTTCTCTACATTTCTTGAATAAAATATCGTTATCTTCTTGAAAAATCTTTCTTATTGCCATATATAATCTCCTTTTTCACTATCTCATAGACGTGGGGTTGATCTCCACGAAAGAAACCGTGTTCTTATTATTAAATTTGTCTGCTATTTTGTAAACTTCGGGTAGCAGTTCACGCTCACTCTCAACTTTTAGCCACGCAACCACCTGAAATCTAAATTCGCTATTTATTCTCTTAATCGGTGCACGCATCGCTTGTACTCTGAATAAATCAGGATTGTCTTGCTTTAACTTGCGCAACATCGAATAACATTCTCGCGCCGACACTAACGCTTTTTCTTCGTCTTGACTCTTAATAAGCACTCGCGCTATCTTGGAATACGGCGGAAAAGAAGTCGATTCTCGCGTGTCGCTTTCTTTATCGTAAAATCCTTCGTAATCGTACCTTTTCGCAAAGCGAAAAACGTAATGATTTGGATTATACGTTTGTATTATTACCTTCCCTTCTTTCTCATCGCGCCCAGCTCTACCCGCTACCTGCGTTATTTGTTGGAAGGTAAGCTCGTTGCTTCGATAATCGCTATAGTATAAGCTTAAATCTGCATCAAGTACGCCTACGAGAGTAACGTTCTTAAAATTGTGTCCTTTTACTATCATTTGCGTACCGACGAGCACTTGCGCTTCACCGTTAGCAAACGATGCGAGTATTTGAGCCATAGAGTCTTTGCCTGAAGCGGTATCGTTATCTAAACGCAAAATTTTTACTTCGGGAAAAATTTTTGCAATTTCTTCCATTACCGTTTCTGTACCTATTCTTCCTAAAGACAATTTATCGTTACCACATTCGGGACAAACGTCTAAGTTATAGAACTTGTTGCCACAATAGTGACATTTTAGTTGATTATCGTCTTTATGATAGGTAAGGCTTACTTCACACGCAGTACATTTAGGAACGTATCCGCATTTTTTACACCTAACGAACGATGCAAAACCACGGCGGTTAATAAAAATCATTGCTTGATTACCGCTTTTAATTGTATCGTCAAGTTCTTGTAGCATACGCTTACTGAACATGTTGTCATTACCTTCTCTTAACTCCCTGCGCATATCGATAACTTCCATATCGGGAAGTTTTTTTCTATTTGCGCGCTTCGTCAAAGTAATTAAATGGTAATCCCCTTGCTTTGCTTTGTAGTATGTATCAAGAGATGGTGTCGCGCTACCAAGAACGAGTTTCGCTCCGTTATATTTTGCTCTAAACTCCGCTATATCGTGAGTATGGTATCTCGGATTAGATTCACTAACGTAACTATTGTCGTGTTCTTCGTCGATAATAATAACGCCCACGTTCTTTACCGGCGCAAAAATAGCACTTCTTGCACCTAACGCCACCTTAGCTTCACCTGACAATAACTTTCGCCACTCGTCATATCTTTCGCCGTCACTCATTCCACTATGAAGGAGTGCGACGTTATCGCCGAATCTATTTCTAAATACCGATAGCATTTGCGGTGTAAGACTTATTTCGGGAACAAGCACGATTGCGCTCTTTCCTTCTGCTATTGCATCTTCGATAACCGCCATATAGACTTCCGTCTTGCCACTACCAGTTATTCCATGTAAAACACAAGGTTTTTGACTGTTTTTTATCGTTTCTACGGCATTCTTTTGTTCATCGTTAAGTTCAACTTTCTTAACGTCTGCGTTTAGTTTGTCTTTAGGCTTACGATTTACCCTGACTTGCTCTTTAAAAAGAATCCCCTTCTCTAACAAAGCTTTTACTGTGCTTTGCCCATACGTACCGTTAAGTACGGTTTCGTATTCGCCTTCGGTGGAAATATTCTCTATTAATGCAAGTTGTTTTGGGGAATTCCTTCTAATTAGCGTCTTTGCTATTTCTCTATCAACGTCAAGTTTTACGTAATTCCTTACAAGGTCTTTTACCTTGCCACCGCGTAATTTTGACGGAATACAAAGGCGCAAACAATCAACGTACCTAAGATTATTATTTTTCTTCAAATGCTCCGTAAGTGCGAGCATTTCGGGAATAATAGGGGTAAACTCGTCGAGTTTTTTTAAAATATCTTTTGTCTTAATATCCGTTGTGGGTTTTGTACCTACAACGAAACCTTCTATAACGCGATTGCCGAATGGTACGGAAACTCTACTACCCGTTTCTACTTCAAATGAAGACGAGTAGTCGAATACTCTGTCTATTTCGCTATTGCTGATATCAACAATCACGCGGTATATCATAAACTAATTATTCCGTCCAAAATTTCGTCCGCAAGTTCTCTCTTCTGCATTACGGGCAAACTATCGATTCTACCATCCGCATATAGAAGCGTTGCTATATTGGTGTCTACGTCAAATCCCGCACCTTCTTGCGTAACGTCGTTAGCAACGGTCATGTCCGCGTTTTTCTTTGCGAGTTTTTGTGCCGCATTGGCAATCAAATCTTCGGTTTCTGCCGCAAAAACTACCAATTTTTTGTTGTTTTTCTTTTCACCAACCGCTGCTGCTATATCGGGATTTTTTACGAATTCGAGCACTAAAGACTGTGTCTTTATTTTGTTACTGAACTTCTCTTTTACGCGATAGTCGGCAGGTGCTGCGCTCATAATGAATACGTCGTGATTATCGATTTCTTCCATTACGGCATCGTACATATCTAGGGTGCTTTCTACCTTCTTGATAGCACAATTCTTAGGTAACGGCACCGATACTTTGCCACAAACTATCGTCACTTGTCCACCGCGTTCGAGAACCGCTTCGGCAAGTGCTATACCCATTTTCCCAGAAGAACGGTTGCTAATGAATCTAACGCCGTCAATGTCTTCTAGCGTTGCTCCCGCAGTAATCAAAACCTTCTTTCCGCGAAAATCAGCATTCGGGGTGAGTAATTCGTCAACTTTCTTGACTATCTCGGACGGCTCTTCCATCCTGCCAATTCCCACGTCACCGCAAGCAAGCATTCCACTTTGTGGTTCGATAATGATAACACCGTTCTGCTTTAATTTCTCAATATTTGCTAAATTCGCTTCCGATAGATACATCTTCGTATTCATAGCTGGACAAACGACTTTTATCCCTTCCGTCGCCATAAAGGACGTAGAAAGCATATCGTCCGCTATTCCGTTAGCAAATTTTGCAATCGCGTTAGCGGTAGCCGGAGCAACCAAAAAAACTCCTGCCCATTTTGCAAGAGATATATGCTCCACTTCGTAGTGGGGTTTGGGTGCA
This sequence comes from Clostridia bacterium, assembly GCA_045535785.1. Classification (GTDB taxonomy): domain Bacteria; phylum Bacillota; class Clostridia; order Christensenellales; family DTU072; genus CAG-1782. The sequence continues at coordinate 17,683 of JAZSMH010000021.1, forward strand.
AACATATCGTTAATTACCGCATTTTTTGAAATCGTTTCAAACGTAAGTGGTGTAACGAATTCTTTGGCGTGATCGGTCATAACGACTTTTACGTCGTAACCAATCTTACGCAAAGACGATACTATTTCGCACGATTTGTAGACTGCTATGCCACCGCATAGTCCGAGTACAACGTTCTTTTTCACTAATCTTCTACCTTTACGATAATTTTGCCATCATAAATTTCTTGTGCTGCATAAGAGATGGACTTTAAATTGCTCTCTTCTAATTCCTTTGCGTTGGTAGCACTCAATTCTCTTGCTCTTTTTGCAAGACCTGCAACTAGTGCATAACGGCAAGGTGTTCTAGTGATAAGCTTATCAATAGGGGGTTCAATCATCATAATACAATTCTCTCCTTATATTAACTTTTCAGTATTTTTTCGATTAATTCAACGTTGTTTTTGACTTTCAATCTTTCCGCTTTGATGATAGCGAGAAGTTCTTCAGCCGTTTGATCTATCTTGTCGTTGACTACGATATAATCGTAATCATACATACAAGGTAATTCTTCTTCACATTTTTTCATACGACTCTTTCGTTGTTCGGCATTTTCCGTGCCACGGAAAAACAACCTATGAGCGAGTTCTTCAATGTTGGGCGGTGCTATAAAAATGCTAACACACTCTGTCTTTGCTCTAACTTTTGCAGCACCAAGCGTTTCTATCTCCAATATTACGTCTATGCCCTGCTCAAGTTTTTCCATGACGATTTTTTTCGGCGTGCCGTATCCACTACCTATTGCTTCAACGTATTCATACATTCCGTCGGTAGCTTTTAGCGTTTCGAACTCTTCTTTAGAAATAAAGTGATAGTGTACGCCGTTAATTTCACCCACTCTAGGTGCACGCGTAGTAACCGACACGCTATAGAATAAATTGTCAATTCTGCCAAGAACCTTCTTTAGTACGGTGCCTTTTCCTACACCACTAGGTCCCGAAATTACGAAAAGTGTTCCCTTATTACTCAATGTTCTGTACCTGTTCCCTAAATTTTTCTAATTCGTTCTTTGCGAGAAGAACCTTTTCGGTCATCTCCAAATCATTGCTCTTTGAGCCGGTCGTATTAATTTCTCTATTTATTTCTTGAACTAAAAAGTCAAGTTTTTTGCCAATTTCACCCGAACTAGCCAATAATTTTTTGCCATATTTAAGGTGGCTAGATAATCTCGCAAGTTCTTCGTCTACGTTAGATTTATCTACGAAAAACGCAACTTCGTTAAGGAATTTGCCTTCGTCTAGTTCAACTCCTTGCAAAACTTCCAACATTCTTTGTTTTAATTTCTTTGCATAATCTTCTGCAACAAGCGGAGCGCGAAGCTTGATTCCGTCAACAATTTTTTCTAAATTAGCTAAGCGCATTGATAGATCGTTGCGCATATTTGCGCCTTCTCTCTCACGCATTGCTACCAAATTAGCACAAGCAATCTCCGTTGCTTCTTTGACTATCTCTCTAATCGTCTCTTCGTTAACGTCCGTTTCGGTAACACTAATCACGTCGGGCAAACGTAGAACGGATGAAGCGGTAAGATCGTTAATAATACCCAATTCCGCTAACTTGTTACCTGCGTTTAGATATTGCTTAGCTAGAGCAGTATCAACCGCTATCTCACCTTTGTCTTCTCTCGTATCTTCAAAAGAACAATATACGTCAACGTGGCCTCTTTTTACGTTAGACTTGCAAACGGTACGAATAATCTCGTCGCAGAATGCAAGTTTTCGCGGTGTCTTGATAGATAAATCTAGTTGCTTGTGGTTAACCGATTTAATTTCAATCGTTATCTTTTGATTATCCTTTTCGGCAATGCCCTTGCCGAAGCCTGTCATACTACGCATATGCGCGCTCCCGAATTTATTTTTTAGTATTATAACACACGCGCAAATATAGTGCAATTGTTTTTCGCTCTAAAAATGAAAAATGCGCCCGCATAATGCGTACGCATTTTTTATCTTGTCTTGTTGCTGCCTGTTTTTGTGTTTTGTTAGTTTCCGTTTAGGACGCTTAAAAATTTCTCTTCATCCCAAATTTCTATTCCTAACTTTTGAGCTTTTGCTAATTTACTTCCTGCATCTGCTCCAACTATTACTAGGTTGACACTCTTTGATACATTGTCACTCATCTTACCACCGCGTTCAACAATTAATTCCGCCGCTTTCGACCTTTTGTAAGACGCAAGACTTCCCGTTAAAACAACGTTCTTACCGCTAAATACCCCTTCTCTTACTTCTTCCGTCTTGATTTCAATTCCGCGAGAAAGTAACTTTTCGATAAGATCACGATTATCAAGGTTTGCAAAAAAGTCAATTACGTTGTTAGCCATAATCTCGCCGAAGTCGTCAAGAAGGAGCAAGTCTTCTTTGGTTGCATTGATTAGCGAATCTATATTCCCGAATCTATCGGCAAGCTGTTTTGCCGTCTTTTTACCTATCGTGGGAATTCCCAAAGCAAAGATAAATCTATCCAAAGTTGTATTCTTACTTTTTGCAATACTCTCGATTAAATTGCTTGCTTTTTTATCTTTAAATCCGTCTAAATTACGCAATTTTTCAACTGTTAAATCATACAGTTCATAAGGCGATTTTAGTCCAAATTCGTTATAAAGTTGTTCTGCTGTTTTTTCACTAAAACCTTCAATATTCATACAAGACTTTTGGGCAAAATGGTCAAGAAGTGCAACGATTGCAGGGGCGCACTTCGTTGGATTTGTACAATACACGAAGGCACCGTTTATTTGGGTAGGTGCGCCACACGCAGGACATACGGAAGGTACCTCAATATCTCGTGAAAAAGGTGTAAGTTCCGCTAGTCCTGTTATCTCGGGAATAACGTCGTTACTGCGTCTTATAAACACTCGCGAATTAAGCTTCACACCTTTCTTTTGGATATCCATATAGTTGTTTAAGGTTGCCCTTTTTACGGTAACACCCATTAAATCTACTGGTGTTAGTACAGCAAGCGGATTGAGCTTTTGCGTTCTAGAAACTTGCCAAATTACGTCTTCAAGCATCGTGGTGGTTTCTTCTGCGTCGAACTTATACGCGAGCGCCCAACGCGGGAATTTCTCGGTAAAGCCAAGTTCGTCACGTAAGGCTAAATCATTAATTTTTAATACTGCACCATCAATCAAAAAATCGAAATTTGAACGACCATCTTCTATTCTGTTCAACACTTCAATTACTTCTTCTTTTGAGTTAATAACCGAAAAAGCATCATCGGTTAAAAATCCTTCTTTTCTTAAAAATGCGTTAACTTCTGCTTGCGTAGAAAATAAATTATCTTGACAAAAACCAACGTTATATGCAACGAAATCAAGGTTGCGTTTTTTTGTAACTTTGGGATCTAAATTACGTATTGCACCCGCCACGCCATTGCGTGCATTTTTTAGCGGAACGGATGCTTTTTCGTTATATTTTTTTAATGCGGAAAGGCGCATCAATCCTTCGCCTTGAATTTCTATTTCGCCTTTATACGATATAGTAAGGGGGACGCTTTTTATCGTCTTTACTTGCTCGGTTACGTTCTCACCGGTAACACCGTCGCCACGGGTTGAAGCCGTTACAAGTTCACCATTGTTATAGGTTATTGACAACGTAAGACCGTCGAATTTGCGCTCGACCGTCATAGTGGGAAAATCATTAAGCGTTTTTAGTATACGTGCAAAATACTTATCAAGTTCTTCTTCGCCTTTTGCTTTATCAAGAGAATAAAGGCGTAGTTTATGCGTGTAAGTGGCGAATTCTTTTAGTGGTGCACCACCTACTCTTTTTGTCGGAGAATCGGGCAAAACCACACCAGTGGTATTCTCAAGATCAACTAATTCGTAATAGAGAGCATCGTACTCTGCGTCGGATACCGTGGGATTATCGTATTCATAATATTCTTTTGCGTAGCGGTTAAGAACTTTAACCAACTCCCTCATTCTTTCCATGCTATTCTCCTATTCGTCGATAAGTTGTAATGGTGCGTTCATTAATGCGAATTTTTTTACACCAAGTCCAGCAAAAGCAACGCTTACTATCGTTCCTGCGCCAGAGCCCGTTACGCTAATTACCGTACCGTTACCAAATTTCTTATGGTTAACCTTTGCTCCGCTCTTATATCCTGCCGAACTTGTATTATAAACCTTAGTTTGCGGTTGCATACTAGTTACTGGCGTATACGTGAACGTTGATTTAGGCTTTGAATACACATCAAGCTGCGTGGGTACCGCGCTTTCGTAATCGTCGTCATATCTTTCGTTAAATCTATATCTTTGTTCAGCGGGCTGGCGTTGCGGTTCACCTTTTGCTTCTGCAAAGAATCTTGAAGGAACGGCTCTTTCTATTCTATTATACTTACGTCTAGAACCACGCACTGCCGAAACGTAGAGTCTTTCTTGTGCACGTGTTAACGCAACGTAAAGTATTCTTCTTTCTTCTTCCACGCCATTACCTTCTCTAATGCTTTGTGCGGACGGCAAAATTCCTTCTTCGCACGCAACGACGAATACCACTCTAAATTCTAGACCTTTTGCCGAGTGCATTGTAGATATTACAAGACTGTCATCGTAATCGTCGTCTTCTTGCTCGTTATTAATAGCAAGCGTTTGTAAAAACTCTTCTAATCTAACGTTCTCGTCTTCGCTATACGTCTCTTGCATAAAGGTAAGGAATTCTTCTATGTTTTCCCAGCGATTAATATCTTCTTCTTTGTTAGTAGAACGATAATATCTTTCAAAGCCTACCTTCTCAATAAGTTCAACGACAAAGTCAACTATCGACATATCACGACGATAACGTTGAAGCTCCCAGATTATTTCGCGGAAAACTCTTACTTTCGTTTTTATCGCGTTAGTAAAATCTAGTTCGTCAATATCCATAATGACGTCGTATAAGGACATATCGTTATTAGATGCATATTCATACAATTTATCTACCGTTGTATCGCCTATTCCGCGCGGCGGAAAATTAATTACACGCATAACTGCATCGTTATCTCTATCGTTAACGAGTATACGTAAATATGCGATAATATCGAGAATTTCTTTTCTATCAAAGAACTTAAATCCACCGTAAACCTTGTAATTGAGATGCGCTTTTTTAAGATTCGTTTCGAACAATCTAGTAAGAGAATTATTTCTCACCAAAATAGCAAAATCTGAGTTTAGGTATCCCCTAAAGCGTTTTAGAGATACTATTGTATCGATTATGCGGTCAACTTCTTCATAATCGCTATTGCTTACCATGAACTCTACCTTTGCTCCGCCTTTATTCTCGGAGAACAAAGTCTTAGACGTTCTTTGCTTATTGTTAGCGATAAGGCGGTTAGCACAATCTAGTATCTCTTGGGTAGAACGATAATTTTGTTCTAGCTTATATATTTTTGCATCGGGGAATGCTCTATCGAATTCTTGAATGTTCTTAATATTCGCACCACGCCAGCTATATATTCCCTGATCGTCGTCGCCTACTGCAAAAACGTTCTTCCACTTCTCGGAAAGAATTTTTACTATATCAAATTGAATAGAGTTGGTATCTTGGAATTCGTCTATGTGGATATATTTGAATTTGTTTTGATAATAGTTCCTTGCTTCTTCACAGGTAGTAAGCACTTCGTAACAATTCATAAGCAAATCGTCAAAGTCCATTGCGTTGCTATCTCTAAGCGCTTCGTTATACGCGTCTATAACTTCGCAAATAAGCATAGCATCTTTTTCTACCGTCCTTATCTCTGCAAAATACCTATCGGAAGTAAATCCTGCTATTTTTGCTTTAGAAATGTGTTCCGAATATTTATCCTTATCGTCGTCTTCAAGGTGTTTTTCTCTCAAAACCCTTGCGAGCGTTCTTTTTGCGGCACTTTCATCAAATATAGTAAAGTTTTTGCCATAACCTATTTTGTCGGCAAATCTATACAATATTTTTACACAAAGCGAGTGGAAAGTTGATACCCATACGTCGTTCTCTCCAAGCATGTCAGAAAGTCTTAATTTCATTTCTTTCGTAGCTTTATTGGTAAAAGTAATTGCAAGAATGTTATACGCGGGGACGTTCTTTTCGTCAATAAGATAAATAATACGATGCGTCAGTACGCGTGTTTTGCCACTGCCTGCCCCCGCAAAAACTAATACTGCACCTTCGGTATCTTTCACCGCTTCGCGTTGTTGTGGATTGAGTTTTTCTAAATCTGTCATAACTACCTTCTGGCATATATTTGTACCGCTTTGACGCGCTAACGCCCTATTGTGTATTATATCAAAGTTCTTACAAATTTTCAAGTAATTACTTATCCATAAAAAACCTCGATATTATTAATATCGGTATTGACGAAAACTGGCGTTTGTTGTAGAATTAAAATTGATTTAACATAGGAGCAACACAATGGAAAACACTGTTGACAACAAGCAAAACTTAATTCGTGAAGAAAGTTTAAGTCCACGCAACTTTTGGTCGTTCGTTGTGGGTGCATTCGGTAGAGATTTTTCTTACAATTTTTTTACTGGATACCTACTTACGTTTATACTGTTTTCAAAAACGTTAACTAACGAACAATTTACTTGCGTAAGTATTATTATTATCGGCGCAAGAATTTTTGACGCATTTAATGACCCAGTTATGGGCGGAATCGTAGAAAACACTCGCACAAAATGGGGTAAGTTCAGACCATGGATATTGATTGGTGCCGTGTCAACTGCGGTTGTTGTTGCTTTAATCTTCTCTATTCCCGTAGACGGATGGGCTTTTATCGGATTCTTAGCAGTAATGTACTTCTTATATAGCATTACCTTTACGATGAACGATATTTCGTACTGGGCATTACTTCCCGTACTTGGTAGAAAAGACCATGACCGCAATAAGTTAATGTCTATCGAAAGCGTAATTGGTACGGCTGGCTCTGCATTAGTTGGATTAGTCGTCCCTGCTCTTACCACTACTTACAGTAAATATTTAGGCGGTAGCGCAACGTCAGCGTATATGTATACGGCCATCTTTGCGGGTGCGGTTATGATTATATTCCAATTGATAACAGGGCTTGGAATAAGAGAACCACAAGTTCCCGTTCTTCCTAAATCACAACAACAAAAGTTAGGCCTAAAAGATATGTTCAAAGTAATCAAAAACAACGACCAACTTTTGTGGGCAACAATTATTCTTTCATTATATTCTATAGGAACAGGAGTTGTTGGCGGTGGAATAAGCACAATTTATATTTACTTCGAATTCGGTTATAACGGACTGCTTACCACCATCTACGGTGGCCTGGGCGGAGCACTTGGCATGGTATTCACCGTTATTTTCCCATATCTATTGAAAAAATTAAAAAGAGAGCAAATAATGACTTTCGGTGCGATAGTCACTATCGCGGGATACGCATTATTGATGGTACTAGGTTTAACTATGAAAGCAGGCACACCTATAGGTATTGCGTTAGGAGTACCAGTATACACAAAGTTCATTCTTCTATGTTTAGTTAATATTTTTATTGGTGTCGGTACTTCGAGTTTTTACACCCTCGCATTCTTGAATATCGCTAACACGGTTGAATATAACGAATGGAAGACGGGTAAGCGTGAAGAAAGCCTTATCTTCTCTCTACGTCCTTTCTCCGCGAAGTTATCTTCTGCATTAGCGCAATTATTAGTAACGGTAGTATATCTAATCGTAGGCGTAACGGCAATAACTAACGGCATAAGCAGTCTAGACCAAGCAGCAACGCGCGGTGATATAACCAACGAACAAATGCTTAGTGGAATTAACGACTTATTAAGGCAAGTTCCCGAATCAAAAAAGCTTGCACTGATTGCTTGCATGTGTATTATTCCCATAGTGTTTATGACGGTTGCTTTGATACTTTTCAAAAAGAAATTTATCCTTACCACCGATAAATTCGAACAAATTAAAGAAGAAATCTATCAAAGAAAATCAGTCGGAAATGAAGAAACCGTAGAAACTTCAGAAGCTATTACCGCAGAATAAAACGATTGTTAAAAAAAATCACGTACCGCTCGGTACGTGATTTTTTTTATTATCAGAATTAAAATTTTTAGTGATATGCCCTTCTTCCACGGTGACTGATTCTCGATTCGACGTCGATTTCTCCTGCTTTTTGCAATGCAATTTTCGTAAGGAAAGGACCGACTATTTCGTAGATAAGCACTGAGAATAAAGTTATGTTAGATACAATCTCACCAAGTTCACCAAGCGTTGATGCTTTCAAAGCCATACCAAGTGCTACCCCTGCTTGCGGAAACAAAGTTATACCTAAATATTTCCTTACTTGGTCGGGACTTTTTACCGCTTTAGCGCTAACGAATGCACCAAAATATTTTCCTAAACAGCGGAACACAATATAAACTAAACCTATTATAACAATCATATAGTCGGTAAGTATCATTAGGTCTAATTTTGCGCCACTAAACACGAAGAATAATATAAAAAGGGGCGCCGTCCATCTATCGAGTCTATCCATAAGTTCTTCGGAAAAATCACACACGTTACAGAATATCGTTCCAAGCATCATACACGTTAGTAGTGACGAAAATCCAATATGTACCCCACCTACTTCAAACTTAAGCATAGATATTGCTACCGTCAAAAATACGAAAGCAACGGACACTGATAGACGCTTCGAACGCGAATGGAAGAACCTTTCTACAAAGGAAAATCCAAAACCCATACCTGCGCCTAGCGCGAGTGAAAGTACTATTTCTATAATAGGTTCAACCAATATAGAAACAACGTTAACGGTTCCCGAAATTAATGCTTTAGCTACCCCGAACGATATTGCAAAGAGAACTAGACCTACTGCATCGTCAAGTGCAACAACGGGCAAAAGCGTGTCCGTAAGCGGTCCTTTTGCTTTATATTGACGAACTACCATGAGAGTTGCTGCGGGCGCGGTAGCCGATGCAATGGCACCTAGAATAATTGCCGACGGCAAAGGTAGTTCATTCGGAATAATGAAGTGCAAAGATATTAACGCTACGTCTACAAAAAGCGTTGCAACTACGGCTTGGAATATTCCTATTACGGTTGCTTGTTTTCCTATAACTTTTAACTGTGAAACTCTAAATTCGTTACCTATAGAAAAAGCGATAAAACCTAGTGCAACTTCCGATATTATTGACATTGAATCTATTTGATCAAAGCTATTTAATCCTAATCCTTTTATGCCCGCAGCTCCCAAACAAAAAGGCCCTACCAATATACCTGCTATTAGGTATGCGGTAACTGCCGGGAGTTTTGCTAGTTTTGCTAATCTAGATAAAAATAAACCAGCCATCAACGCGATAGCAAGGCTAAATAAAATTTCCATTTTGTTTTCCCTTCTTTTATCCTTAATAAAACGTTATGCAGTTTAATACTTTGAAGTGTATTTGTCAAGGAAATGAATAGAGTTTTTACCCAATAAAAAATATAATATTTATGTTTTACAAAAGTATTATTTATGATATAATAAAAGAAAAAGGAGTTCTCATATGAAAGCAATATTCAATATCTCTTACGGCATATATGTATTAACTGCGAAGACTGACAAATATAACGGCTGTATCATTAACACCCTAATGCAAGTTACTTCTAATCCTAGTCGTGTTTCTATTACGGTTAACAAAGATAATTACACTACGAAGATGATTCAAGAAAGTGGCGAATTCAACGTATCCATTCTTGACGTAACTACTGATTTTGAACTTATCAAACGTTTCGGTTTTGCCTCTGGAAAAGATACGGATAAGTTCGCTAATTATACCGGATATGCACTTGCCGACAACGGTATTCCCTATATCACCGAACATACGAATTCTTATATTTCGGCAAAAGTAATATCGGTAACCGACGTAGGCACCCACCTTACCTTCGTTGCCGATCTAGTATCAGACGTCGAACTAAACGATAAGGAATCCGCTACTTACGCGTATTATTTTAGTAATATAAAGCCGAAGCCTGAAAAACCTAAAAAGAATTCATACGTATGTACGATTTGTGGCTTTATATATGAAGGTGAAACTTTACCTCCCGATTACGTATGCCCTATTTGCAAACACGGCGCAGAAGTATTTGAACTTATGGAATAAACTTACATCAATAAAATTAAGAACGGCTCGAACGAGCCGTTCTTTTTGTTTAGCGTAATTAATCATCTTTTGATATGACTTTTTTCTGCCAACTGCGTTGTCCACAATGAGGACACTTTAAGTAGCGCGTTCTTCCACTATGCAATGCAAATAATACACTCGCGTATTTAGGCACGTACTTATGCCCACATTTTTGACAATGATAATACCCTGCCGTCTGCTCTATTCTAATAGCTATGCACGCGGCTACAATGAATATGACAAAAGCGAGTACTATTAGTATTATCCTAAAATGGGTTTCCATTTCTACATATGCGGCAACCCCAAGTAGTGGAAACGCGACAAGCATCATAAATATAGTAATCACCCATTCCAACTTCAATAGTCGCTTGTCCGCTTGTTCTTTTTCTTTGACTACAACCAAAAGATTATCTTCTAATTTCTTTTTATATTCGTCTTCTTTTACAATTTCTCCACTTAAAAGATCGTTTACCGTTACGTCAAGCTCTTTACATAGATCTAACATAATAGAAAAATCGGGCATTGATTTACCATTTTCCCACTTGGATACTGCTCTATCTGTTATTCCTAATTTTTCGGCAAGCTGCACTTGAGTAAAGCCTTTTTCTTTTCTTCTAGTGGCTATGAATTTTCCTATTTTAACTTGATCCATAAAGTAATCTCCTTTTTTGTTTATATCATAACCTACTTTTCTAAAAAAGTATACAAACCATTGGTTGAGTTAGCATTTTTTAACCCAAAATTGAATTTTTTAGTTTACTATTATATTCTACCAAGAATTTTTCACGTATTCACAGAATGCATACATGTCTTTTATTTCTAAAACTTTGCCATCGTCTAGAATTACTTTTCCATTCCAAAGTCCGTGTGCTTGGTGACATTCCGTGCCTAATATATCTTTATTCAAAAAGCCCGAATGGTCGTCGTAAAAAGGCGTCATCGTCATCTCGAATCTGCCGTCTTCGGACGTAAATTCCCACGGTTCAAGCCAACCTTTTTTACCAGGAAATTCTTTAACGTCAACTTTGCCTATTTTGTGTGCCTTGCCATCGTAGAATAGACACGTTTCCGTAGCGTTAGACGTGTCGCCAATTAACCAAGTTATTTCAAAACCAAAAGTATGTTTTTCGCCATTTTCGTCGGTAAGATAAGTTGAACCATTACCCCAATACCAGTGGCACTTGTGTGGCCATACTCCGCGCCCCCAGTCCATTACGCCGAACGAGTTTTCTTTGCTAAAACTAATTACTCTATCGCCTATTTTTACGTAGCCTTCCGCGGGTAAGCAGTTTTGTTTTGTTGTAAGGAAAAATTGATTTTTCTTCTTAAACGGTGTAACTATCGTTATATTCTCGTGGTCATGCGGTATCTCTTCTACAAAATCGTATTTGATAGGTTCGCCTTTATATACGCTTTCAAAGGTGATACGTCTATATCCACTTTCTATATTCGTATCGTATTTCATTTTTATACCGTGACTATCAAATTCAAGCACGTTTGTTTTATCACCAACTTCGGGCGGTAAAAAACGATTACGAGTAAATGGTATCATACAAACGTTCTCTGCAATAAGTTCTCCCGTCCTTATATTTCGAATAGATGCTGCGGCGGAAGTCCCGATAGTAATATTGAAGAAGTTAATAAGAACTTTGTATTGTCCGTCTTGAATTTGGTGAAAATCCCATTCTTTTAGACGCGAACGCGGTCTAGTAAGGTCTCTCTTGTAATCAAATACGTTATGCCTAGCCCAACCTTTTGCTAAAAGGTTACCTTTTTCGTCCAATAACTGCGTAGCTTCCTTGTATTCTATTTGTTTATTCATTTTATCCCCTAATTTTTGCTAGTTCTTTAGATATGCTAATTTTTTCTACTTTCGCAAACCAATTAAGATTGTTAATAGAAAATTTTGTATTAAATATCGTTAATGCGTCTACGTTAGTCTTATTCTTTAGCTCTTTCAAAAATTCCACGTACTTTTGACTATCTTTTTGAATTTCGTCAAAGACGATAAGCTGTTCGTCACCTAAATTATATACGTCAAAATTACTACTCAATTCTTGATTATAAATAAGTCCATTTTTCTTAATTAAGGCGTAATTGCGTGCAATATACCCGATTAATGCATAAGCGTGTGCTCCAAAGTGTGTAAAAGGCGCTTTTATCGACGTAGGAAAACTAATCGTACCATCTGCTCTATCTATAGTGATATTATCATCAAGAAGTTTTGCCGTACAGACTTTTTCTTGAACGTTATACATCATCAAATGCAGGTAATATATATCTTCCATTGATAACTTGTCAAAAACGTAAGGTGTCAAGTGCTTTACGTCTTCGTATTCAACCACGTTATCAACTCGCAACAAAAATGCCGAAGGACTCTCTATAATCAAATCGGAATAATTATCTCTTATGAACTGATAAAATTCAGGAAAATTCTCTTTTTTTGATATGCTAATCCATTGACAAGCTTTCGTCCTTGCGTAGTAAAATAAATAGTCAAATAACGCTTTTACCTTGAATAATTCGTTATCTTGCATTGCAAATTCTTCAAGTTCTATATATCTATCATAAAGTTTCAGCCTACCCAAACTCTCGGTGTTGACTTTTTGACAAACAACGAAATATCCCTCTACGTCGTTGTCGTATTTAAATAGTATATCTACGTCTACGTTACCCAAAAATGCTTCTCTTTTGTCGGCAGTATAAACGTATACCATCTCTTCGCGATAACTTTCCCACCATTTACGGTAGTAATATTCTTCATCATGCTCTATAATTATGCATCCGTCAATATATGGCTCAATTTTAGAATCAAGGTATCTCATAACGCTCTCCTTAATGTATTTAGGTTATTATACCAAACTTACCTTTGTTATTCAAGCCCCAAATATAACTTCACATAGTGTACAAATATCTAAATATAATTTTGTAATAGCTTTTTTAATACCACCTAAAACAAAAACCCCAACATGGTCAAGCACCATGTGTTGAAATCCAATTATTATTAATCGTTTTCTTTGTAAGCTTTTAGCATTACAAAAATAAATAGCGAACGATATCTATATTTATCGTTCGCTATTTATCTGTGAGTAATTGATGAAAAGGATGCAAAATTGAAAGCGGATGAATTAAGCAAAAACGGATGATCTTTTACCCAAGCAGTTTCAATTTTAACGATAGGTCACTGTTAAAAACGTTATTAAGACATTTCATGATTTTTTCTTATTGTTATCTCCGTTTGCTTTCCCCTTGCCATGAAAGGCAAGGGGTAATTGTTTAATGCCGGTTATTTTTTCTTAAACAGTGCAATCAGGTCTGCAAATTTCTTTTTCTTGATAACGAACCAGAAGAGAGAGAACCCTCCCAAACATGCTACCGCTACCGAACCAACGGCAATGCCGGCGATAGCGCCACCGGAAAGTCCGGTCTTTTCTTCTACAGGTTTGATTTCAGGTTGGTCAGGATTGCTAGGCTCGTCAGGATTGCCAGGTTCGTCAGGATTGCCAGGTTCGTCAGGATTGCCAGGCTCGTCAGGATTGCCAGGCTCGTCAGGATTGCCAGGTTCGTCAGGATTGCCAGGCTCGTCAGGATTGCCAGGTTCGTCAGGAGGATTGCTCGTCTGCATTGTATAGTCGCAAACATCGCACTTGCCGTCGTTGTTAGCGTCTGCGTGAGCAGTTTTATCTACTATAAGCACTTGTAATTCTCTGCTTAATTCTTTATTACAATATTCACAGTATGTTACTTTGTCATAGTGTCCTTCCTGCTTGCAGGTTGCTTTAACTTCATTTTCAGTAACAACCACCGGTTTGTGAGAAACAGTATCAATATCAGTCAATGTTCTTGTCTGAACTTTAAATGCAAGGTTGCTAAATTCCATACTGGTATATTTTGTTTTACCATACATTGAGCAAGTTGGTTGTTCAAAAACTTCGCTTACAACATTTACAGTTTCTGTTTCAACGTGATTTTTATTATTTTTGCAAACACGTGTTGCTGTAAGTTTTGTTCCATCTTCACTCCATTCGTAAACAACTTCACCCCAGTCGTGTTCAGTTTCATTGGTTATTTCACCAAAATCAAATGGAATATAGAATTCTTTTTGAGTTTTACTGTCAATAACTTTGAAATAAAGGTTTCCTTCAAGCGCTCCCAAAGCGTCATGTGTGGCATTTCGCTTAAATGTTGCAACTCTGCCGTTTAATGAAAATTCAATATCACCGGAAGAAATTGCATCATATAATGAACCCAAGTTAAATTCATAACTTAAATCATAGTCGGCATAAACATAATCACTTATGTAAAGGTTATACTCTGTTCCAACATATCCTGCAGGAATTGCAAGTGTAGGATTATAAGCATCTTCACTGACAAGAATATGTAAGCCACCTTCAAAATCAATTACAAATGATTCACTATACAAATCATAATCGGCATAATAGCCATCATTACTGCTTGCAACAATACGATAAGTTCCAATGTCCTGAAGTTCCTTTCCTTCGCCCTCAATTCCTTCAAGTTTAAGTTTTTGTTCACCTTTAAATACTGTTTTTCCGTTAGCGTAAGAATAAGAATTTTCAAATGTGAGTTTCCATTCAAGAGCAACCCATTCACCTTTATCATTTAATTTTTCAAGATGAGCATCAGTAAGGTTTTTACTTGCTTCCACTTGCCAGAATAAAGTTGCATATTTTGATTCAACATCTTTTACAATAGTGTAAATTGACGCATCATCAAATGCTGTGCAGGTGTAAAGAGGATAAAGTTCAACTGCACATTCAGGCATGGTAAAAGATATGCATCTGTTATCTGACTCAAATTTAATATCTTTAATGGTTTTTGCACTTATAATTTCCCAACCATTAAATTCAAAACCGTGTTTGGGCTCGCTTGCTGTAATTATAACAATATCACCAGCACGAACATTTTGTGAAAGACTTTTGTAATTGAATCCTGTTTTTAAAACGGTGTAATCTGATTCAGTAATTTCATAATCAAATTGACTGAAATAATATTCCATATCATCAGCCATAATAACTGAAACACTATAGTTGTCGCCCGGATAATATTTGTCGTATCCACGCTTATCATAGTGTGTATATCTTCCCACAAGAACAAATTCACCGCTTTTCATAAGGTCGCCCATATATTCTGTTTCATATATAAAGGTTGTAGGATAACGAACTTCAAAATTTCCTTCTTGGCAATAAATACCATAAGTGTTTGATAATTCCGCCATTGAGCAAATTCTTACAGTACCTGTTGTTGCAAACAAAATATCGCTTGCTGAATAAATAGGAACATTTATATCACCATTTGTTTCAATATACATACTTGCATTCTGAACAACACTGAGTCCAACAACATGTATTGTGTTGTAATCATCGTGAACAGACTTGTATGATGCACTTGCCTTAATTACGACATAAGAGTTATCAAACATCTTTAAATTTCCATATGCACTATAAATGGCAAATGATTGACCAAGCAAGGTTTTTGATTTATTGCTTACAAGTCCTTCATAAGTGTATTTTGCATTTCCACGCATAATAATATCGTGAGCATAAATACCAAATCTGTCGCCATTTGCCGATACTGTAATATCATCATCGGCAGACAACGTTACATTAACATTAATATTACCTTCTATATATACAGCACCCATAGCTAAAATGCCGTATATATCACGTGATTTTGATGTGCGGATAATGTTAAAATCCGGTTCACTGAATTCTGCATTAGTACTTTTGATGCGAATAAAACCATACTCATTATTGATTGTTGATTCCATTCCAAAATAATGTTGTGAATTATTCCAACCATAGTCATCAAAAGAACCGCCAATGGTTGTGTTACCTAAAACATTAATAATCAAACCACCCATAGAAGATTCATCTGCAACTCGTATTGACAAAATTTCGCCATCAATATTAATTCTTTCATCTACAGAAATTGTACCGTCACCGTTAAAATCAATTGTATATCTTGTTCCATTTAAAATGAGTGTGCCTGTGTGATAATTAAACTCTGCAACAACAACAGGATTTTCACCGGATCTTTGTGAATGTAACAAATCAAGAGCATTTCCTCTGAATCCTTGTTTAAGTGTTGCGCTGTAAATATAGTAAGGTTTTTCGCTATTTAAAATAATTCTGGCATCGCCGGCATCAAACTTTCCGCCTTCATAATCATCATAACGTGAGTTTTTTATGTGTAACTCAACCATATTTACAACGGGTTCAGCCACATCTTCCTGATTTTCAGTCCATGTAACAGCAAAAGTGTCTGACACATATTCTCTGCCGTCAAAAACAATTACCAAACGATATCTTATTGTTTCGCCAACATTTTTTGCGCCATCGTTAAATGTTACTTCACCAATTGCAGAGGCGTCAAAACTTATACCTGTGTTAGTGTAAATGCCACTCAATGCATTATACCTTTGAAGGAATACCTTGTTGATTGTAAAGTTTGTTGCAATAAGTTCTAAATCGGCGTCAGGATCTGCATACTGACCCATTTCCTTTTTAAACTTAGGGTCTGTTGACATTTCGCCACCAAAAAGTGAGTGATAATATAACGCATCGGTTCCATTTAAACGATAACTTAAACGAGCATCATTTAAGTAGTAAACATTTCTTTGTGAAACTGCAGGTTGTGAAACAAAAGGATGGAATTCTGTGCCAGCATAAACATTAATTACAATGTCGTGGTCAACAGAATAAACACAATAACTGATTGTTACACCATCTTTATTGCGATATCCGTCAAGACGCATACCATCAATGTAGAGTTCGGCATCATAATATCCAAGTGCCGGAATAACAGAAAATGAAATGTTTTCATCTTTTCTTACAAGATATTGTCCCAAATCGTTCTGATACCATCTTTCAACATCAATAATAGGTGCTATATCGCTATTTTTTTGAACAAATGTAACACGATATCCTTGTTCAACAACTCTTCTGTTAAATCCGTCCATTTCCATTGTGTATTCAATAAATTTTTTAGCATCATATTGTGGTTTTGCGTTGCTTCCCGCTCTTACATTAGTGTTGTAATCAATGTAGAAATGGTCAACATTATCAACATAAACTGCCTTTGCTTGTACGCCTTGACCTTTCTTTCCTGTTTCCTTATTGACACCTGTTACTTTAAGTTCAACACAGCCCGTTGTGTTAATGCGAAGTTCTTTGCCTGCCTGAATTGCATAAGCCGTTGAAGATTTACTATCTTCGCCATTATCCCAACTGATTGCCTCAATAGTTAATGATGCATTGTTTAAAACTTCCACCTGAGTAGGTGTATAAATTCCAATTGCAACGCTATTTTGCTTAAAGCCGTTGCCTTGGTTTGTTACATAAATATTTACTTTTACATTGCCTTGTAAAGAAACTTTGCTTCCAAATCCGTTAGGTGCTTTGCTGGTGCAAATGCCATAAACTTCACCCGAATAAGGATTAATTCCATTTACACGAATTGTTAAAGTTGCACCATTTGTTGATGAAATAATAACGTCACCACCAACCGAGCAACCCCAGATTGCACCTGTGCCATTGGTTGTAATTACAGAATCTTTGTCAACAATAATGTGCAAATTACAAGGAAGACCTTCACCCTGCGCCTGCTCAAAAGATGTTACTTCAAGTGGTCCGCCACGATATCCGTTAAGATGAACGGTCATTGTGCGTTCGCCCCTGTCTTCTCCTTCATAATAAATAACCCAACCAAACTGGTTTTCTTCTATGGATTCAATCCAAACTACGCTATCTTCTTTAGATACTCCTGTTGCGTTTGGATTGTAATTTGTTGCAACAGTATCTCCTTCACCAAGAAAGTAACGGTCACCTTTATCGCCGTTTGGATAAACTACTAACTCATTTTCATATCTGTAACAAACAGCTTTAAGATGATATACAATTTTATAAGATTCTTCCCATTGATGAACAAGTCTGAATGCTATTGTTTCATCATATATGGTTGTGTAAATAAATTCGGATTTTGTGCTTCCGTCTGACAATTTTCTTGTTTGCCAATATCCCCAACTGAAATCAAACAAGTCTTCGGCAGTGTATCCTTCCGGACACACAACTTCCCAATGGTCAAAGTAATAACCTTCAGGTGGTTTTGCCGTGGCTGTATGAACAGGAAAATCTCGTTCAAAATTGTCAACAGATTGCGCTCTTATGTTACCATTTGTAACCACAAGCGCTTTAAATCCTGATTTTATTTCTTTTGTTTCTGAATATCCACATATTTTACAAGTTCTCCATACTAAACGATTTGTTTCGTTTTCAACATTGTAAGGAATATCTTTTATGTACCAGTTATCAAACTGATGTTCTTCCTTATATGCTTCAGCATGACAATCCGGATAAATACAATATGCCCAGTGATATTTGTTATTATATCCTGTTAAAGATGTTATTCCTGTCGGGCTTTCATCTATATCAAAACAGTAAAAATGGTCATGAGTTTGCCTTTTTATTGTTACCGTTTCACGATAATTACAAACCGCACAATCGTGATATTTTGAACCAGTGTGTTGTTCATCGGCAAATTTTGTAATTACCCACGCACTCCACACATGTTCTTCTTTAACACTTCCTTTTTGTCCGCAAAGACATGTTTTTTCGTGATAATGAGAAACTATATTCCCATTTTCGCCTGCTACATAAACAGGTTGATATATGTATGTGTGATATGGGTGTTCGCCAAGTGGCTCTGTTGTTTTTGATTCAGCAATGCCACCACAAACACGACATTCACGAATAATTAACGCACCTTGAGTTGCTGTTGCATACTGAGAATATTTCCAAGGTCCTATATCATGTGCTTTTTCAGACTGTTCATCAATTTCACCACAACCAATACAACCATGTGAATGGCCATTTAAACTTGTCCACACATAGCCATAATTATGTTTTCCATACAAAAATGCAGATTCAGATTGGAAAGTTTCATACGTTGCTGATGTAACAACACAATAATATGAATAACTTACCGAACAAGCATTTGCAGGAACAGCAACTGTAAGTTTGTTTGTTGTTGCACCACTCACAATAATAAGAACGTCATCTGTTGACACAATATATTCAGTATCGTCAATTAATCTTCGTGGTTCTTTGTCACCTTCAACTTCATACCATTGATAAGTAACATTGTGGTCAGGGTCATAAGCACTAATATAGAATGTTACAAGGTTTTCTGACCTGTCCACCCTTGTATTTTTGGTAACTGTTCTTGTTTTGTCAGTTGGTTGTTTAATTATTGAACCAATATGAACAAAAGTGCCATGTGTTCCGCTTGCTTCTCCACCAGGATTTGCGCAACACTCTTGTCCGCAGGAACAATCTTCTTTACATTTATCACATATATAGCAAAAGTGTTCTTCCCAATCACCACTCAAAACGCAAATACCGTGACTGCAACCTGCAAGCTCTGACTCTCTTTCACAACACTCTAAACATAATCCACAAGAATCGCAAAAGTCAATATCGCATGAGAAATTATTTTCACAATCTTCGCACAAGTGTTCAGAACTATTAAAATCATCACTTTCAACGCACAATCCGCAGCTACAACCACGAGATGATGATTCATCTAAACAACATTCCAGACAATATCCGCAGTCATTACAAGGTTCGCCCTGTGCACAGAACGGCAAACCACATCTTTCACAAAGGTGGTCTTCAAACTCTGAACTGTTTACGCATATACCACACATGCAACCTTGGTCTTCGGAATTGAGCAAACAACATTCAATGCACAAACCGCAATCTTCACAAAAACCAACTGCGCACGAAAAGTTTACGCCACAAACACTGCAAAGGTGGTCAACATCATCAAAACTTCCATCTTCAACACAGTATTCACCGCATACACAGCCTTGAAGTTCGGCATTTATGTGACAACAATCTTCACAATAGTCACATGTTTCACACCACTGAAAATCATCGCACACTTCACAGCGCATACAACTTGTGCAAATCCAGTCTTCGTCATCAGCGCAAAGGAAACAGTGTCCGCAACCTTGTCCGCCACGACACCATTCTCCATCATCGCCAATATGTTCATTACATATATTGCAATGGTTTCCAATGTCAATGCAACAGCCAAGACATACGCCCTCAAGTCCTTCACAACCTCCAACGTCCATAATGCAACCTGCACAATGTGGACAATGTAATCCGGTAGTTATTGCACAGTCAATGCACATTTCACATTCACTGCAAAATTTGTCATGATAGTTAAAGAAACATTCTCCACATTCATTACATATCCATTCTTCATCACAATAAATGCAGTGTGGTGTGCCATAGTCCTCACAAACTGCACCATAATTATGCAATGGATACAAACAAGTGCTACAGCCGGGACATTGAGATGCCTCTGTGTGACAACCTAAACAAACATGCCAGCCCTCTGCTTCAAGACAATCCTGACAAAGGTCCTCTGAACACGAACCGCATTGGTGACAATGTATGCTATCGTCCCAACATTCCCAGCATAAATTACATTGATAGCAAGCAATGTCATCAGACAAGTCATTATGGCAATTTTCGCATAGATGTCCATGATAACAATATCTGCAATAATCTGACACTAATTCCCAGTCTTCCAATCCTATACTTTCCCATGCATCTGTATAGTCATCAGGATTATCTGAAAAGTCAAAATATTCGTGACCACATTCACAACAAGTAAAAAACTGATACCATAATCCATCATCAAGATTGTATATTGCATACTCGTATTGAATGGCAGCATCAGCAACAATGTCTGTTTGTTTTTTATTTTTGATACATAAAGACACGCTTAGTAACATAATAAGAACAAACATAATAAAAACAAATCCGATTAGTAACAATTTCTTATTGTTAATCTTCATTTTTTATCCTCCTATAATTTTGCAATTATAAGTGTATAATACTTATAAAATATACATCAACCAAAAGAATGATTTTTGATTTTTTTTATAAAAAACCGGAATTTCTCCAGCTTATATGCTATTATGTTTTATTTTTGTCGTTTTTTATCGCTCGCAGACTATAATTTTAAGGATTACCACAATTTTAACGATAGGTCACTGTTAAAAACGTTATTAAGACATTTCATGATTTTTTCTTATTGTTATCTCCGTTTGCTTTCCCCTTGCCATGATAGGCAAGGGGTAATTGTTTAATGCCGGTTATTTTTTCTTAAACAATGCAATCAGGTCGGCAAATTTCTTTTTCTTGATAACGAACCAGAAGAGAGAGAAACCTCCCAAACATGCTACCACTACCGAACCAACGACAATACCAGCGATAGCGCCACCGGAAAGTCCGGTCTTTTCTTCTACAGGTTTGATTTCAGGTTGGTCAGGATTGCCAGGCTCGTCAGGATTGCCAGGTTCGTCAGGATTGCCAGGCTCGACAGGAGGATTGCTCGTCTGCATTGTATAGTCGCAAACATCGCACTTGCCGTCATTGTTTTCGTCTGCGTGAGGTGCAACGTTCGCTTTGTCTCCGCAAACACACTCGTTCCAATGCTCGTTTGCATCGGTTTTCCATTCAGAGCCATGGCTGTGAGCTGCGGTGTTACCATATTCGTTGTTACATACCGTGCAGACAGCCTTTGCTGTGCAAGTTGCTGTTCCACCCGAACAAGCTACCATATCAAATTGCTCTGTGCAAGAGCAGGTGTGCCAATGGTATGTACCGTCGCTCTCCCATTGACCGTCAGCATCAGTGTGTTCGTGTACAGGAATGAGATTCCAAGATGCCGTAATGGTTACATTCTCGGCAGGCATCGTGGAAGGAATGGTCTTATCCCAACCTGCAAAAGTATATCCCGATTTCGTGGGATTTGCAGGTGCTACAACTGCCGTTCCATAGTTCTGCGTAATAGGATCAATCGTGCTACCGCCATCGGTGTCAAATGTGATAGTATAAGACTTTGCTTTCCAAATTGCTTTAACTGTCGTATTTGCTGTAATTGTTATTGGTTCTTCAACCGCTTTTTCAACTTCGTTTACGCTCCAACACTTGAACTCATATCCCGTAGGTGCAGTAAAGCCGCAAGCAGGAAGCTCGTATGTACCGTTCTCGACGACGGGAACAGAGTCCATAGTTCCTTCGCCGCCGTTCTTATCAAAGGAAACTTGATAGATAGGTGCTGCCGTAACCTCACCAACCGCAATAGTAATTGTTTGAGTTGAGCCTTCGTTATCTGTAACCTTAATTACAGCCGTGGTTGCATCTTGCACCATCGCAGGTCGAGTGCCTGTAATCCTACCATCTGTAGAAACCACGAGCCATTCGGGGCCGCTTTCTTTGCTAAACGTGTAAGGTGCTTCACCACCATATACAGCACCCGAAACATTTACTTCACTAACAGGTGTATTCACTTGTCCTGTAGCAATATCGAAGTTGGCGTCATCCTCAAAGGTAAGCTCTAAATCGTAACTTACAGTAAACACATCGCTATAAAACCATATACCTTCAACCTCTATAGCTATACGGTAAGAGCCTGCATCCAATTCATTATAAGGCCAATTAAAGTCCTCTACGAATTCTGTTGTCGGTGTTAAGTTATTGAATACTACATCACATTGTTCACCACCGTATCCGTAAACATATCCTGTGGTAGGAACAATGTAAGTATAGGACGGAGATGCGCCGCCCGCAATGGAATAATTGATTTTTCCGATAGGTGTGGTCGTGCTTTCAATCACACCCGTTGTTGAAAAGGTTGGCTGCGTGGAAAATGCTGTATAATTTGCAAAAACCACAATATCGTTTTCTCCAACGGTTATTTTAGCAGTGCTGCTCGTTGCGTTTGTATCCTCAACAAAACTTAAAGATGAGGATGAAGTCCACGATATGAATTCAAAGCCACAATCCAAACTCGGTGCGACTATGGTTGCCGTTTCGCCTGTAACATACTGATATTCAGAGGCATATACTTCCTCGCCGTTATCATATTTTCCATTGCTCACTTTTACGGTGTAAGGCGTTCCATACTTGTATGTTACAGTTGTAATTGAATTATCTTTTTCTTGGCGGCGTGCAAAGGAATTCTCTGCGTAAGTCCACTTTGATGGAGTACACTCAGACTCGTAACCGTTCCACACCTTGTATTTCAAGGTCATCGTACCAACTCTCGTCAATATAAGGCTACCTTCTGAATTGGTTGCGTTATTTACGGGCTTTGTATAATTCGCTGCAGTTGCCGTCGTATCAATAACTACGTTACCCGTTGTGTTAATTGTGATTGTTCCTTCGTTGCCTGCCTCTATATAAAGACCGGCATTTTTATCGTTGGATGTGGTCGTTCCGCTCATATTTGCGGTAAATGTTGCGCTATCGTTAATCTCGATTGCTTTCCTCGCATATATACCATACGAATAGTCGTTTAACGAATTGTTAGCGACATTTACCGTCACATTAGCATTTCCTGAAAGAATAACAGAGCCTTTGACTTGGTTTACATATCCGCTACTTAACGCTTTAACACTCTCTGTGCCACTAACATTTACCGTAAGACTACCGGCATCATCTGATGTAACGACTAAATCACCATTTTGCGTTTGAATACCTGATTGCATAGAGGTTGTAATGGTATTCGTACCGATCAGTTTAACGGTTAGATCATTATTTGTGTAATCGGAAACATAGATGCTTCCACCGTTATATCCGTTAAGGGTTAGTGTTCCTGTTGACGGATCAAAATATGCAGTACATCCATCTTCACCCAGAGTACCGCTGTTCGATGATTCTCCATTGACAAGATAACAGCCTGAGCCGGAATTAAGACCAACTGGATTTGTTCCTTCTACATCGTAGAGAACAACACCTGTTGCCGTAGCCGCACTCGCAGTCAAAGGACTCATCGCAAATAAGCTGATTATCAATGTGAACATCAATAAAAAGCTGATGAGAAATATTTTTGACTTAATTTTCATTTTGTTTTCTCCTTTGGCTTTTCCCCTTGCCCCGAAAGGCAAGGGGATATTGTTTAACGCCTTTTATTTTTTCTTAAACAATGCAATCAGGTCGGCAAATTTCTTTTTCTTGATAACGAACCAGAAGAGAGAGAAAACTCCCAAACCTGCTACCAGTACCGAACCAACGACAATACCGGCGATAGCGCCACCGGAAAGTCCGGTCTTTTCTTCTACAGGTTTGATTTCAGGTTGGTCAGGATTGCCAGGTTCGTCAGGATTGCCAGGTTCGTCAGGATTACCAGGTTCGTCAGGATTGCTAGGTTCGTCAGGATTACTAGGTTCGTCAGGATTACCCGGATTGCCAGGATCGGATTCCACGTCTTCCCAAAGAGCGAAGAGCGTCACGTCGTTGTTGACTTGGATCGTTGCTGCTTCGATCTTGGAGCCGTTTGCCGTGAATGCCCAACCTGCAAACACTTTGCCGGTCGGAGCCGTAAACGGATTCTCTGGAAGCGTGAAGTAGGTACCGTGTTCGACCTGTTCCGCCTCATTGGAGCCCGTGCCGCCGTTTGCGTTGAACGAGACGGCGTGCATAGTTGGGAGGTCTTCCCAAACCGCAGTGACTGTTGTTGCGTTGTTGATGATGATAGAAGCGCCCACAGCAACTGCGTTGCCACCGATGCTCCAAGACTTAAGGCGCTTGCCGTCAGGTGCAGTAAAGCCGTTTGCGGGGAGCGTATAGGAAGAGCCTTTGTCTACTTGAACGCTATCCATCGTTCCCGTGCCCTCACCGGCAGCAAAGGAGACCGTGACTTTGATAAACTGCCAAACGGCGGTG
>JAZSMH010000065.1:0-1674 GCA_045535785.1 Clostridia bacterium
TATTCGTTGATAATTTTATTGGTAATAGATATTTTGTTCATAATGCCACCCCCTTAATTAAAAGCCGATAGTTTTGCTAGGTTTTTCGCTGGAATTAGTGACGTTTTTCCATAGTTTTCTATCGTATTCGTTGATAAATTTCATTCTGTCAAAATAATCAAGCGACTCGCTTCTTATTGCTTCGATAAAGGAAAAATCAATATAACTCTTGTTGTAAGCGTACACTACGTCTTGCTTTATGCTGGAAATGATAGCGTAATAAACGCAAGCGTCTTCCGAATATTTACTTTTTGCCGAGTTAGGGAGCACGGTAAAACCGCTTCTTAGATATTTTTCTTCAAGTTCTGCCAGTTCGTAAAAAATCTTCGACTTTTCAGTTTCGCTCATAAGTGAATAAACGTACGCTAAGTAGTAAGAAGACGTAATATCTCCCCAAAAAACGCATTGCGTTAGGCGCGTAACCGCTTCTTCAAGGTCGACGTCACAGCCGATACCGAGTGCGTGAAGAATACCTACTTGTCTAGTAGCGAGAAGATGTCCCGTTGCACTAGTAGCGCGAATTTTTGCAAAGCGCACGTTCGCTTGATAGGTCTTGTAGTGGGAATAGTCAAACCAACCTGCGTTGATTTCTGAATTTTCCACAGCCATCATATCTTGTAGCTTGGTGAGTACGTCGCCTTTTATATCGAACATAACGTCGGTATCGGTTAGTTTGGAATCAAAACTTCTTGCGTTGTATACCGCTTGTTGGTCGGTGGTGAGTCCCAAAGTAGAAAGTTGTTCGAGAATTAATTCTTTGCAAGAACTATTGAACTCTTCGTCCTTACGATACGCTTTTCCGATAAAGTCGATAATATCTTTTGCATCTTTTTCAAACGCGGGGGTAAGAAAGTTAGACATCATCGTCGTCGATAACAGCATATTGTAGAAAGTGTAGTAGTTCTTAAATATTGCGTTCATAAGCAATTTATCTCCCGTATATCGTTTCAGTACTAAATATGTTATCACTTTTGCGTTCAAAAATCAATACGCTAGCTTTAACTATCGTCAAAAAGAAGATATTTGAATATATAACGACGTTGAACGTTAATTTTTTATCTAGCCGTATTGACAAAAATATGATTTAGATATATTATATTTAGTATGAGTAAGTATGTGAATAGCACCCATACGCGTACGCGCACGCTCGCGATTATGCTAGCGGTAATTTTTTGCGTGCTTTTATGCGTTGTATTCAGCGCGTGCGCCGTTGATTCCTTTAACGATAATTCCTTTAAAAACGACAAAGATTATATCGAAGTAGAATCGTTAAGAATTTCTAACGCGGATATAAGACTTTCACCTACGGGCGATACCGCTACGCATAAGCTTAATATAGAAGTTTTGCCTGCTAACGCCACCAATAGAAAGCTCACTTATTATATTCCTAGCGAGTATCACGAATTCGTTAGCGTAAGTGCCGACGGAGTTATAACCGCTATCAAAGAGTCGGAAGGTAAGGCTATACCGCTTACCGTTACCAGCACTACGAATAAAGAAGCAACCCTTTCTCTCACCGTCACGGTAGAGAGGGTATCGGTAGAGAGAATGCAATTTACTACCGAATCTATATCTTTACTCTATAACGGTGACAACGGCAAGGTAGAGCTTAATTTTTATCCTTCGCACGCTATC
>JAZSMH010000013.1:0-29968 GCA_045535785.1 Clostridia bacterium
TTACCTACGTTAGACTTAAATACGTAAGCGCATACTGCTTCGGGGGTACCTAGTACTTCGATAGTTTCTTCATTTACTAGTCCGTCTGCCTTAAACGTGTAAGTAGGTATACTATCACCGTAGGTTACTCCGATATTGTCGGGAGTTACGGTAACCGCTTTCTTACTTACAGTTAGTTTTGCATTAGTGATATTAATTGCGTAGTTGTCGCTTGCTAATCCGCTTGCTACTATATCGTAGGTACCTGCGTTGCCTAAGTAGTTAGTTGCAGTTAGTGCTAGAGTACCTAAGGTATTGATATCTTCGCCTTCGGCAAAGACTTCTTTACCATCTTCGTATGCTCTTAGTACGTAGCTATATTTAGGAGTTTCGTCACCGTAGGTAATGCCCTTATCGTCTACTACTAGATAAAGTGCTCTTTGTAGTACCTTGATTTGACCTTGCGTATAGGTTATTTCGTAGTTGGGCGAATTATATCCGCGTGCTATTACGGTGTAGGTGCCTACGCCTGCGCCTACGGTATAGCCCACTACTTCGCCACCGCTAATTGCCGTCTCGGGGCTAAATTGGTCACCGCCTACAAGACCTTGATAGATAAGTTCTACGTCAAAAGGATTGCCGTAAATTACTTCCGCATCCTTTATTCCTACGGTAAGCGGTCTTTTGTTAACGATAAGTTTGCCTACCGTTATAGTAAGGGTATAATTCTTCGAATACGTACCAACCATTCTTACTTCGTATTCGTCAACGGGTTGACCTACCGCGTAAGAAGTGGTGAAAGCAACGTTGGTTATTGCATCGTCAAGAGTATCCCCTGCAACGGTGCCGTCGCTTTGTACAAGCCCGTTCGTTGTAAGAACTTCTATAAATTCCGCAGTTTCGGGAATTCTATCGTAATAGCTTATTTGTCTTGTACCTAGCGTGATAGTTGCTTTTTTGGGCGTAACGGTTAAAATTGCCGTTTCGGTAGTTATTCTATAATTGCCGTTTTCCAAACTATTCTCGTCAATGCTTATTTCATAAGTGCCAACGCTAGCTTTAAATCTATATCCGCAAATAGCGGTAGGTACGGTGCTATCGCCTTTAACTAGGTCGGAAAGTTGATCGTTATTGACAAGTCCGTTTGCCTTAAAGGTGTAAGTAGGAATTTTGTCGCCGTAGGTTACTTTTAACGCGTTAGGCGTAACGGTAACCGCTTTTTTGTTGACGGTAAGGATACTGTTATTGATAGTTACGTTATAACTATCAACCGCTTTGTATTCTTCCGTTTCTTCAAAGCCTGCCTTTATTTCGTATTCGGCAACGGGGTTACCTTTTACGTACGAACATTGGAATTTTACCGTTTCTAGTATAGAACTCTTGTCGCTATCGCTAAAAGGTAGTCCGATTTCTTTACCGCTTCCGTCAATGCTACCAAAAGTAATGGTGTATACGCCCGTATTAGGTGCATTGTCACCGTAGGTTATTTCGTAAGGTTGAACGTTAATAACGAGCGCGCGCTTAACTACGCGTAGTTTTTGCGTAACAACGCTATTTTCGTCAAAAATATAGTTAACGGAAGTCCAACTGTTGAGTCGAACGCCCATTTCGTAAAATTCGCCGTCTTCAAGTACGGGTGAACCTACTTGATAGCCTTGATTATAGATTACCATACCTTGCGGTAAGGTAAGGTTAGCTTCGCTTTCACCTTGTGCAAAACCGGTGATTACGTAGTTAATAGCAGGTACTTCTTCGCCGTACTCGATTTGATAATATTCTTCACCCGTTTGACCTTCTAGCGTTAAAGAAGTGTCTACGAAAAGGGTGAGTTTATCTATTACTACGTTAACGGGATCAAGTTCTATCGGTTCGTAATTCTTACGTTCAATTTTGGTAGCAATCTTGTAGTTACCTGCGTTAAGCATAGGTGAAACGGTAGAATAAAACGCTTCGCTTGCGTTGTTATCTTTATAACTAATTACGTCACCGTCTAATATACCGTCAAAATTGAGCGTTCTTACGGTAGCGTTATACGCGGTGTTGTATACGCCGTCACCGTTTTCACTGCTAAGACCTTTTACGCTAATCATTCCTTCCAAAGTTCCTAGAAGGACGTTGATAGTCTTCGTTACGCTAGCAGTACAAGGTTCCAAATCTTTGTACGTAGCGGTTACTCTTAGTTCGTAAGTGTATTCACCTACGTCCTTGCACCCAATATCTACGGTGGTGCCCGTTTCGCCTTCTATTACTTTATTTTCGGTAACGTCGTACCATTCAAAAGCGTAAGTTATGATATTGTTGTAGTATAAATCACCGCTTAGTGAAAAACCTTGTAGGTCGTATCTAAAATCGTTACGGTTTTCGGTAAGGGTAAGTCCTTCTATCTCTTGCATAACTACACGCGTATAGAGATTCAAGTCTTCCGAAGGCATTACGTGCTCTCCGCTCGGTACTTGATAAGGATTCTTACGCTCGGTGTCGATACATAAGGTTTCGAACGCAAGTCCACCGGGTACGCTTTGCTCTGCTCTGTCCATAAGACTGTTGTAGATAGACGTTATGTCCGCGCCCGTGTCTACGCGCACTTCTTCAATAACGGTATTATCTTCAGCATAGAGCGTTATCTTTTGCGTAACGTTACCAAAAATAGGACGTACTATCAAGTTGCTCGTTACTACGTCGAAGCTAGTCGTCCAACCTTTGAATTCGTAACCTTCTCTGGTCGGTGCCTCGGGCGCAGTCGCGCTTTGACCGTGTACTACCGTCTGTACGTCTTGACCGTTGACTTGAATAACGGTACCGTTGTAGTTTACGAATCTAACGGTATACTTAGCGTCTTCCCACTTCGCATAGAGTACACTATCGTTCTTAATTTCTTCCGCGATAGCGTTTATCGTCAAAGCGGCGTCAAAATACCAACCCGCAAACATTTTACCTATCTTGGTCGGTACGTAACTAAGCACGTCGCCTAAGGACGTGGCGGTATGTATCATATCTTCGCCATCCATAAAGGTGATATTGATGCTTACTTGTTGATTGCCGTTATCGTCGTCACCACCGGACACATCTACGTTGCCCGTATCTTCGCAGGCAATCATAAATACCGACGCTATCAAGATTACTAATAATAGTAACACTCCTTTTGTTATTTTTTCCCTCAATGTCATTTTCATTTTTTTCACTCTCCTATTAAATCACCGTACGCCGGTGCAACGGGTAGTTTGTACGCCTTACCTGAAGCAAGGTCTTCCTGTTGTTTTTGCAAATTAAATTGCGAATCGCTGTTGTACATATAAAAAGCAAAATCTTCTTCACCTGCTGCTCCAGGTAAATTTTCCCCTTGCTGTTTGAATATGCCATCCGGTTCATTCACGGCAAGATCACTGATATTAACCATGAACTCTTTTAATTCTTCACTGTTAAGTTTTGTCATGACAACACACGAGTAGTTCTTACCGCCACCGTACATTGCTATACCGCCGTGTACGTAATCTACTCCGTCCACTTTAGAAACGATGTCGTGATAATTCCTTACGTCTACCACTTTTTCGAGCATTTTGTCTATTCTCAAAATTAGATATTCGTTAGCGGCGTTGGTCGTTTCTATAAGCGTGGTGCTATCAACTTTGTTGAGTTGTTTCCAGTCGTATAATTTTACGTCACCTTCTAAGTTAAGGACGCTAGCAAAAGAAGTACCGCCACAACCATGCCATTCGGGTGTTAGATTACCTAGCATATTACCTGCAAAGTGCGTCTCCATGCCGATAGTAAACAAACCGCTCGTCGCCAAAACGCAATTCTTGAGCGTTACGTCCGCTATTACGTAATTGTTGTAGAAATATTCGTCACTTGCGTTAGAATGGTTATAAAGATTATACTTTTCTCCATTTTCTTTCTTTAGCGATTGCGAAACGAAATTGGGGAATTGATCGTTGATTAATTCGATATCGTCATCGCTATATAACGAGAGATTAGAACCGATTTTTATAATGAACTCGCGTGCATGGGTGAGAATACTGCTCTCTATTTGCACTTTTATACGATGTTCGGTTATATCGATATCTCCCGGTTTTGCAACCTTCGTCGTTGCTTGTGCCGTACCTTCGTTGATTACTTCTCCACCGAATATACGCACCGTCGTTCTGCCGTTAGATACACGGCTGTTAGTCAAAGTCGTATCACTACTTATCTCCAAAGTAGTGCCTGCATAGTTAAGTTTGGTTAAGTCCAAACCACCTTCGTCGGACGTTAGACTACTGTCTAAACATCCTTTTAACTCAATATTATTTATATCAACGCCATCCTCTCTTACTAGGAAGACGATATTGTCTTGCGCTTTTACCGATGCAGTCTCAATAGCTACGAAATTAAGCGGTCCCTTGAATAACTTGGGTACGCCCGCGATATCTCTAGCCATGGTGAAATTGTCGGCGTTTATACTAAATCCGTTACCCCATACGTCGTCTTTGAATTCTATCAAATAGTACACCGACGGACGCTCTATCGTGTGATAAGACGGATCCTCTTTGTGAAGATTTGCATAAAAACTCCAGTCGTAGTCGGTAAGCATGGTGGACGCTTCGGTTTTTAATTCACCTTCCGTCATATTGCTCCAACCGAGCATAACGTTCTTCATAAGAACAATCTTCTTACCTTGCGAAGTTGCGCGCTTCAAGTGTTGATAGTCGGTTACGTCGATAGTATTCCTATCGCTTTCCGCACCTATCATAACCGCGCCTTTTACCGCGCGAAGCTTTATACTTGTCTTTATCTCTTGGTCAAAATACTTACCTTCTGCCCATTTTGCGGTGATCGTTGCTATTCCGTCACTGTTAATTGCTACCTTGAACGCTTCGTTAGTTGCAAAAGGTTGAATAATAGAATTGTCGGTGCTCTCGAATTCTAAATTATCTTCAGAATACCCTTCTACGCTTCCGTCGTCGTAGATAACCTTTAATTTCATTATAGGACGATAGTTGTACTTGTATCCCGAATCGTCTAAGATTACGTCACCGAGCGTTAGGATATTGTCTAAGCCGTAAGTAACCGAATTGTCCACAAACTCAATGCTCGATACGCCTCTAATAACGTGGAATATTTTTTCTACGTCGTTAATGAAGTCGCCTTTGGTTGCTACTCCGTCTACCATTACCTTATTGTACGCTCTGACGGTAACGACGTAGTCGCCGGGTACGCTACTAGTTATGCTTGCGCCCCTGCCACCGTTCTTCTCGGTAATACTAATATCGCTACTTAAACTGCTCCATTCGTAAATAACGTTGTCGTCGCTAGGTTCGCCTATTGCGGTGTATTGAATTACCGCGCCTTTCTTTTGATAAATATCGTCTTCTTTGCCCGTGTGACGCTCGCTAAATACGTTAAAGTCGAACTCACCGAATTTAAGAACTACGCTACTTGCTTTTTTGCTCGTTCCGATTTGGAAAGAAAATTTCAATTCTTTCTCTTCCGGGCGCTCGGGATTGAGCATTAGGGTAACCTTATAACGCTTACCGTCACTATCTAGCGGTTCGAACTTCTCCGCTTCTACAAGGTATTCTAGATCGCCGTCAATACCTAGGAAGAAGCTTTCGCCAAGACCTAAAATAGGCTCTTCAAGTTCTAGCAAGAACGATACGGTATTCGTACCCGTCATGAACATCATTTCGTTGTTCTCAAAACCCTCGATAGTCATGCCCGTTTCGCTTTCACCATAGCCTACGTTAACGTTGATTTTTACAGGTTCAAAACCTACTACCGCGTTGTCGCAATTTAGTTCTACAACCGCACTACCCGATAGTCTAGCTTTTGCCTTACTAGTTACTTCGTTAACGCTAAGAACGGTATCGTTAGAACTGCTCCATTCTACGCTACTATCCGACAAGTTGCTAGGATAAACGTTACGCGAGAATTGGTAGTCGCCGGGGGTAAGATTAACTTCGTATTCACCGTTTTCTTTTATACTTAAAGGTATATCCGTACCGTGTTGATCTTTTAGGAAAGGTACTATTTCTACCACCTTGGTACTCGTTACACTTACGATAATGCTATCGGTATATGCGTTGTCACTAGACACCGCGATTATTTTCGCTTTACCCGTACCGTTAAGAGAAAGTAAACCCGTCTCTTTGTCAACGCTTATATCCGCCGCTTCCGTACCTTCTTCAGCGGGTTCAATTTCGAAACTATAATCTTGATTCTTTGCATTAGCGGGTTCAACTTGCGCTTGCATATAAATGAAGTTATCGGGATCGGCGTTGTACTTAGCCATATCTAAATGTATGAATCCTTCGTCGCTTTGCGTAGTAATCTTGATACCGCTTACGGGTATATCTGCTAGAATGGAAGCAACTTGACCTACGCTAAAAATCGTACACAAGAAGATAAGGGGTATTATCAATATAAGAGCAATAACTTTTTTCTTCATAGCATTAATCCCCCTCAGAAAGTCTTTCGAATCTCTTCTTCATTCCTATCACCGTGAAAGCAATAGAAGCACCTAATATAGCGACTGCCAAGAGTCCTGCGAATAGGTAAGTAAAGCCGTCCATTCCGTCTTTTTTGAACACGTGAATTATTTCGTAAATAAGCGGTACGCCACCCGTTATGATAGAGGTAATCAAACCAAGCAAAATAATGGTGGACACGTTGCCGTTACCCTCTTTAACGGTGTTGTCTTCTTCCGTCGGGAAGTAGGGACGGTTAAGGTCAAGACGGGTAGCAAAGCAAATTTGTGCAAAGCCCATAACGACGCCCACGAAGAATACGAACGCGCCTTCTGCGTAAGTGATAAAACCAAGCACCGCGATAACTAGCGTAGATACACCAACGGATAGAAGGGTAACTACGAAGTTAAGACCTATTTTTACACTCATTATTTTTGCATAGCTTATAGGTAAAGTTTTTTGCATATAGAACGATCTACCTTCACGCGAAATATTGATCGCGCAGAAAGTGTTTGTAAGCGATCCGAACAATACCGTAAGAAGCAAAGCAAGTTCTAAGTTCATTTTTACGTGCAAGGTAGAATTAAGCAAGCCTTCGCCTAGCCCTATGCAGAAATAGACCATGATGGGAAGTATTGCCGCAACGGAAATATATTGGAACGCGTAATCGGGGGTAAAAATGATACTGCCTAGCTCTTTAGAAATTAATCTAACGAGCATAGGTTGGGGCTTTGAAAGTTTTTTAGCGTGGAAAATAATGCCGTCACTGTTCTGAACGCGGATTTTTACAGCCACGTTGTAGAGAAGGTATTCTATGCCAAAACCTATCGCGCCAAGTCCAACTATGATAGCAATAAGTATGCCTAGGTTAGCCCAAGTGTCGATACCGAATACCAATTTTGCTAAGAAGTTAGCAGGAACGAGATTTGCCGTTAAACCAATTATCCCCTCCATTATTTCTCCCGAGAAGAAGAACTTAATGTCGCCCGTTGCCATAAGATTTTCGAAAAATTCCAAAATCTTTGCATATCCAACGAAAAGTACGCCTGCTATTGCGGTAACCGCTACCAAGAAGAGAAGGTATTTTGATTGTAAGAATCTTTTTATAAAGAAATACGGCAAGCATAGCACGCTAGCAACGCCTAGTGAAATAAAGGGTATCAATAGACTTGCCACCGTAGATATTGCTACGAAAGACGCGCTCTGATCGGTAGCCTGTGCAAAAACGATAACCAAAGGTAAGGTTACGCAAACGGCAAGTAGTGCTTGCGAGAAATAAACGGTTATCATTTTCGATAGGAATATCGCTTGCGGTTTTACGGGAAGTACGATAAGTACGTTCCTATCGTCGCTCTCGAATATCGCGCGCGTAAGAGAAGAAACACTACCGAAGATAGATACTACTAGTACCGCTTCGTATACGATAGTCATTATTTCGTAAAGACGCGCTCTTACGTCAAGCACGTTGTTAATACGAATAGTAGAGTATTTTTGAATGAACTCTTTGAATACTACTACGATGATGAACACAACCAAAGCAACGAGCACGAGCGAAAGGAGCATTCCCATCACGTCGATATTCTTGCGGTTGCGCTTAAAATACGACAGACGCTCTTGCATCTGTTTTTTGAGTAAAAGCCCTACCATTATTCAACGTCCTCCGCACTAACGTTACTTTGAACGTCTTCTTCGTTACCATCTGCAAAATAGTAACCTTCTAGAATCTTATGGTCGTTTCTCATATTTTCGTCAATAACAAGGTCCGCAACCAAGTTACCGCTATTGATAATAACCACTCTGTCGCATACTCTTCTAACAACGTCAAGGTTGTGACTAGAGAAAAGTATGGTTTTACCTTTGTTAGCGTAGGTATGCATGAACTCTATTACCGCATTTTGCGTACGCGGATCAAGTCCTACCATAGGCTCGTCAAGTATCCATAGGTCGGGCTCGTGAATAAGCGAAGCCATCATACAAATCTTTTGTTTCATACCGTGCGAATAGTTAGATATCAATCTCTTAACGCTATCGCCTAGTTTAAAAACGCTCTCTAATTCGAGATATCTCTTCTCTCTATCTTCCTTACTTACCTTATAGACGTCCGCCATGAAGGATATGTATTGAAGTCCCGTCATCTTAACGAAAGTCGCGTGATTGTCGGTAACGAAAGAAAAATTACGCTTCGCTTCGATAGGATTCTTACTAATATCGTATCCACCGATAATTATTTCGCCTTCGGTAAGGGGAATCATACCCGTAATGCACTTAAGGGACGTAGATTTACCAGCGCCGTTACTTCCTAGAAGCCCTACTATTTGTCCCTTTTCACAAGAAAAAGAAATATCTTTTACCGCATAATCAGCTTTCGCACTGTATTTTTTGAACAATGCGTTAACTACCAAAGTTCTGCCTTGTACGTCAACAACTTGACTCTTACTTGATTTTTTCATTATTAGTCCTCTCGTTTTTCATTGGTTACGATGCACCCGTTATATTAATAATCGAAATAGTTTTTTTATCGCAAAAACTTTTTTTCGCGTGTATATACGTATGCATCATGCGTGCCCTTGCGTGCTCATACGTGCGTATATGCGTATGCCTTGCGTGCGCGCGCAATATATAATGTATAAATATACCACACAAAAAAAATGTTTGTCAATTATTTTTTTAGTATTTATTTTCGCGCCCTTTTTTACCAATACTGTTGACAATATCATTTTCTATACATATAATCTTGATATGAATACGGCAATTTTAGAGAAAAAAAGACAATATTTAGCAAAGCGTCCTACCATGAGAATGGACGAAATAAGTAACGAGCCGAAGTATAAATCCAACTTCCTTAACCGCCTTAATTCTTTCGGTGATAGGTTCTTATATTCGCGTACTTACTTCTTACTTTTGTGCGCACTCGTCTACTTATGTTGGCTATTCGAAGTGGAAGTTTACGGCGTAATAGGCGTAATTATCTTTGCGTCAATCGTCCTTGTTATGCGTAAGGATACCACGCCCCTTATAGCGATTATTTTTGTAATCGCTATGATATTCCCCAAGAATATCGACCCGCTTATCTATGCGGATTACTTCTACTGCTTCATACCGCTTCCCATAGCTATAGTAGTCCATTTCGTTAGGTTCAGGAGCCCATTCCGCGTTGGTAAGTTATTCTTTCCCCAACTCGCAGTTAGCATTGCTTTGCTACTAGGCGGTATAGGTTCTATTAGTAGCGAGATGTACGTAAGGGGATTAACGTACGCAATACTACTAGGCTTTGCCATACTCTTTTTCTACTTTTTCTTCTATCTATATGCGTACCCACCGAAGAACGTGAATCTAAAGAATTGGATAGCGCATTTACTTAACGCGGTAGGTATTCTTATCGTGTGTCAAGTAGTGACGCGCTTTATTCAAGAGCCCGATTTACATTTGCGCGTGGGTAGTGGAGTTTCGCTCGGTTGGGGACTCGGCAACAATTTTGCAACCATTTTACTTTTTAGCGTGGCAGGCACTCTATACCTTGCTATAAAATCAAAATTGAGTTTTGTATACTTGTTGCTTGCAGTGGCGCAATATTTAGCAATAGTATTCAGTTGGTCGCGTGGCGCAACTTTGTTCGGCGCAATTATACTACCTATGTATCTCGTTGCGTTAATTATCGGTGCAAAGAAAAATAGAAAAGTCATCCTTATTTCACTCGGTATTTTGTTAATTGGCGCGATAGTCGCGGTAGCTCTTCTTTGGGATCAAATTTACGAACTAATAGATAAGATACTCGCGCAAGGTACGGGCGTAAGCGGTAGAGATAAACTCTATCAAGAAGCAATAGACGAATTTATGGCTAACCCCATATTCGGCGCAGGCATAGGCTTCGACGGTAACTATTATAGGTTAGAAACTATGCCCATGTATTGGTTCCACTCCACCCTTTTCCAAATAATAGGTAGCATGG
This sequence comes from Clostridia bacterium, assembly GCA_045535785.1. Lineage (GTDB taxonomy): Bacteria > Bacillota > Clostridia > Christensenellales > DTU072 > CAG-1782. The sequence continues at coordinate 10,372 of JAZSMH010000013.1, forward strand.
GCGCGATAGGAATAGTCGCATACGCGTGGTACTACTTTGCGCGTTACAGAATCATGGTGCGCAAAAAATGTATCTTCAGTATCTTCATGCTAATCGGCATGTTAGGCTTCGAAGGCTACTCAATGATAGACACGGGCACCTTCGTCCCTATCCCCATCATGATAATGGTTATCCTAATGACAATGGTAATAGAATTCGACAACAAAGCCCATCCAGAGACCTTTATCTCCTACCGTAAGTCAAAAAAGAAATAATTATTTATAGCAATATCTCAAAACGTGTTATCTATCATGGAAAATACGCTTTTGCTTACCTTTTTTGTCGCACGCAATATCGTATAATAATCGTGCTATGGAGGTACTTATGAAAAAGAAAAAACTATCGCAAATAATAAGGCTCACTAGGTCTTGGGAAGATATTGTTACTGATTTATATTGGGGCGACGAATTTGACGAAGAGAATTTTTTTGACGTTTTTGACAAAACCTATCAATTCTTAAAGTCAAAACGGAATAAAAAATCATTTGACAAGAACGTAATAGAATTACTATTATCTATCCGTGATTTTTACGTAATGGATAAGGGTGTCCCCAGAAAAATACTCGCATGCCAAACCTTATGCCTTGTACTTTTGGGCAATTACGTACTGCCCCCTTTGCCTAAAAAACATACGCAGTCTTCAGTCCATTACAAAAATAGAGAATTTATATTTTACTTCGACGATGCAAAAAATAGCGTAAATGAATATGTAAAATGGGAGAACGAAAATGACGAATTATTTAGAGAAAATCAGTAAAATTGGCATATCTACCGCAACCATACAAGTTATGAGAAAAATAGGCTACTGCAAAGCTGCGGATATCATGGATAGCCTTATTAATAACGGCATGGTAGAAAAAGAGCGCAACGAATATAAAAAACACACAATAATAAGCAAAGCCGACGAAATTGTCGACTTTGTTATGAATTATTAAATTTTGTTATAGATTAGCTAGGTAAAAATTCATTTTCTATTAGCACGTTTTTTATTTTTTCCCTAGCATCACCATTTCTAATCTCTGGTCTTCCTACGAAAACAACTTTGGCTTCGTTATTTCTACGATAAGCATCAATAACTTGACAAAAATCTTTTGTCCATGCGTCTTCGGTATCCTTTTTATATTCTTTATTATCCCACTTTTTTGCAATTACCAATACGTGTGTGGGTTTAAGCAACTCTAGTTCTTCTTTTAATATTTTTATACAACTATCAAGTTGTTTTTTGCATAAACTATCGCTTGGATTGCCACCTGATATAGGTGCGACTTTATATAAATTCGTCCATGCTATATACTTTGTCCAGTTTTCTCCATCGACACCTAATACGTGATGCGTAACTTTCCTTGTTAGCTCCCAAAATTTAGAAGATTTAGCCGTTTTTTCTTTACTTTCTTTGAAATAACTTTTTACCCATTCTAACCCCTTTCTTTCTTCTTCGGTTATTTTGTTTATATGAGTTTTATCAGAATATCTATCATATTCTATTTTCCCATCATCAACTTTTTCCCAATGATCTATTAGATTATCTACGCTTAATTCGTCTTTGAATGCTCCCCATCCATTTAATGCTCTACCAATAACCAATAGTCTTTTTTCACTTTCGGCATATTTTTCACCAACAACAAACATTTGTGCAACAATTTTTGTTTTTACCTTACACACCGCATTTAATAATTCTTCGTATGCGTCTTTTAATACGATTTTTTTCATTTTATTCTCCTTTTTCATACTCGTTAAGTGCATATTTTAGGTCTTGTTTTATTTCTTCTACTAGTGATTTTGGGCTGATTACTTTGAGGTGGGGTGAATATTGTAATGCCCAGAGTTTCATTGATTTTAGATTGACGCTTACTTCGCAAAGTACTTCGTTGTTTTCTTCCTTTATAAATCGTAAATCGTCGCCAAACCAGTCCATAAGATCGTTATAAAGATAGGTTTTTGCTATAAATCGCACCCTTTCGCTCTTTCCACTGAACATGTAGACGTGCTCTGCCATATGTTTTCCTAATTGAAAGCCGTCTTTCATTTCGGGAATTTCCGTATGCTTTTTGCGTACGCTATCTTCAACTATCTTTATCCCTTTTATTCTATCTATGCGAAAATGCGCAATATTGTCGAATTTATCAATATTGCCGATAAGATAGTACCTACCGTTAGTGACTACCATTTGATAGGGATTGACGATATATTCTTTTACGTTGCCGTCACCCCATAAGCGTGGGTGAAGTTTTTTATCCTTTTGGTAAGAATATACGCAAAAACGCACTTTCTTGTTGCGCTCTATCGCTTCGTTAAGTATCTCTACGTTATAGAGTACTTCTTTGTTGCTCGTGTTGTTGGGAATATAATAAATATGCTTTATTTTTCCGCCAAAATGAACGCTCGATAGATTCTTTATTTTGCCGATGAGCTTTTCGTTATGCGTGCGCGAAAGCTGTTTAGAAAACAGTAGACTATCTATCATTAATCTCAATTCCGCATCGCTAAAATCATGTTCAAGATACCAATTCGTCTGCATGATTTCTTTCTCACCATACTTATTAATGCGCTCGGTTTCGTCGAATTCTAAATTATAGCCCATTATTAGAAGGTTATCTAAATTCCTTTTTATTGCCTTTCTTTCTACTACTGCGCCGTATTCAGAATATAACTTTTCTTTCAATTCTTTCACCGTAAAGCGATGATTTTCGTCCGAATACTTCTGTAGAATATTAAGTAATTGCAAAGCTATCAAACTCTTTGGGGTTTCGTTCATGATATCACTCTCCACGTTTATTATATTACTTCTACAAAAAGTTTACAATAGATTATGCGACATTTTTGGTACATAGTGTAAAAATTACTTATTTTTTATATTTTTTCATTAACCTTTGTACGTCGCTAAAAAGAAGGGTGTTTTTATTCATTATTTCGGTTGCTAATTCGTCAAGTAAATCGCTCTTAGACGCAAGTATCTTTTTTACTTCGGTAAGGTACCTTGACAATTCTGACTTAATTAGATTTTCCCAAGCGAAAAGTTTTTCGTTAGAAATATCTTTTCTGTATTCAACGAATTCAAATCCGTATTCACCGCAAAAGGACTTTTCTCTTATTAACCTGACCGCTTTTTCTATATCGGACTTGCTACCGCCTTTACGGACACCGAGGGCGATCTCTTCCGCACCTACTCCGCCGAGCGCGTACAATATTTTTTCATCCGCCGTTCTTAACACGTCCCATACTTTTACAAAACCCCTATCTCCATTTTCTTTATCAGCAACGATTGCCACAATACTGACGCTTTCTTTCTTTAATGCTTCGGCAATTATTGCATGCCCTGCTTCGTGATATGCTAAATTTCTCTTTCCTTCTTCACTGTCAAAATCTGCGCCCTTTTTTTCTAGCGTATATGCCTTGACAAGGTGTTTTTTTGATATTTTTTCACACCTTTCACTGCCGGCAAGCAAGCCTGCAGAGTTGATAATTACTTCTATTTCTGCACAAGTCGCCCCTACTAACATCTTAATAACATCTTCGTAATCTTCGTTTTCCGATAAATTCTTGGTGCTTAAATAATATTTGATTACGTCAACAGCATCCTGTCCTTGCGGTGGTTCTACTTGCAATATATTATCAAAACGCCCCGCTCTCAACAGCGATTTTGGTATTTCATTCGTTTTGTTAACGGTGGCTATCACGAACACACTCGAATCTTTTACGCTATCCATGCACGATTGTACCACCGCGTATTCCTGAATATCAAAACTATCCGTCGAAAACTTATCCATATCGTCGAGTAATATCACGGACGGCGCGGAAAACTTTGCTTCTTCGAACGTTTTTTCCATTTCTTTCAAAAATTCGTCTTTACATTTTAACTTTCTTATTACGTACGAAGGTAAACCACACTCGTTGATAAAAGCTTGCGCCATTTTTGTCTTACCTACGCCGGGAGGGCCACTTAACATTATGCCTCTAGGCACGGTAACGCCTAACTTCTTGTAGATACTGGGATTCTTTATGATATCACAAATATTAAGCAGTTCTTCTTTTACCCATTGATAACCTATTACGTTGTTAAAATTGTCCATATCTTTCTCCTTGTTTAAGTTGTTCTGCAAACTCATTCTAAAATAGGTAATGCACCAAAAATATCCCACCGATTTTTTTAAAAAGCAATTTAAAAAATTTGGAGATTTTTTTGCTCTTTTGTCAATCTCTTTACAAATAAATAATTTAGTAATATAATTAGATAATCAAATTTAAAAACGCTCGTAAATAAAACGGGCGAATGGAGAAAAAATGAAAAAAAGTATTTTATCGTTATGTTTAGTTCTTGTCATAATTACCACTATGACGGTACTATTTGCATGCGGTGACAATGGTTCTAGCGGTGGTTCTAATCACGAACACGCGTGGGATAACGGCACCGTAACGAAAGAAGCTACTTGTAGCGAAAATGGCACTTTGGTATACTCTTGTAGCGGTTGTTCGGAGACCAAAACCGAAGATATTGCAAAATTAGCACATACCGAAGTAACCGACAGTATGGTACCTGCTACCTGTACTAGCACCGGTCTAACCGAAGGTAAACATTGCTCTGTTTGTAACGAAGTAATAGTAACACAAAGCATTATCTATAAGACGGAACACGATTACGTAAACGACGTTTGTACCATTTGCGGATACGAAATCTACACCGACGGACTAGTATTTAGCCTAAACCCTGGCGAAGTTGATTATTCAGTCGTTGGCTACACGGGTAGCAACAAAGACGTTGTTATTCCTAACAAATATAAGGGTTTACCCGTAGTTACTATCGGAATAGAAGCGTTCAAAGAAAATAGCGTAATAGAGACTATCCGTATTCCTAATAGCGTAACCACTATTGAAGAAAAGGCTTTTTACGAATGCGAAGAACTTACGGCTATAACAATTCCTGCAAGCGTAACGGTAATAAAGAACGGCACTTTCTATAAGTGTGAAAATTTGGATAGCGTTACCTTGTCGGGTAATATTAGAGGTATCGGCAACGAAGCGTTTATGTTCTGCGAATCTCTAGGTTCTATCACCCTACCTTCAACTTGTGAATCTATCGGTGAAGACGCGTTCTCTTGCTGTTATAGTTTTAGCTCTATCAATCTACCCGAAGGTTTAACTTATATAGGACCTGATGCTTTCCATCAAACGTATTTAACGAGCATTACCCTTCCTTCTACCCTTAATACCATTCACGCAAGCGTATTTTCTAACTGCGACCAATTAAGAACGGTCACCATCAGTGAAGGCGTTCAAAAAATCGAAGGTTATGCTTTCCGCGCTTGTAAAGCACTTCAAACCATTCATATCCCCGCATCGGTAACTACCGTTGAAGCGTATGCTTTCGCTTACTGCGACGTATTAAAGACTATCACCGTTGCAGAAAACAACCTTGTTTATGATTCTCGTAATAACTGCAAGGGTATTGTAGAAACCGCAACTAACACCCTAGTAGTAGGCTGTAGTGGCACGCTTATCCGCGACACCGTAACCGCTATCGGCGAAGGCGCATTCTTCGGCTCGGGCGTAAGCAATATTTATATCCCCGAATCGGTAGTTACTATCGGCAATAGCGCATTCTCGATGTGTAAAGACCTAAGTAGCATAACCATTCCTTCGGGCGTTACGGAAATAGCAGACGGCTTGCTATCCGGTTGTTCCTTTATATCCACTATCAACATCACGGGTAACGTAACTAGAATCGGTGAAAGCGCATTCAACGGCACCATTCGTCTACAAAAGATAATCTTGCCTGCTAGCATCACCTACATTGGCGAAAGAGCATTCACCAACGCTTCAACCAATGCAATCATATATTACCGCGGTAATGGTATGCAATGGAACGAAATTGACAATCACGATGCAGTCGCTCTATCCAATTATCAAAACAATGGTAAAATGGTATTTAACTACGATGGTGAATAATAATTGAGTGGGCAATGCCCACGTTCGACAAAAAATAAGAGCAAGAATGGAAGAATTTTATCTTTTACTCTTGCTCTTTTTTCTTGGATAGTTGTTTATTTTTTAGCCAAATTTACGTTCAGCTCGCTCACGCGTAGTGAGATTTTTCACTTTGTTCGTGAATAACGTCACGGTTTTTATACGAATTGAATATAGCATTCATTTAAGGATAAACAGGATCAGGGTAACTCTTCCACCACGAATAAGACTTATTTTTCTCAACAAAAATAGCTAAAAAGCCTTCCTCATAGCACTCTAATTGTCGCTCGTTAAATTCTATTTCGGACATTTTATCTAAATTTGTTCGCTTCAGCGACTACGGCATCTCTATACGCCTTTCTCTTCCTATATTTTTTGCGATCGATTGCTTTTGCAAAGAAAGTGATAAGTAATGCAAGGATTATTACCGCACCGATAACGGTAATCAACGTATATTCGTTATAGACTACCAAATAGCCTACTTGCGCGTCAACAGGTAAAGTAATACTTAGCGTACCGTCTTTATACTTGAAGTCTTCTACCGTTTTTGTCTCCATATCCTCATTAACGTAGCATACGGCAAGCCCGAAGCTAGACACGTCTACGTTATTTATACTTACAGTATAAGTTTCACCTGCAAGCGTGCCTTTTACGTTGACGTTATAAGCGATTTTTATAGGCTTTAAGAAGTGAAAAGCGATGTCTTTGGGATCTATGTCGCTCTCTACTATGCTAGCGGTCGTGTCTGCAGAAAATGATCCCCACAGCGTACTGTCAATACCGCTTACTTGATTAGTCGGCAGAATATCGTAATTAACGTAAATCTTGCCCGGTTTATAAAAAACGTCGTAGTTATCTACGTGAGATACTCCGCTAGGCGTTACTTCGTATATACCGGGATATTTGTAAGAAACCTTCTTGGCAGCAGGCAAATCATCTCCAAAGACGCTCTCGTTGTCCGTGCCGATAAAGCCCGAATACCGAAGCGTAGGCTTGCACTCTTGATCGACGGCAACCACCTGCTCGTCTATCGTAACCTCAAGTTTAGCCCTCTCTACGGTAACCTGTACTACCGTAGGTCCGTTAATGGTATAGTTAAGGCTACCTGCGTCAAGCTTTAGGCTGACGTCGTACGTACCTGCGTTGATGGTAGACTTATCCGTGACGGGTATTACGCTTACGCTATCACCCTCCTCTAATTCTTCGGGGTTAACGTAAAAAACGAAGTTTTGCCACGAGCCGTTGTAGACGTATTTTTTGTCCTTCGGCGTAAATACACATATGGGCTTAGGTAGAATTTTTACCGTTGCTTGCTCGGTGGTGATATCGGTAGTTAATACGGTGTTACCGTAGCTCAATTCGGTAATACGGCAAAAATACTCGCCGTTGTCGCTTACTTGGGATACTACGTACTTTATCTCTTTGCCTACGCCCGAAGATACCTCTTCTGCTTGACCGCTACCGTCTATACGGTACCATTGATAACGGCAAGTGACGTTCTCCGACAAAGTGACGGTCATCTCACACTCACCTTTTCCATAAGAAGAATACACGTCTTGGGGATGTGTAAGTACGGTTATATCCTCTAACTTAATCACGTCGTCGGCAAAAGCCTCGTTCGTGCTATATCCTATGCACGAAACTATCGTAATGACGGCAATAACCGTAAGTATTGGCAAAAACACCGCTTTTTTTGATAATTTCATCTTATTCCTCTCCCCAATATTCGTCAACGTTAGGCTTCGTATTTATCGTAAATTTTATTATTCTATTTCCATCGGCATCGTATCCGTTGATAACCACCGTCTTGCCTTCTTCTTTAGGTGTAAACGTCTCGGCATTACCGTCGGGAGAATTGTATACTTCTAGGTATTCACTATCCGTTGAATAATACTTAACGATTGGATTGTCGTACAAAGCATCTAAATCTGATGCTGATATCTCTACGCCGACGTAACCGTCGATTTCCATCGATACGGGATGTACCCTTATCTTCACGTTAGCGTAAACGTAGGTGTTATCTTGCGATACGCAAAATACGGTGACGATGCTTTCGCCCTCTTTTATTCCGCTACATACCCCGTAGCCCGTCAATTTAAGCGCGTCGGTAGGTCTTTGGTAATAAAAAATCGTACCCGCCTTGTCAAAAACGATATCCTCTATCTTGTATTTTTGATACAAATACATATCGTGCACGCTGTATATATCGGTGTAATCGATCTCTATATCACCTATATCGAGGGCAAAATTTTCGTCAATAACGATATCCTCTTCCTTTAACCCGTCAACAACCTTTATGGATATAATCGAATACAGCACGTCCTTTCTTTGCGGTTCGTACTCACTGTTGAGTATCTCTATAAGAGCGATACCCTCCGATTTAGCTACGAAATATTCTTTGCCATCGTCCTCGCGGACTGTGTCTACTACGTCGGTATCAAGATAATTAATGGTGTACGAATTTAGCCCGTATACTACGTCGATATATTCCCTGATAAGATCGGTCTCGTACTTACTTCCTAGCGGTATCTTCCAAGAAATTATCGTCTGCGACGCCTTAATAAGGAAAATCTTACTTTGCCCACCGCCAGAAGCTACTATTCTAGTTTCGCCCGGTTTAATCGCAGTCACAACGTTATCTTCTAGCGTAATAACTACCTCGTCGCCCTCCATTATCTTATAGGTAACCTCACTGCCATCGCTAGCCACTACGTCCATGTTGTAGCTCTTACCTATATCAAGCTCTATCTCGAACGGTGCACTAGTTAGTAATTTTACGTTGTTCTTCGGATCAAAATACCCTTGAAAATAGCAAAATAAGATAATGGCAACGATAAGTAGTGGTATAACCACTAACCAATACCAATAGCGTTTTGCGAGAGCAGAGATCTTCTTCGTATCGATATTCGAGCGTCTTTCTGCCTTCTTTTTAGAATTTGTCTTGCGTTTTGCTGACTTTCCCATATCTTTTAGAGTACCACAGTATATTCATACTGTCAATATTTTTTTAACTTTCGTATGCACTATAAATTTCTTCTACCGTCCCATCAAGGGCAATTTTTTTGTTTTCTATCAATATTGCACGCTTGCATAACTGCTTTACTTGCTGTTTGCTGTGCGAAACTACCACAAACGTTACACCCTTTGATTGGAGTTCTTCCATTTTTTTTGCACACTTTGTCCTAAACCTAGCATCACCCACTGCAAGGACCTCGTCTACCAAAATCACCTCGGGCTCGGTGCTTACCGCGATTGCAAAACCCAAGCGCGACGTCATACCACTACTGTAATTCTTGACGGGAACGTTCATAAAATCTTCTAGCTCCGCGAATTCCACGATAGAAGGGTATTTAGCGTCCATTTCTTTTTTTGAATATCCCAAAAGCGCACCGTTAATATAGACGTTCTCCCTACCCGTTGCGTTCATATCAAACCCTGCGCCTATCGCTAGCATAGGAACAATCGTTCCGTAAATTCTTACCGTGCCTTTTTCGGGAGGAATTATCCCTGCAATCACCCGTAGAAGGGTGCTTTTGCCCGCTCCGTTGCGCCCGACTAGCGCTATCGATTCACCTTCGTATACGGTAAGTGATACCTTGTTGAGAACCTGATACTTCGTGTAGCGCAAATCACCCTTCAATAATCTAATTACGTAATCTTTGAGCCCGTCTAATTTTTGCGCAGGTAGCTTGTAGCTGACGCTGACGTCTTGAAGCTCTATCAATACTTTTTTTGAGGAATTTTGCATAAAGGCCTCACAAATAAAAAACGATTTTTTTCTTATTAGCGTTAATAAACGCATATCCCAAAAAATACACTGCTACGCCCATTCCTAATATCAAAATGTGATAACTAATACTAGGTATTTTGCCAATAATTATCTCGCGAAAATATCCTACGAAATAGTACATAGGGTTCAAAATAAGAAGTTTCTCCGCACGCTCGCTTTTCAAACTCTCCACCGTATAGAATATAGGCGTAAGGTAGGTAAGAAGGGTGACGAAAACGTTATAGACGTTCTTGACGTCGCGAAAATATACGTATAGGGTGCTAACGAAAAAAGCAACGCCCATGCTAAATAAGGCCGTTCCTATTATCGGCACGAACGAAAGTAATAAAGTGATCTTAAAAGGTTGCTTATATACTAGCATCACCGCTAGCAGTGCTAAAAATGAAAAGGTATAGTTGACGACGGCAGTATATACTTGAACACGAGGATAAACCGTTACGGATACCATAGTTTGCATTACGAGAGCCCTTTTATCCACTATTGAGGTAAGCGCCGACGTCGTGCCTTGGCGAAAAATGGAATTAAAAATTATCATACCACTCAACACGTACACAGGATATTCCATCCCTACGATATATCGCCCGAAAACCTTGCTGTACACAACGGACAACACGAACATGGTAAGAAGAGGATTAAGAACCGTCCAAATAACTCCCAAAAAAGAACCTCTATATAGAGATTTTACGTTACGCACTATAAGGACGTAGAATAGATAAATTCTTTTTTTTACGTTACGCATTAACGTCATCGTTCTCCCTCAAAAAGTCACGTATTATATTTTCGTCCACTCTTTTCGTACACGCATTTTCTCCTTTAATTATTACCTTAATCGTCAAAAATATTATTTTTATATCTAGCCAAAAATTAAGATTTTTTGAGTAAAATACATCGTAATAACTTCTCTCTTTTCTTGATAAATATCCATTACCATTGACTTGTGCATATCCCGTCATCCCTGGCTTTTCGGCGAATTTCGCCCGCTCCCAACCGTGATAATTATCTAAATAAACGGGCATAAGCGGTCTAGGGCCTACTATACTCATATCCCCTATAAGCACGTTAAAAAGTTGTGGCAATTCGTCAATTTTGTATTTGCGTAAAAACCGCCCTATCCTAGTAAGGTTAGCGTTATCGTCGTCAATAACCGCCCTGTTTACGTTGAAGGATACCTCGGTAGACCGCATCGTGCGGAGCTTATACATATAAAAAATCTCACCGCCCTTACCCACTCTTGCTTGTTTAAAAATCGCTTTTCCCTGTCCGTCAAGTCTAATAAACAGTGACAAAATGAAAATAAGCGGTGACAAAATAACCAATAAAAAAAATGCAATAAGAGTATCTAGATAAGCTTTTATTTTGCGATACATCATTGTTTCATAACGTATAATTCGGGCTTTAACGACAGTTTTTTTACGTGCAATACGCCGTCAAAGACTCTTCTTTCGCCGTCAACACAAAATTCGCAACTATTGTTTAATTTTATTTTTATATCCTTTATCTTGCAAAAATTAATACTTCGCGAATGGTATTCTCTATCAAATCCCAAAAAAAATGCTCGAAAAAAAGGAAAGAAAATCTTAATTCTACCCATTATTCCGTCTTTTTTTGCGCTTTTTATGGTAAGTAAGTATAGATCGTCGGCGCCGTCATCATATATCCTGTTGAATTTAAAACCAAAACACCTATCGCTATCTAGCACCATTATTAGCGAAAAACTGCCGTCAATCACCTTATCCCCACAATCTATCCTTGCACCAATATTCTTTACCTTGTACGCCTTCAGCACCTCAAAAAAATATGCGAATTTTTTTATTTTCTTTTTTAACCTCGTCTTCGTCACGTAACCTATTTCCGTAAAGGTTCCGCTCGCAAGAACGTAAGTAAAGAACTCACCGTTGCAGGCGCCTAATTTTTTTATTTTTTTCGCCCTCGCCTCTTCTTTTAGAGAAGACTTCACCTTTTCGTTAAGAGTACCGCAGGGAAAACAATACAGCTTAACGGGCATATTCTTACACTTATTGACGGCGTTGTTGAGCGTACCGTCACCGCCACAAACGATCACTTCACTATATCCCTTCACGTCATAGTCTTGCTCTATTGATTTTAGCCTTATTTCATCAATTTTTTCCGTATGAAAGGCGTTTTTTATCCCCTCTACGTCGATACCGCTTGCCGTACCGCTCATATCGTTGATTATTAATAAAGTCTTAGTCATCTACTTCCTTTTACTTAATTCCCACTATTAGACGTATTCATTATTGCTTATTTTTTCTTTCTTAACGTCGTCAAGGGCTTTTTTTATAACGCCGTCCATGTCGTAATATTTGTATTCACCTAGTCTTCCGCCAAAAATAACGTCTTTTCTGCTTTTTGCTAAATTTTTGTAGCATTCAAGAATTCTCGTATTCTTTTCGTCGTTAATGGGATAGTACGCTTCCTTTCCATCCTTCCATTCAGTGGGATATTCTTTACTAATCACCGTCACGTCGCTCGTGTTTTTTTCGAAATGCTTATGCTCGATTATTCTCGTATACGGCACCTCGCGTGCGGTATAATTAACTACCGCGTTGCCTTGATAATCGCTTGTCGATAGTATCGCACTTTCAAAATCAACCGTCCTATATTCAAGTTTTCCGTACCGATAGTCAAAAAATTCATCTATTTTACCGCTAAAAACGGTTTTTTTGAATTTATCACGCGTGTTACCGATAAAATCAAAATAATCAACGTTGAGTTTTTGCTCAATGCCGTAAAGCATATTGTCTACCATTTTCGTATATCCACCGATAGGTATACCCTGATATTTGGCGTCAAAATAATTGTTGTCGTAACTAAATCTCAGCGGTAATCTTCTTATAATGAACGCAGGTAACTCCTCACACTCTCTTCCCCACTGTTTCTCGGTATAACCCTTAATTAGTTTCTCGAATACGTCGCGCCCCACCGTTTTCAGCGCATACTCGGCTAAATTATTAGGAATACCAATATTTTCTTTTTTTATTTGGCTATCGATTATCGCCCTTGCTTCACTCTCGCTTTTCACTCCCCACAGTTGATAAAAGGTATTCATATTGAAGGGCAAATTATACCTTTTGCCGTGGTATTCGGCAAGTGGCATATTGACGAAGTCGTTAAAAAAAGCGAATCGGTTGGCGTATTGCCAGACTTCATCGCTATTAGTGTGAAATATATGTGCACCGTATTTGTGGACGTTGATACCTACTACTCGGTGGCAAAACGCGTTGCCTGCGATATGGTACCGCCTATCGATAACTAGACATTTTTTTCCAACGTCCGTCATCTCTCGCGCAAAAACCGCTCCGTATAGCCCTGCGCCCACGATCAAATAATCGTATATCATCAATCAAAATTTTTTACTAATTCTTTTAGATACTCCTTGAATTCTTTTTCGTACGGACTCCTCAATCCGTATTCTACCGTCGCCTTAAAAAAGCCTACCTTGTTGCCTATATCGTATCTGCACCCGTCGAATTGATAAGCATATCCGCCCTGCTTCTTAATTAACGAGCGAAGAGCAACAGTCAAATATATTTCGTCCTTGTATAAAGGCGCATTCTCTAGTTCTTCAAAAATCTCGGGGGTTAGTACGAATCTACCGAAACTTGCATAGTTAGAGGGAAGATGCATAACGTCGGGTTTTTCGATAATATCGAGCGCTTCAATGAGCTTACCCTCTACCTTGCCCGGGACGATACAACCGCACGTGCAAGCGACGTCGTCGGGACATTCTTGCACGCCCACCACGCATTTTCCGGTAGAATTATAGACGTTTATTATTTGTTCAGTCGCGTTCTTCCCTTCATTATAAATTACGTCGTCGCCAAAAAGCACTACGAACGGTTCGTTACCGACTGCTTCTTTTGCAACTAACACCGCGTCGCCGTTACCACGCATCGGCTCTTGCAAAACGAAAGTAAACTTTGCCTTTTTTAACAATTCGTCAACGGGCTTGAGTAACTCCCTATTCTTAATTCCGTCGTAAATTTCGTGCGCTCCAAAATAAGACTTGATCGCAGTTTTGCCGTTGCTTATTACAATGATTATTTCTTCAATCCCAGCGTTAACCGCCTCTTCCACTATATAATGAATAGCTGGTCTATCCACTATCGATAGCATTTCTTTGGGAATCCCCTTGGTAACCGGCAAGAATCTCGTGCCATACCCTGCAGCAGGGATAACCGCTTTTCTTATTTTCACGTCTTCCTCCATTGTTCGCCGATTTTTCATTGAAAAAAAACAGACTTTTTTTTATTATAATTCTTAATGCAGTCTTTGTCAATGCTTTTTATTTTTCGACGAATTGGTATTATTTTTAATTTACAATTTATCATATGTTTAGGTTTCCATATATCATATATAAATTACCCATTGTGACAATACTTGTCAATCAATATGTTTTTATGATTAATACGCGTATCCTTTTTTGCTTGACAAATAATTTTCACTTTACTATACTATTGTTACCAAAAAAACAATTAATAAATAGGAGATTGATAATTTATGAAAAAAGTTTTTACAATAACCGTATTCGTACTTGTTATTTGCGTAATGAGCGCAATTTTATTCGCTTGCGTACCTTCTAACGTAGAAAAAGCTGAAGAAAAAATGGAAAAAGCCGGCTACACCGTAATGGCTTATACCAAAGACGCTGAAGGTCTTGTTGGCGGAATCATCGCTACCAAAATAACCAGCACCATCACCGCTCTTTATTTTGACAGTGCAAAATCTGCAGAAGAGTTCTACGTAGACGGAAGCGGCATTACCGGTAAGTTCGCAGAACTAGACGGCAAATGGGTATATTTCGGTGACTCCGAAGCTATCGAAGCTTTCACGAAATAATAATCGTTGATACGTAAAAAAGAGAGCGACTACGGTTGCTCTTTTTTTTATACTACAAAAACCGTTTTGCTATTGAAATAGTTATTTTTGTGTGTTAAAATATTCCCATACAAGCTAAGGAGAAAAAATATGGCGGACTTTACTAAAATAATAAAGAATAGCGACTCGTACGCAAAGTACATGGCGGATGAAATAACGCACGTATGTAACAATATCCCTAAGCGCGGACCCGGTAGCGAAGGGGAAAAAATGGCGTGTGAATATTTTGCCGACGTATTAAAGAATCAATGCGGTTGCGAGAGAAGCGAAGTTGAACGCTACAAAGAGCACCCTAACGCATTCTACGGATGGATTTATATCACCGTAACTTGCGCGTTGCTTGCAATGGTTGCGTTTTTCTTCATACCTATTCTAGGCGTTGCACTTTACGCACTAGGCTACACGATTATGTTCCTTGAATTTGGGTTTTACAAAAAGGTGGTGGACAAACTCTTCCCCGAAAAAATCGGCTCTAACGTAACCGCTATCAAAAAATGTACGGGCGAAACGAAAGCAAGAATACTCTTCAATGGTCACCCCGACGCAGCGTGGAGTTGGACGTTTAACGAAAAATTCAACGGAAAAGTTCATAACGCGGTTATGATTACCGCAATAATGGGTACTATCGCTTCATTCGTTATTTGTATCGTGGCAAGCGTGGTAACTAAATGTGGCGTGGGTATCGCTAATCCTATTATCTACGGCGAAGCGTTATACTATACGGGATTCGCGGTACTTATCTTCGTACCTTCTCTAATAGGTATGTATTTCCTTTGGAATGAAAAGAAAGTAGTGGACGGCGCAAGCGACAACCTATCGGGCTGTCTAATTTCTATCGCTATTCTAAAAGCCCTTAAAGACGAAGGTATAGAACTTGAACATACCGAAGTGGGCGTTGTGTTGACGGGCTCGGAAGAAGCGGGTTTACGCGGATCAAAAGCGTGGTGCGAAGCGCACAAAGGTGAATTCGACGACGTACCTACTTGGATATATTCTCTCGATACTCTTCAAGATCCAAAACATCTTATGATAAATTACCGCAATCTTAACGGCACTGTAAAAGCGGACAAAGAAGTATCCGACTCATTCTTAGAAGCGGCGGAAGAACTAGGTATCCCTTGCAAAAAAGGCATGGTACCCCCTTTCGGTGGTGCAACGGACGGCGCGGCTTTTTCACAAGCAGGCTATAGAGCGGCAAGCGTAGCGGGTATGAATCACATGATAGAAAAGTTCTATCACACCGTATACGACACCGCGGATAGCGTAAGTATTCAAAGCATGAGCGAGTGCTTCGCTATTGCAGTAAAATGCCTAGAGAATTTCGATAAAAAATTCGGTAAAAACGAATAATAAAAAACCTTTATCTAAAATAAAAAATCGGCAATTTTATCAAACAAAATTTCGTCCGTTTGGTAAGAAAAATCGTTGCAATTAACTTTAAATATCTCGCCAAAATATGGGGCGGTGCGTAAGTGGTCTATAACGGGAATAAAATCGTTTATATCGGTAAAATCTTGCGACTTGTGGACGTAGTGGCGGTTTTGTTCTAACCTGCTCAAGAACCTCTCGTGTAAAACTTCGTTATCCGCATCGAAAACAAGGGTTAGCACTTGGTAATCGTTCTCCATGCAAAGAGTTTTTAATTCTGTAAGTTCGTAATCCTTAAAGTTGCTTTCTATAACGATGTTCGTCATATTACATTCAAGAAGATACTTGATTAAATGGAAACAAATTACCGATAATTTCTTATTCTCTTCCCTATTCTTGACGAAGACATTGTCGCCTAAGATTTCTTTTAATCTATCCTTGGTGACAACCGTTAGGTTAAATTTATTTTTCAAAATATTGGCATAGGTGGACTTACCCGAAGCAAGCACACCGCCGATAAGAATAACTTTTTTCATACTATTTGATACTATCCATATATTCTATTATTGTATTGCGGTGATCGCCATAAACCACTACGTGGTGATTACCGTAGGGGCGGTTAAGGAAGTACTCGATATTGTCGTCAATCGCCACTTCTATTTGCGTACGGCAAAGGTTGTTTTCTTCAAGGTTACGAGTGATTTTACCCGTGGTGACGAAGTAGTCTTTTAGATTCTTACTCAACTTAAAAATAGTCACTATTTCTTCTTTTAGGTATCCTTTTACCGCAACTCCGATACCCGATTCGAAATGTGTGTCTAGGTAATATTTATCCACCATATCAAAAGGCAAGGTGCAGTGCGCTAGTATCATAGTCTTATTAACGACGTCTATTCTACTAGGGTTAGCTTGGAAGCCCGTTTGGTTAGTTACCTTGTTAAGTACGTGCATACTTATCATAGTGGGGATATCTCCTTCGCAGGTTGCCACCGTCTTTTCTTCATTGAGAAGGGCAAGAGATAGGCACGCGGTGGTCTTTAACGTGCCTAGTAAATCAAAGCACCTTATGGTAACGCCGTCAAGGTTGTATTCATTCTTTAACGTGTCAATAACCTTATGAAGTCGGAGTGCTTTGTTTATTTCTTCCGCATCGTAATCGAACTTCTTATCGTAATCGTTAACCGCCTTTTCGTAAAGGGCACGCACCTTGTCGATAGGGATATCAATAAGGTCGACCGAATGCAATCTCTTCGCGCTATCGTAGTTAACGTTACTTGCAATTAGCCAATCGCTAGGCTTACCGATAACGCCGTAGCGGTAATTTATTTTCTTCGTGGTAAGGCTTTTTATTCTGCTCACGATATACTCGTTAGTGCCGTGAAAGACTTCTCCGTCAAGGTTGTTGTCTTTTAAATAAGAAAGGATTTCTAAAGACGCGGCAAGCGAATTGTTGTTGCCGTAAGTAAGCAAATAAAAGGGTTCTTTTAGCAACGGTAAGTTCTCTAAAAATAGCCCTTCGCTACCACCACTCTGAATTAAAATAAGGGGTAAGTCGCAGTCGTATAATTTATCAATCGTCGTCACTTCAAAATCAATATCGCTTACGCGCATTAATTCACCGAGCAAATTTTGAGTGTTTTCGTTGATTTTGCCCTTGTCGTGCAAACTAGATACCAATGGAAAAATATTTACTTTCATTCTCTTTACCCCCGATTGCTATTACCTATTATACCATATAAGTAAAAAATTTCAAATAGCAAACTATTGAGTTTGTGGCAAACACAATCAAAATGCACTTTTTTGATACGAATTTACGCAATTTACCTATTTACATATAGATACAATTATGCTATAGTGAAATTAAGGGTGATTATGAAAAAATCGAGCGTTTTATTAATAATTTTGCTATGTTGTATACTAATAAGCACGGCTTTTGCTTGTGTTGAGTATACGCATCGCTGTGTAGACAGCAATAATAATCATATATGCGACGTTTGTAGCACTCAAATGACCGCTCATTGCCTTGACGAAGACAAAGATCACCTTTGCGACGTATGTCAACGCACCTTAACCACTCACGTTGATAGCGATAAAAATGATATTTGCGAAATTTGCAATAAATATGCGGGCGACTTTGACTTAAAATTACTCGAAGACAACACTTACGAGATTATCGGATACTTGGGCAAAAGTACAACGTTAGAAATACCATCAACTGTTATGGGTAATCCCGTAACTAGCATTGGTGAAAGTGCTTTCTATGACAACGTATTTATCAAAAACGTAACTATTGCCGATTCGGTAACGAGTATCGGTGATTGCGCTTTTTTCGCGTGTGGAAGACTAACAACTATCACCATCCCCGATTCGGTAACACATATAGGTAAGAATGCATTCTCTTCTTGTTATAATCTAACAATCGTTACTATCCCCGATTCGGTAACAAGTATCGGTGACGGTGCTTTCTCTGCCTGCGAAAATCTAACGAGCATAACCATTGGTAATTCGGTAACGAATATCCCTTATAGAGCGTTCTGGAATTGTGATAATTTGACAAACGCAAACTTGGGTAATTCGGTAACTATCATAGGCGATTATGCATTCTCTGGGTGCACAAAATTAGCGGATATCATTATCCCCGATAGCGTAACGGATATAAGTTCTTCCGCTTTTGATTATTGCGAAAATTTAACGAGTGTAACTCTTGGTAACTCGATAACGCATATACACGATAAAATGTTCCAACATTGTGAGAATTTAACAAACGTAAGCTTGGGTAATTCTATCACCACCATAGGTGAATATGCGTTCCATAATTGCACAAAATTAGAGGATATTATTATCCCCGACAGCGTAACAAATATAGGTTCTTCCGCTTTTGGTAGTTGCACAAGTTTATCACGCGTAAGCTTAGGTAATTCGGTAACACATATAGGTAAAACGGCTTTTTTTAATTGCGCTCAATTAGAAAATATCATTATCCCCGATAGCGTAATAGAAATAGGTTCTTCCGCTTTTAGTGGTTGCGAAAATTTAATGAACGTAAGCTTAGGTAACTCGATAACGCATATACCTAATAAAACGTTCTATAATTGTAAAAGTTTGACAAGCGTTACGTTTGGTAACTTGGTAACTGATATAGGTGATAATGCCTTCGAAAATTGCACTGGGTTAATGCATATCGTTATACCCGATAGCGTAACGACTATAGGTTCTTACGCTTTGGGTGGTTGCGAAAATTTAGCAAGCGTAAGCTTAGGTAACTCGATAACAACTATAGGTGAAAGGGCTTTTTATAGTTGCACTCAATTAGAAAATATCATTATCCCCGATAGCGTAACCGATATAGGTTCTTTCGCTTTTGCTAGTTGCGAAAATTTAACAAGCGTAACTATTAGTAACTCGATAACGCATATACCTAATAAAACGTTCTACAATTGCAAAAGTTTGACAAGCGTTACGTTTGGTAACTTGGTAACTGATATAGGTGATAATGCATTCGAAAATTGCACTGGGTTAATGTATATCGTTATACCCGATA
>JAZSMH010000057.1:0-67592 GCA_045535785.1 Clostridia bacterium
TACAATATCTTCAATTCTAAACACGTGAAAAATAGAATATGCGATCGTTTTAGATTCGTATCCATCTCTATTAAAAAATGGTTGATTTGAATAATCTTCAATAGATAAATCACTCATAGCTTTTTTCCATTCATTAAAAAGAAAACTTCTAAGTGCAATAAGTTTATCAATTCCATCTTTAAATGATGTTTTTTTATTCAATAAAATCTTAACTTCTTTATTTAATTCTGACCACTCTTTATTCATAAACACACCTACAAATTCTTTCAATTTATTATAGCACAAAAATCGCATTTTTTTCAATACATTCGCCTACCGTATAACAAAAAAACTTTCGCCTCGTAGCAATATCTATCGTTCCATTGATAAGGCTTTTGTTCCGCAGTTATTTATTATAAAGCAAAAAAGAGGTTAAACACTACTACAAGGCTCTAATCTTTACTACAGAAAGGAAAGAACTCCCTTTATGCAAAGAAAAAAGGTCTGACACGATTGTATCAAACCTTTGCTTTTCTTATGGTGCGGCTAAAGGGACTTGCTCCGTAGTCGCGCGCTTTGCTTGCGATGTTAACGCACCTTTAGGGCTACTATCACGCCGGGGTGGGCAACAATAGGTGTCTATTATTGCTATTTCCACCCGTTCAAGTCCCTTAAATGGTATTTGAATAAAAAAAATACGGTCTCATGACCGTATTCTTTGTTTTGGTGCGGCTAAAGGGACTTGAACCCCCACGTCGTTGACACTAGATCCTAAGTCTAGCGCGTCTGCCAATTCCGCCATAGCCGCATACTTTCGTTTTGCTAGGCCATTATATCACATCAAAATATATAATTCAAGTTATTTTAACAAAAAATTAAAAAAATTTTATAATATTTTTCAAAAAGTCATTGCTAAATAGGTAATGATGTAATATAATGAGTGTACCTATAGCTAGCAATGCTTATTATTTGCGAATTATAGCGTTGCAATTCATAGGGAGAATACAGAAAAAGACAACAGCTAGTCGGGTTTATTCTAAACATGTCTAAGGGCCCCGTTTTTGAAGGTTCAACTCCTTTCTATGCGATTG
Source organism: Clostridia bacterium (assembly GCA_045535785.1). Lineage (GTDB taxonomy): Bacteria > Bacillota > Clostridia > Christensenellales > DTU072 > CAG-1782. The sequence continues at coordinate 1,071 of JAZSMH010000057.1, forward strand.
CGTAGTGGCGGAATTGGAAGACGCGCGGGGAAGCAGTGAATCCGACGATATCGTTGTTTTTTTATAAAACTGTTCTCCTAATGATATAGGTAAAAATTAATTAGGAGGAGAGATATGAAAGAAATTTTTAAACAATACTTAGCTAATAAAGGTGTTTTAGTAGCGGATATTCCAACCACCCCCGAAGAAGCTTTTTATACCACTTACGCTCTTGCTAATATGTTCAACGTCTCTATTACCGAAGGCGCAGATTTGGCGAGCAAAGGCATGATAGAACAATTGGAAAACGTTATTGGTGTTTACGTACCCCAAGCTTTTTATAAAGGTTTTCCTGCAACGGTAAAAAAACTTTCTAAAGACGAGTTACTTTTTGACCAACTTTTCCATTATGCAGTTACTTATGGTATAGGTAATTTTGAAGGAAAAGGTGGACATTCTTTATTTGAAGAAGACTTCAAACGTTCCGCTTTTAAGGAAAAAACAGCAGTAAAAAAATTCGTTATTATTACCGAAGAAAAAGCGGTCCATGCTATCGAAGAATGCGTAGAAGATTTACTTTCTAGCACTCGCCCTGTAAGCAAGAGTCAATACGAAGTGATACTTAACTATTGCAAGGATTACAACTACAAGGTTAGCGCGTGTGCGTGTGGAGATACCATAATTGATCTACTTATTGATACCGAAGAAGTGTACTTAGCTAATTTGTTGCGTTTATCCGACGTAGTGAAGTTCGTTGAGTATATTAACTTCAGACAATATAAGAATACCAACGTTAAGAAACTTAATTTTAGTAACAGCACGAGAAAATTCGTAACCAAAGTACTAGATATAATTTTAGCAGGCAACAATTGCAACGTAATCGACTGCTACGAAAAGAAAGCAAAGTGGAGCGGAATACTTCACCATATTCACTACAAGCCTAAGAGTAATTTTGCAGTGGAATTCGTTAACGCAATGCGTGGTAGCGAAAACAAATCCGTTTATTCTGACTTTGAAAAAGCGATGAGCGAAAATAAGATCATGGACGCTGTTGATATTCTCAAGAAGGGCAAAGGAAGTTCCGCGCTACTTCGCAACGTAAATTACATTTTGAGTAGATGCAAAACAAAGGAAGAAATAAGTTACGTTATCGAAAATACGCAAACTAAGAATCCCATTGTTTTAATCCAACTTCTTATCAGCTACGCTAATTACAAAGCTAATACAGCACGTACCTTTAAGTTCATAAAATTTAATTTGATGCGTGTTCACACGGAAACGGAAGAAGAACAGAAAAAACGCGCGTCTAGTATCCCTAATTCGGTAATTAAGATGCTCAAATCTAAGATAAGTGAAATGCTTATCGAGATATATAAAGGAACGATAGATACCGTTTATATCGATACTGATATGAAAAAAATCGCACTTCCTTTACAAGAGACTACCTCTATGGGCGGATATGGAACGCTACCCAAAGGCTCTAGAATACCCGTTGAACGCGGCAAAAAAATACGTTGCTTTACCTATTGGGAAAAGGTTAACGACATCGATTTGTCGGTAGTAGGTATCGACGATAAAGGCTCTAGAAAAGAATATTCGTGGCGCACTATGTACAAAGAACAGAGCGATGGTATATCGTTCTCGGGCGACCAAGTTAGGGGATACGAAGGTGGTTCGGAATTCTACGACGTTATTCCTACAGCCTATAGAAGAAAGAATCCTGGCGTCAAGTACTTAGTATTCTCTAACAACGTTTATTCCGCTAGCACTTTTGATAAATGTGTTTGCAAAGCGGGCTATATGTTGCGCGACGTAAAAGATAGCGGTGAAGTTTTTGAACCTAAGACGGTAGCAACTTCTTACACCATTAATGCAGAAAGCACTTTTGCTTATTTGTTTGCATTAGATTTAGCTAAGAACGAAATCGTTTGGCTCAATTTAAGCCGTGATAGTGGAGTTCACGTCGCAGGTACCACAGAGTTCGATTTCTTACTAGACTATTTCAATATGACTGATGTTATTAACGTATATGACATTTTTGAAATGCTTGCAAATAAGGTTGTAAAGAAACCCGAACTAGCAGACGTTGTCGTAACTGACAAAGACGTTGAAGTTAAAGAAGGTGCAGAAGTAATAAGAAGTTACGATTTTGAAAAAATTCTCGCATATATGAACAAAAAATAAATCATCATAAAACTAACGAAAGGTGTCGATTTCGGCACCTTTTTTCAATTGAATAAAAATTGCAAAATTATTGATTTTTGCAAAAAAATTAAAACAATGAATTCTACGCAAAAATCGTATTTTTTTGGAATTTATGGACAAAAAAATATATGTAAATGTTTGCAACAATGTGGTTCAAAAAAGTTGTTTTATTTTTTTCGTTGTGCTATTATTGTATATAACTGTGGGTACGTGCGTGTATCATACGCGCGTATGAACCCGAAGTCAAATAAAGAAATATGAAAAATCCCAGAATAGGTGGTAAACGATGAAGAAGAAATTTTTATCAATTTTCACAATCCTACTGATCATCATCGTAGGCGTGGCTTTCGTAGCATGTTCTGACTACGAAACTCCCGATGACGGATCAGAAGAAGATTCAAGCAGAAGTTTTACGCATACCATAACCAATGGTACGTTCTACAATGCTTCGACGTCCAGTACTGACGACAAAGGCGACAAGGCCGTTCTTGACGCTGTTGCTAGTTGGACTCAATCAAGTGGTAGCACTACCGTTTCGAAAACCGGTGACAAAGGCGTTTTGGCAGCGGCTGTAGATTTGAGCGATGCTACTATGTTCAACTCCTTCGCATCCAAGTATCTAACCGTTAAGGTTGACGACGAAGGCGAAGATTTGGCTAATCCTTTGACGATGACTTATCCTGGTCTAGACGAAGCCAACATTCCTATGGTTGACAAACTAGACGCAGACGGCAAGGTCGTATATGGTGCAGATGGCAAGGCAGAAAAGGTAAAAGAAGATACCAACGCTTTAGTAATTGCATCTACAACTACCGAAGGTTCCGTTTATGTAAAAGGCAGTTCCGCATACACTCTTGAAAGAGATAGTTATTATATGTTGCAATTCTCGGTTTGCACTATGATAGATGCTGCAACTAGCGATGCTGATTTTGCTAACAAGGGTGCTTGGTTCGTTGTAAAAGGCGACGTAGAATACGTTGTTCCTTGCATCAACACCAACAACGCATGGAAGACCTATTATTTGTTTGTAGAAACCAATAAATACAATTCCATGAGCATTAACGTAGAATTGTGGCTTGGCTTTGGTCCCGGACATTCTACTTCAAGCTCTTATCAAGCAGACGGCAAAGACCTATATGCTACTCGCGGCGTAGCTCTATTCGATAACGTTATTTGCGAAAAGGTAGACGTTGAAGATATGACTACCGCTACCCAAGGCAACGTAGTTGAATTCGAACAAGGTTATTCTTACAATGCAGAAAAATCTAACCATGCTAACTTCTTAAACATGAAGTCTGCTATTAAGTCAGCAAAAGATACCAATGGTAATGCATACGTTAAGGCAAGCAGTGCTTATTATCTAACTAACGCTAGTATGGAACTTCGTTCTCACGTAACGAGCTATACTACCAACAGTTATCGTAAGTATTTCTACACGTATCGTGAGAACTACTCGAGCAACAACTTAAAGGATTGGACTTTAACCACCAGCGAATCTTCTTTAGACAAGAGATACTATGGTTCGGTAGATCTTTCCAAATTATATAACGTAAGCAGTGAAGAAGATACTTCCGCAGTAAAAGACAACTACAGCTCTTTAATTGGTGATTCCTATAAATTCAATGCAGTTAGTTACGACGATTGGTACAACAAGATTATGCGTACCGCAGCTCATAACCTTACCGCTGCAGACGAAACTTATGCTTTGATGCTTTATAACAAGGATTTACAAGCTAACACCCTCAAGAGCTCAGATAAGATAATAATCGAGCCTAACACTTATTATGAAATAAGCGTATGGGCGTACGTATGGGCAAAAACCTACGACGGTGACTTCACTTACTTTGCTGACTTCAGCACCACCGCACCCGTAGATCCCAAAACTAAATTTACCACTGACGAAACTTATCAATATAAGCTATACGAAGACGCTATTATTAGTGATTACTATGCAGATTTAGACGATGCTCAAAAAGCTCTTGCTGCAGCATTCGATCCTGCAGAACTTGGTGACTACGTTTATGGTAATAGTGCTGCAGATAGTTTGAAGACTAATGCGATCACTTGGTTACGTGAACTTCTCGATATTGATAGCACCACTAATATTGATTCATTAGTGAGCAACTACTACTATGCTTATCTATGGTCGATCAAAGACAGCTGGAATGCAAATCTTACCGCTATAGAAAGTGCTATTGAAAAGGCATACTATGCAGAAAGACAAAAGAATTGGGAAACCGTAAGCGGTCTTATCAAGAAGATTGACGAATACAACGAAGACGTTGAAGAATACGAAATCAAAAAAGCTGAATATGATTCTAAATATCAAATTTGGGAAAATAACCCCGACAACGCTAACGGACCTTTTGCAACGATTAGTCTTACTGGTGCAGGCGACGGTTTTGAAAAGAACACCACCGCACTTAACGAATGGCAAAAGATAACCCTTTACGTTCAAGGTAACCAACTTTCTTCTCGTCAATTGACGTTAGAACTTGCGCTTGGTACTGGTAGTGATTATTCTACCTACATGATTGGTGGTGCATACTTTGACAACGTAGAAATAGTTGCTTACGAAACTGAAGAAGAAGCACCTGCTGGAATTGATTGGAATATTCTTTCCGAAATCACCGCTACCGAACAAATTGCTTTCGGTGGATTGTACGGAACTGGTGAACTAAATGCTGATAGCCAAGCAGCTATTGACATTGTTAATAACAATTGGGAAATTGCTACCGCTACTGGTACTGCAAGCACCGATATTGCTAGCGTAAAAGCAACCGTTGCTAGTAGCAACGTAGGTAATATTGATATAGCAGGTAGCGAATATAACCTATATGCAATTACCTTAAATAACGAAATTCCTACCGCAAGTACTCTTACCTACGTAGGTAACAACAAGTTTGCTATCGCTCCTAACAAGTTCTATCGTATTGCAATGCTTGTTAAGACCGAAGGCATAAAAGAAGGCTTAGGCATTAAGATTAAGCTATTAAAGAGCGATAATGCTAACGAAGAAGGCGACACCCTTAATGAAGCGGTAAGCACTTACTCTAACGAAAGCGAAGATTGGGCAGAAGTAGTTTATTACGTAAGTGGTGACTTGCTAGAAACTTACTACGTAGGTTTACAAGTAGTAATGGGTGAAGGTACTCGTTTCACTACCGAAAAATACGTTCAAGGTAAAGTTATGATATCCGCTATCAACTGCCTAGAAATCGATTACAAAGAATACAACGAAGCAGCTACTGGCGATAAGATTACGAAGAACGTATCCTTATATAACGTAAGCTATGATATTGATTCTTCTAGTAACAGCTTTGGCAATAGTTACTATTCCAAACTTGACTATGAGAAGACTGATAAAGAAGAATTTAGCGAAGACGGCAAACTTACCGGTATCGGTGCAACCGATGATTGGACGGTAACCGACGGAACTAAGGCAATCTACAATACTTATAGCATTCCTGGTAGTGTAAGCATTGACAGTAACAAACGTCTTACCTTCAACGGTTCTACTGGATATTCGGGAACTACCGCTATTGAAGAAATCGCACCTTTGTACTACGAAATTTGGATTAAGTACACCGAAGATGGCGAAAGCGTAGAAAAACTATTCGATATCGTTAATGCAACCGCTGATAACGAAGAATATTCTTACGATTTAGAACAATCAGTTGGTGAATCCGATGCTTGGGGACTTACTTACTTCGCAGTTAAGGCAGTAGGTAAAGACGGTATCTCCTCATTAAGCGCTTATACCGCTACCGCACTAGGAACTAATAATGGTACAGTAGTACCCGCAGTTAGAACCACCGAAAAGGCAGCTAAGGCACAAGCAGGTACCATCGTTGTAGCTAACCAAGCTGACAGCTTGTTCGGAGCAGTAGACGGTATCAACTATGTATCACCTTATCCTACCTTGATGAAGATAACCAGTTCTTATGCAACCGTACTAAGTGCATACTCTGGATCTGAAAGCTTATCTTCCGACAAATATTATAAGATTAGCGTGTGGGTGCGCACGGACGTAGGCACGTACGCAAGCATTAGCATTGACGGTGCAAGCGGTTCACTTCAAGCAAACACCAATTCTAGCGAACTAGGTTTTGTTTACGTAACTACTAACGGACAATGGCAAGAATATTGCTTGTTTGTAGAAACTAGTAACTTCGATGCATCTCTATACGTAAAACTAAGCTTAGGTAACCCCTATGCAACTCAAAAATCTGGCAAAGTAGGTTCTAGCAGTGATACTAACACTTATTACTCTACTGCAGATTTGAGCAAGGGTAGCGTATACTTTGATGCAGTTAAAATTACTGAAATCACCGAAAACGAATTTGCTGATGCAAAAGACGCAGACGAAAACAAGGGCGATGCAACTTACGCTTCCGCTAACCACGAATACGTTTACACCACTATTCCTTATTATATCTATATAATGGAATACGTACTTGACTCTTTCGACGCTTATGACGAAAGCACGAGTTCAGAAATTGGTCACGAACCCACTAACTACAGCCGTAGCTATGATTCTGACTTAACCAAGGATAACACTCTAGCAACTTATGGTATCTACGATAAGGATAGCGACAGCGAAAACATGGTCAGTGCTATCGAATACTTGTATAAGCATCTTGACAAAGAAGATGAGAGCGTTTACGCATACAACAAGATATTCAAAGATCTATTTGGCAGCAACTTTGATTGTGCTGAATGGGGCGACGATGAATGGGGCACCTTCATGGATGAATTCCTAACCATCGATAGAAAAGATGCTAACGGTAACGTAGTATACGAAGGCGGCAACAACGTATTAGTTATGAGCAACAAGGCCGAAAGCGGTTATGCTCAAAGCTATGCTCTTGATAGCAGCTACAACGGCACTATCCAAGCAGGCGAATATGCTAAGATCACCTTCACCGCACGTACCTTACTAGCAAGAGTTACCGCTACCACCACTAAGGAAAACGATAAAGACGTTACTACCTATAGCTACAACACTGACGAAGCGTTTGCTAGAATGAAGATAGCTCCTATCGTTAAGGGTGATGACGAAATCAACGTTAAGATTAACTCTCAAGTTTATGGCGAAGGCGGCATCTACGATGCAGTAACCTATACCGTATACCTATACAACAAGTCTGCAGAAAGCAATGAAGTTAACTGGTCCTTCCGTCTTGGTGACGAACCTAACTCAAAGGAAGATGCAACCGTATTTGAAAAATATCTAGTTGGTCTACTTGCAGTTGATTTAGTATCGATGGAAAAGATTGAAGAATCTGAATACACCGCGGCTAAGACTGCTCAAGGCGATACCTCTTACTTCTATGAATATGAAGAAGAAAAGGAAGAAGAAAAGGAAGACGAAGAGGAAGAAGAAACTCCTGAAGAAACCGAAGACGAAGACTTCTGGACGAAACTTGTTAACAATGAATACTTCTGGTTATATATTTCGAGCTTCGTAATTGCTCTTGCTATTATCATAACCGTAGTAGTTGTTGTTATCAACAAGTGGAAGAAGCGTCATCCTAAGCAAGTAGTAGGTGAGAACACCGTTAAGACCGAAAAGGATATCAAGGTTGTTCTTCCCGAAGTACAAGTTAAGGAAGAAGCTGAAGAAGACGAAGAATACGTCGACGAAATCAAACCTCGTTACGTTCAAAGAACAGTTAACAAAGGTAAAAAGAAAAAGAAGAAATAAACTTCAATAATTAAAATTAAGGACTCGCGTTAACGCGCGAGTCCCTTGATTTAAAGGACGTATTATTATGAAAATTTTTAATTCGGTCGATCAATTAATAGGCAATACTCCAATACTAGAACTTAATAACGTTGCAAAAAAATATGCAACGAAGGGTAAAATTCTGGCGAAAGTAGAGTTTTTTAATCCCGCAGGTTCTATCAAAGATAGAGTGGCAAAACAAATGTTGGAAGATGCTTATAAGCAAGGAAGAATTAACAAAGATACTATAATCATTGAACCGACTAGCGGTAATACTGGTATTGGTCTTGCTATGCTATGCGCAATTCGTGGCAACAAAGCGGTTATAGTTATGCCTGATAATATGTCTATAGAGCGTATAAAAATAATGCGCGCATACGGCGCGGAAGTTATTCTCACACCCGCAAATTTGGGCATGAAAGGCGCAATTGATAAGGCAAATCAAATTGCTCAAGAGTACGACAATTCGTTTATATGCGGACAATTTGATAATCCGTCGAATCCGCGTAGTCATTACGAAAGTACTGGTAAAGAAATTTTTGACGATACCGATGGCGAAGTAGATATATTAGTATGCGGCGTTGGTACGGGCGGTACGATTACTGGTGTTGGAAAATATTTAAAAGAAAAGAACAGCAACGTAAAAGTAGTAGCGGTCGAACCGCAAGAAAGCCCCGTCCTTTCGGAAGGAAAAAGCGGAGCGCATGCTATACAAGGGATAGGAGCAGGATTTGTTCCTAGCGTACTTGACGTAAACGTGCTTGACGAAGTTATTACGGTGTCGAGTGACGACGCAATTGCTGCGATGAAAGAAATCGCAATATTAGAAGGTCTTTTTGTCGGTATATCTTCGGGTGCTGCGATTGCAGGAGGAATAAAAGTAGCCCAAAGAGAAGAGAACAAAGACAAGAATATAGTTGTAGTACTACCCGATGGTGGAAATAAATACATGGATTTATTCTAAATAGGTTAGTTATGGACGTTATGATAACAGGACTTACTTCGGAAGAAGTGAGCAAAAGAAAAGCCGAAGGCAAAGTAAACGGTAAACAAGAAGTAAAGACAAAAAGTGTAGGGAAAATACTTTTCTCTAATATTTTTACGCTTTTTAATCTTATTTTCGTTATTTTTGCAATTATTTTAATTATATTTCTAGATAAAGGCGACGATGGTAAATATTCTATCGACGATTTTTCAGACTTTGGATTTTTCCTATTGATGATTGTTAATGCGGCAATAGGTATAATTCAAGAATTAAAAGCAAAACGTACTATTGATAAATTATCGCTTTTGTCCGCACCCAAAGTAACGGTTATTAGAGACGGACAAGAGCAAGAAATTATGCTCGAAGAGATTGTGCTTGACGACGTTATTTTGTTGTCCGCAGGTAGACAAATTTGTGCGGATAGTATCGTAATGGACGGCTACGTAGAAGTTAACGAATCTCTTATTACGGGCGAGCCCGACGCCATTCCCAAACACGTAGGGGATACGATGCTTAGCGGAAGTTTTGTTGTGAGTGGCAACGCAAAAAGTAAAGTAATTCACGTAGGACAAGACAATTACGCTACGAAGATTAGTAGTGGTGCAAAATTTATAAAGCAACATCCATCGGAAATCAGAAGTACTTTGACGAAATTCATCCGTTTTATGGGTTTAGTAATATTCCCTGTTGGGATAGCGTTGTTTGCCGTCAAATATTGGCTACAAAGTAACGAATTATACACAACGGTAAGTTCAGTTATGGGCACGCTTATCGGCATGATACCTAGTGGATTAGTGCTACTTACTAGCGCGGTATTTTGCGTAAGTGTAATACGCTTATCTAGGCACAAAGCGTTAGCACAAGACTTATATTGTGTAGAAACGTTAGCAAGAGTGGATACCTTATGCTTGGACAAAACGGGAACTATTACCGAAGGTTGCATGGAAGTTAACGAAATCGTTGATATAGTTGACGGTGTTGACGTAAAAGGTTTAATTAACGATATCATTAGTGCAACGAAAGACAGTAACGAAACAGTTAACGCTTTGCGCGAGTTCGTAGGTGATACAATTTCTACACGAGAATGTGGTAATGTGATACCTTTTTCCTCAAGGTATAAGTATAGCGGAGCAGAATTCTGTGGAAAACTTTACGTAATAGGTGCGCCTGAATTCGTATTAAAGAATTCTTTTGATAATTACAAAGACAATATAAACGATTATGCTTCTAATGGTTATAGAGTGCTTGTGCTGGCAAGCAACGAAAGCGGAGTCAATGAAGAGATGGAATTCGTTGACGAACCGCAAGTAATTGCGTTAATCGTTATTAGCGACAAAATAAGAAAAGAAGCCCCTGATACTATTAGGTATTTTGCAGAGCAAGGGGTTAATATAAAAATTATTAGCGGTGACAATCCCGTTACGGTATCAAAAATTGCCGAGCGTGTAGGAATAGAAGGGCACGAAAAGTACGTTGATGCAACGAGTTTTGCTAGTGACGAAGAACTTGCTTTAGTATGCGAAGAGTATACGATTTTTGGTAGAGTTACTCCCAATCAAAAACTTACGTTAATCAAATCTTTGCGAGCAAAAAAACACACCGTTGCAATGACGGGTGACGGAGTTAACGACGTGCTTGCTTTGCGTGAATCCGATTGTTCTATTGCAATGGCTGCAGGTAGCGATGCCGCAAAGAACGTTAGTCAATTAGTTCTTCTTGATAATAACTTCGCATCACTTCCTAAGGCGGTAGCGGAAGGAAGAAGAACGATCAATAACTTAGAGCGTTCCGCAAGTTTATTTTTAGTGAAAACTTTTTATAACTTAATGTTCGCGGTATTATTCTTAATAATAAGTACCGATCTTCCGTTTGCACCTAGTCATATGACTTTCATTAGCTTGTTGACGATAGGTATACCGTCTTATATACTTGCGTTAGAACCGAACAAAGAATTAGTAAAAGGTAAATTCTTCCGTAAAGTTATTAGCAATGCGCTACCGGCATCGTTTACGGTAACTTTAAGTATAGTTGCCGCATCTCTAAGTTGTTCTTTCTTCAAGGACACAATAAGTCCCGAACAAGTATCGACGATGTGTACGATTATCGCAGGGTTCATAGGTTTTATTTACATTGCAAAGATTTCATTCCCGTATAATCCATTACGCATAGCACTTCTAGTGGTGCTTATAGGTGCTTTTGTCGGTAGCTTTTTCATCGAATTCAGTTGGTTTAGCTTGCCAAAATTCTTTGGACTAAGTAGAGAATTCAACAATGACATGTTGAAAATAATGTTACCGATAATGGCATTGTCAATACCATTATTCGTAGGACTTTTATTCTTAATGGAATTTGTCAATAAAAAACTTGCAAACAAAAAAATAAAGATATTAGAATTTATAGAAAAATAGGAGAAAAAATATATGTCTACTTGTAATCATGATTGTTCGTCTTGTTCATCAAAATGTGAAAGCGCATCTTTGTTAGAAAAGCCGTCTAAATATTCAAAGATAAAGAACGTTATTGCAGTAGTAAGCGGCAAAGGCGGTGTTGGTAAATCATTGACTACTGCGTTATTGGCGTCCGTTTCTCAAAGAAAAGGCTACCAAACTGCAATTCTCGATGCGGATTTGACCGGACCTTCCATTCCAAAAATCTTTGGGCTTACGCAAAAAGCGGAAGGGGACGAAACAGGGATACTACCTATCAGCACTAATGCAGGAATTAAAGTAATGAGCGTTAACTTATTGCTAGAAGATACTTCTTCTCCCGTCGTATGGCGTGGACCGGTTATTGCTGGAGTAGTTAAACAATTTTGGACGGACGTAAATTGGGGAAACGTTGATTTTATGTTCGTAGATTGTCCTCCAGGAACGGGTGACGTACCGCTAACGGTTTTTCAATCGCTACCGATAAAAGGTATCATAGTAGTTACTTCTCCGCAAGATCTAGTTTCTATGATAGTAGAAAAAGCGGTTAATATGGCGAAGATGATGAACATCCCCGTGCTTGGATTAGTAGAAAATATGTCGTATTTCGTATGCGATAATTGTAATACCCGTCATTACCTTTATGGTAAAGGAGCACTAGAACAAAACGCGAAGAAATACAACGTAAACAACGTTCTTTCTTTACCTATTATGCCCGAAGTAGCAAGCGGTTGTGATGATGGCGCGGTAGAAAAATTAGTTTTACCCGAAGTAGAAGAATTCTTTGATAAGATAGCAAAACAATGGATAAAGTAAAGAGAGCGGAAGAGCTATTTTTAAGCGGATATAACTGTGCACAAGCGGTAGCGGGTGCATTCTGTGAAGAAATAGGAATGCCCCTTAGAACGGTTGTAAAATTGGTAAGTGCATACGGTGGTGGCGTTGGTAGATTGAGAGAAATTTGCGGCGCCGTTAGCGGTATGGTGTTTGTTCTTAGCGCGCTTGTTGGATACGACGAGCCGACGGAAAAAGAAAAGAAACGCGATCTCTATGCCACCGTGCAAAAACTTGCCAAAGAATTCCAAGATGAGAATGGTTCTTACGTTTGTAGAGATTTGCTAGAACTTGCAAAGAATGCGAAATTAGATCCAAATCCAGCGGAAAGAACGAAAGAATATTATCATTCAAGACGTTGCGTTGATTGTGTAAAGAGTGCGGCAAGGATATTAGAAGATTATTTAAATAGTAGTAGAAGTTAAATTTCGTATAGGACACCACAAATTGATGATTTGGGGTGTCTTTTTACGTTAAAAAAACCTTTGCTTGCAATTTTTAGATAAGTATGGTATTATGAATATGTTATTTTATTACAAGTAATAAAAATTCGACGATTGCACGGAGGTAACGATGCAAAAAAAGACCATTATAGGAATAAGCGTAGGTGTAGTAGTATTCGTAGCTCTTTTGTTAGTTGCTACTTTTTTTGATTTACAAATAAGCGTAGCGTTAGGCAATGCGGATAGCTTATTCGGTCAATTCTTTAGATTATGGGGCGAAGTTACCGCTTGGATACTTATTCCTATCGCGGGTGCAATTTTCTTTGCGGCAAGTGATAAGAATCTTCTTGCAGGTAAGATTATGAAAATAGTATGGGCGGTAGTAATCGTTGTAGGTTGGTACCTTACCGTTTCTTACTTTATGGAAGAGTTCACGGGCGATAGCTACAGAGAAGGTCTATTCGGTTCACCTTACAATACTTTGATTATTTACGATATTTGCTTTGCGCTTTTAGCAAGTGGAGCAACGATATTCTGCGTAAGTAAGGTAAAGAAAGAAACCATTGCTAAACTCGTTACTTTTGCAGCGGTTATGTTAATAGCACTTGCGTTGAGTCAATTAGTTACCACCGTAATGAAGACGCTATGGAGTAGACAACGTTTCCGCAATATGGATATTGGTAATGGTGGAACGGATGCGTCGGGATTTACCCCTTGGTACGTAGTGGGTTTAGGCAAAAACAAGGCGGCGGCTACCTATTACGTTGATGATAGTGCGGGAATGTTACTAAAAGACGCGTACAAGTCCTTCCCTAGTGGACATACTTGTGCGGCTGCTATGGCTTACGTAATTATAATGCTTCCCGACATTTTCGAAAAGTTAAAAAAATATAAGGTTTGGTTCTACGTAGTACCTTTAGCATATACCGTACTAGTTGCTATCTCAAGAATAGTAAATAGAGCACACTTTATGAGCGACGTACTATTTGGCGGAACCATTGGTATTTTGTCTGTATACGCAGCGATAGGAATTGTTAATTTGATTAAGAAACTTTATGACAAAGATAACAAATTCTTCGTAGCGACGGCAAAAGTATTTGGTATCGAAAAGGAAGTTGTAGTAGAAGAAGTAGCGGTAGAAGAAGTACTTGTTGAAGAAGAACAAGTTGTTTCTGAAAATAGTGAAAATTCTATAGAAGAATAAAAAAAGGAGAGAACGTCGTATTTTTCAATAGGACGTTCGGTTATTTATGAGTAACACAAATCAATCGATGATAGGGTATATAAAAGATGCCTTAACCGATTTAAAGCAAACGAAAATATCTTATTTTGGAAATAAATTCAGCGCGGAAGAAGTATTCAACGACGTTGCTTGCGTTGGAACATTCTTAAAGCACAACGGAGTGAAGAAAGGGGATAGCGTTATTATCTGTCTACCGAATATTCCGCAAGGCGTAGTAGCATTGTACGCAATTAATAGTGTAGGTGCTATCGCTAACGTTGTTCACCCAAAAATAGGAACGGACGGTTTGGTTCGTATTGTCAAAGAAACAAATACCAAATGGGTATTTATGTTTGATAGATTCGTATCAAAGCATAGAAAAAGTTTAAAAAATTTAGGTGTAACCATAATAAGTTGCAGAGCAACGGATTGTATGCTTGGTATGCACAAAATCATCCGTTTTTCCGAACCTAATATGGTATTAAAAACCAACGTAATTACTTACAACAGAACGCTTGTAAAACCTAGACATTACGAAATCGACATCAAAGGTGAAGAAACCGCCGTATATCTTCATAGTAGCGGAACTACGGGTGAACCCAAAACCGTACTTCTAAGTAACTATGCTATGAACGAACTAGCGGATAACTTGTATAAACACGTAGGTGGTAGTGAAATAGGTTTGCGCGACGGTGATGGAATGATGATGATTTTACCTTTGTTCCACGGATTTGGACTTGCCGTTTGCGTACACTTTATGATGTACTTCGGTAGAATTATTATGATACCGATGTTTACGGCAAAAGCTAGCGTAAGATCGTTAAGAAAAGACAATATACAATTTATCACTTGCGTTCCTAATATGTTGCGCAAAATGATGGAAGTAAAAGGTATTGAAGGTGAACACTTAAAGAATTTGAGAGCAATATTCGTAGGTGGCGACAAACTTGACGATACTTTGCGCGATAAAATGCAAGACTTACTAGTTCGTAACGGAAGCCAAGGCGTATGCGTAGAAGGTTTTGGTTTGAGTGAAACGGCAAGTGTAACGCACGTTAACGTCACGGGTAAAAAAGGCGGTACGGTAGGACTACCTATGCCTAATATTACGACGAAGATTGTAGATGAGAATGGCGAAGAAGTAGAACCAGGAACAGAAGGTGAATTATTGCTTTCTTGCTCTACCATGATGACGGGTTATCTAAACACCGACAATGACAATATAATCGTTGACGAAAACGGCGTAAGATGGCTAGATACCGGTGATAGAGCACTTGTAGACGAAGAAGGTTATCTTTACTACAAGGGTAGAAACAAGCGTATGCTAAAAATCGGTGGAGTTAATATCTATCCGCAAGAAGTTGAAGCAGTCGCATCCAAGATAGAAGGTATACGATTTGCTTGTGCGGTTAGAATTAAGCAAGCTAACGGCAAGCCCGCGCTAAAATTGTTAGTCGTACTTCAAAAAGGCGTTGAACTAACTTCTAGCTTAAAGCAAAAAATTTGCAACCAAATTAGTTCTCACATATTGCCTTACGCAACGCCTAGAGTTATAGAAAAAGTTGACGAAATAGTAATGACGGGCATGGGTAAAACTGATTACCGTTATTACGAAAATTTAGAGCAGAATAAATAAAGTATTAAGGAGAAATTATGGTAGTATCAATATTGATAGCATCTATATTAGCAGTCGTTTTTATTGCGTTTAGAGTTACTTTTGCTAAAAAAAGCAACCAAATGGGCGTTGTAGGCGTATTGTTAAAGACTTTAGCAAGTTTGGGATTCATGGCGATAGCTTTCACCGCAATAGTAATGGGTGGAATCGATAAAAATGGAGTGCATATTCCGTCCGCTATCTTTATTGTAGGCGGTCTTATCATGGGACTTATCGGAGATATAGTGCTTGATCTAAAAGTAGTTTACTTGCGTTCAAAAGAAGAAGGCGTATATCTTACGGGTGGTATGGCAAGCTTTGCTATTGGACATATACTTTATTTTGTAGCACTTATACTTTACTTTGGTTTTGAAGTTATATCTTGGCCGATAATAGGTATATGCGTGGCTGTGGCCGCAGTAGTTGCGTTTGCAATGGTATTTGGTGGAGAGAAGTTAATGAAACTTAATTTTGGTAACTTCACTATTCATTCAATAGTATACGCATTCTTACTTCTATTCATGGCAGCATTAGGCGTTGCAGTATGGGTAAAAGGTGCAGGCGTTAATTCGCACGTCCCCGTATTCTCCGTTGGTATGATATTATTCTTATTGAGTGACGTCGTGCTTACCCAAATGTATTTTGGTGGAAGAGCGAAAGACGATACTCTTTGCGTTATCAACCATGCTCTTTATTACGCTGCACAAATCTGTATAGCAACGTTCGTATTCTTCATGTAATACGTTATGAAATTTTTAAATTGCCGCATAGTTTTATTTGGTACGGTATTCCTACTGTTAGGAGTGTTCGTATCGGCACTAATATGCGGTAATTTGATACTAAGTATCTGTGTACCGCTTGCAATCTTTGCAGGCGGTCTTCTTATTACAATTTTTACAAAGAAATATTCATTCTTGGTCGTTTGTATATGCTTTTGCGTAGGTGTGTCGGCATTTTTTATTGATAGGGCAATCAAATTCGACGGCGAGATAGAAGGTGAATATACAATAGAAGCGCGTGTCTCGGAAGCAAATGCAAATAATAGATACGTTGTTGATAGTGTAAAACTAAACGATAATAAAACTAAAGGTAAATTTTTAATAAAAGGAAAAGACCTAGAAATAGGGGATGAAATAAAATTCACTGGCAAAGTAACCACACTCGAATTAGACGTTTTTGATAGTTACGTGACTAATTATATAAGCGACGGAGTGTTCTATGAAGTAACGTCCACTAGCGAAATAATCGTTGTCGGACAAGGCAATATGAATTTTTTTGAAAGAGTGCGCGTTAAGATTTGTAAAGGCATAGAAAAATACCTTAGACTTCCCGATGCAGGAATAGTAGAGAGTCTTATATTTGGAGATAAACATAATCTTTCGTACGATGACAAAACGGTTATCAACGGTATAGGTTTAGCGCACGTGTTCGCGATAAGCGGTTTACATATAGGATTTATAGCGGGCGTGGTGTTATATTTGTTGAAGAAATGGAATACACCGCACTTAGCGTCACTTCTAATAACTACCGCTATACTTTTACTTTATGGCGCGTTGACGGGTTTTCCCGCGGGTGCAAAGCGTGCAATAATAATGATGCTTGTAACGGGTATTGCAAAAGTTCTACCGAGGCGAAACGATCCCATTACTACGTTGTCCATTGCTGTTGGTATTATCGTACTGACTAATCCAACGGAATTATTCGATATAGGTATGATAATGTCGGTAAGCGCGGTACTTGGAATACTAATATTCTACACGCCTTTACTAAAAGTCCTTGTAAAAATATGCAAGCACAAAGTTTACGTCTATTTTGCAAAAATACTAGCAACTACTATTACTGCGAATTTATTCGTAATACCTATTACGTTTAACGTCTTTAACGTATTCAACGTGATTGCACCGCTAGGCAATATCGTTATACTGCCGTTTATTTCAGTTTTCTTTATCCTTATAGCGATATTGTCTATTGCAACAGCCATAACAAGTAGTGCAGCATTTTACTTTTATTACGTTAGATATCCACTTTTCTTGGTTAGAAAAACGTCCGAACTTTTGTATTCTATACCATATTCAACGATAACGGTTAACACCATGCCGATAGCAACAATATTCTACCTATTAGCATTGTTTTTACTATTCCCACACTTTAATATTCCTAACAAAATAAGATACCCGTTAAGCGGTGCGTCAATGGTTGCTTTTTTGCTATGTGCAATTTTTATATAATCGTATAAAAGGTTATCTAATTCACACGATAAAATTAGAGGTGAATTATGAGAACAACAGGCATAGTAAGAAGAATAGACGAACTTGGTAGGGTTGTTATTCCCAAAGAAATCAGGCGCACGATGAGAATAAAAGAAGGCGAAGAGCTTGAAGTAATCGTCAATGGTGACGATACTCTTTTGTTAAAAAAATATTCCGCGGTAAAAGATTATTCAACGCTCGCAAAAGAGTACGTTGAAGTATTGGGCGCGCATACGGGTTATACGTGTTTAATATGCGATATGGATACAATCGTTGCTTGTAGTAAAGAAAAATCAATCTATCAAGATAAAAATATATCGAAGAATTTAGAAAATAATTTGCTCTCGCGAAAAAGTAGTTTTTTTAGAAGTAAGGATGCGTTTAGTATCATTGTAGGCGGTGACAAACTAGATTGTATAATCGTGCCTATAGTGCTTAACGGCGACTGTGTAGGTGGAATGATCTTAGTAAGTAACGTTGCTATATCAAAAGCGGAAATTTGTCAAAAGACGTTAGAGCTCGGTGCGAAGTTCTTTGCAATGCAAATAGAGTAATATGAGTAAAAAAAGTTTCGTAACGGGCGCAGGAATACTTGCAATTAGCGTAATAATAGCCAAAGTTTTAGGTGCCGTTTATCGTATACCGCTTGCCAGTATTATAGGAGCGGAAGGAATGGGTATATATCAGTTCGTATATCCCGTTTTTGCTCTATTGTTGACTTTATCAAGTGGTGCAGTCCCCAACGCAATTTCTATAACCGTCAGTGAACACGTTTCATGCGGTGATGAAGAAGGGGCGACTAGAGCATTTTCCGTTGCATTAAAGATAAGCATAATAATAGGACTTTGCGGTATGGTGCTCATGTTATTACTTGCGTATCCTATATCGCTATTACAGTCAAAAGACGCGTTGTTAGGGCATCTATCCATTGCGCCTGCAATCCTTATAGTCACGATAATAAGTGCTTTTCGGGGATGGTTCATGGGACATAGTAACCTTGTACCCAGTTCCATAAGTCAAATTACCGAAGGTGCGGTTAAACTTTTAGTTGGTATTACGTTAACGTCTTACTTATTTAAGTATGGAATAAAATACGCGGTAGTAGGGGCATTGCTAGGTGTCGTTGCGAGTGAATTCGTTACGTTGATAGTAATGTTCATTGCGTATTTAGTTAAGAGAAATAGATTTATAAGCGTAAAAATAAAGGAAGAAAAAGAAACCGTATCTAAACTAAAAACACTTGCTTTACCCCTTATAGTGTGTGGGATGATATTACCTATATCTCAATTTATAGATAGCGTCGTTATAGTTAATTTATTAAAGGTTAGCAGTAACCAATACGCGGTGTCTAATTATGGTATATGGAGCGGAATAGTAACACCCCTTATCAATCTTCCCGTTATGGTTTGTATAACGCTAGGGATAGCTGTCACCCCCAAAATGGTAGAAGGCAGACAAAAGCACGACTATGAGTTCATTGTAGATAAAGCAAAAACCGCGTCCAAGTTAACTTTTTTATTAGGGATACCTTTCGTGTTCTTCTACGTTTTTATGGCGAAAGGTATAATAGGAGTATTATATCCAAGGTTGGACGAAACACAACTTAATTTGGCGACTACACTTTTGCAAATAAACGCAATAAGCGTAATAGGGTTAAGCGTATTTCAAATATATTCAGCTATGTTACAAGGACTGAATAGAGCCAAAGTACCGGTTAAGATAATGACTGCTTGTATGGTTATCAAACTACTTATGAGCGTAATATTGACACCTACGTTAGGAATAATAGGCAGTGCTATTTCTGCAAGCATAGGGTATCTAGCTAGCGGAGTGGTAATAGCTATATATTTTATTAAATTCGTTAATTTAAGTTCGGAATTTGTGAAAAATGCTAGTCTTATAACGCTATGTGGTGGTATAATGAGTATGATAATTATATTAAGTGTTAAATTCGTTAATAACGTATACGGCATAATAGCTGTAGTGGCAGTTAGTTTGATTGTTTATATGGTGGCGGTAATGGCGTTTAGGGTTTTTGATGAAAAAGAGCTTGAGTCGATGCCGTTTTCTAAGATACTATTACGATTTAACAAAACTATGCGTGGAGGATAAATGATAGACTTACTAAGCCTAACGGAACGTTATCAATCCTTTACCGTGATGAGCGGTAAAGATTTTTTATTGAGAGCAAGGAATAATTTTGATACCGGCATACCGCTTGTTATTACGGGAGAAAGTAATCTTGCCATAAGAGATAAGATAGAAGATTTTTTCGGAGACGTAAATATAGAAGAGAACGATGGATACATAGTAGTAGAACCCAAGTCGCTTTTTGAAAAAACTAGATATAGTTTTGGCGATTTGGTAGAAGTAATACGTCGTCTTCGTGATCCTGATGGTTGTCAATGGGATAGAAAACAGTCACCCAAAACGATAAGAACGAATATAGTGGAAGAAGCGTACGAACTCACCGAAGCTATTGATTTAGACGATGATGAAAAGATGCGTGAAGAATGCGGTGACGTAATGCTACAAGGTATCTTTTGTGCGGTAATGACGGGTGAAGAGAATAGATTTAACGTTAACGACGTAGTATCCGACCTTTGCAAAAAGCTTATTACTAGACATACGCATATTTTTGGTAAAGATAAGGCAACCGATGCGCAACAAGCACTTATGTTCTGGGAAAAGGCAAAGGCTCTTGAAAAAGGTCAAAAGACGGTGGCGGATAAGTTAGACGCAGTACCAAGAACGTTCACGGCATTGCAAAGAGCCAATAAGGTGCAAAAAATAATCAAGAAGACGGGTTTTGAATTTCCCGATGAGAAGGATGCCATTGCAAAAATTTATGAAGAAGTAAAAGAATTCATTGATGCGGAAGGCACCGAAAGGGAAAAAGAAGCAGGGGATATGTTGTTTAGCGTAGTTAACGTGCTTAGAATGAATGGAATTGACCCCGAAGTTGCTTTACTTAATACTACGTCAAAGTTCGAGAAGCGTTTTAGATTCGTGATAGAAGAACTCAAAAAGATAGGTAAAACTCCCGAAGAATCTAATTTAGACGAAATGGAAGAGTTATATAACAAAGCAAAGAAGACGTACAAATAATGCTTACGTATAATGGTAGTGATTTAATACTTGCCCCGATTGCAGGGTATAGTGATAGCGGAATGCGTTCGCTATGTTTTCGTTATGGCGCGGGACTATGTTTTACCGAGATGGTAAGCGCAAAAGGCTTGTACTACGACAACGAAAACACAGAGAGTTTGTTAAAGATAAGCAAAGACGAACCCAACACGGGCGTTCAAATTTTTGGTTCGGATCCCGACATTATGGCAGAAGTTGTCAACTATGATGCACTCAAAAATTTTAAGATAGTGGACGTAAATTGTGGTTGTCCCGTTCAAAAAATTGTTCGTAACGGTGAAGGTAGCGCGCTTATGCGTGATCCCGAACTTGTTTTGAAGATAGTTTCTAGCATAAGAAAGTCTTTAAGTGAAGATAGGAAAATAACTATCAAAATAAGAAAAGGAATAGGCGGGATAAGTTGCGCAAAAGAAGTAGCACTTGCTGCGCAAGAAGGCGGTGCAAGTTTGGTTACCGTACATGGTAGGACGAGAGAACAAATGTACTCAGGTAGCGTTGATTATCAAGTTATAAAAGAAGTAAAAGACGCGTTAAGTATTCCCGTATGTGGTAACGGTGACGTAGTAGATAGGGATAGTTATCTTAAGATGAAAGAACTTACCGGTGTGGACTACGTTATGGTCGCAAGAGGTGCGATAGGTAGACCGTACGTATTCAAAGAAATTATGGGTGAAAGCGTTGAATACAACGTACGCAATCTTATCAAAGAGCATATTGGTTATCTAGATTATTTACCCGATAGAGTAGTATGTAACAATATGAAAAAGCAAATTGCCTTCTACGTAAAGGGTATCCCCGGGCAAAAAAAGATAAAAGACGGCGTATTTTCGGCAAAAACCCTTGGTAGTATGCTTTCATTAATTGACTTGCATATTAATTAATGCTAGAATTAACAAAAGTATTTTTATAATTTTTTAGAGAAAAAATTTAGGAGAGAAATTTTATGAGAGACGTTTTTAACTTTTCAGCAGGTCCTTCTATGCTTCCCGAAGAAGTATTATTGTCGGTACAAAAAGATTTTGCTAACTACAATGGTAGCGGAATGTGTGTTGCAGAAATGAGTCACCGTTGTAAGTGGTATGATGAAATTCACGAAGAAGCACTTGCTCTTATCAAAGAATTAATGAATATATCAGACGACTACTACGTTTTGTTCGTACAAGGTGGAGCGTCTACGCAATTTGAAGCAGTACCCCTTAATCTATTGACTGAAGAGACGGGTAAAAAAGCAGACTACATAGTAACTGGTAATTTTGCTAACAAAGCATACAAAGAAGCTATTAAATACGGTGACATGTGTTGTCTAGCAAGCAGCAAAGACGCTAATTTTACTTACATACCCGACGTTGATACTCTTAACTATAGAGAAGGTACCGATTACGTTCATATTACGGGTAACAATACCATTTTTGGAACTCGCTTTACAAAACTTCCCAAGGTAAACAACCTTGTTGCGGATATGAGTAGTTGCATTATGGGACAAACTATCGACGTAGATAAGTTCAAGTTGATTTATGCAGGCGCACAAAAGAATTTGGGACCTAGCGGACTTACCGTTGTTATCGTAAAGAAAGACGTAGTAGATAACCATGCTCCTCTATGGTTCTGTCCTACTATGTTGAAGTATAAGACGCAAGCGGACGCTAATAGCTTATACAATACGCCCACAACTTTTGCTACCTACGTAGCAATGCTCAACTTCCGTTGGATTAAGAAATTCGGTGGTGTTAAAGCAATAGAACAACAAAACGAATATAAAGCTGGATTATTGTACGATTTAATCGACAATTCAAGTTTCTATAAGAACCCCGTTAACAAGATAGATCGTTCTATGATGAACGTAACCTTCGTAACACCCAATCCTGAACTTGACGCAAAATTCGTAAAAGAAGCAGCAAACATCGGTCTTATATCGTTAAAAGGCCATAGAGTAGTAGGCGGTGTAAGAGCAAGCATATATAACGCAATGCCCGTAGAAGGCGTACAAAAGCTAGTAGAATTCATGAAGAAATTCGAATTAGAGAACAAATAGGTGATGATATGTACAAAATTAAAAAATTAAATAAAATTAGTCCGATAATTAACGATATTTTTGACGATAAGTACGTTTTAGGAGATGAAGAAATAACCAATCCCGAGGGTATTATCGTTAGAAGCTTTAATATGAACGAGTACGAAACAAATGAAGAACTACTCGCTATAAGTCGTGCAGGTGCGGGTGTAAACAATATTCCCGTAGAAAAAATGGCACAAAAGGGCGTAGTCGTATTCAATACTCCTGGTGCCAACGCAAACGCAGTCAAAGAACTAGTTATTTGCGGAATGTTGCTTGCTTGTAGAGATATTATCGGTGGTAATCAATGGGTTAATACGCTTACCGAGAACGTTGCAAAGACTGCCGAAAAAGGCAAGAGTAATTTTGCAGGTATAGAAGTATTTGGAAAAACTTTGGGTGTAATTGGTCTAGGTGCAATAGGTGGTAAAGTTGCTAATACCGCTTTAAGTCTAGGTATGGACGTAGTAGGTTACGATCCTTGTTTGAGCGAGAATTTAAAAGCACAACTAGATAAGAACGTAAAGATCGTTGACTTTGACACTCTTATTAAAGAAAGTGATTTTATAACTTTACACGTACCGCTACTTGATAGCACTAAGAATATGATAAATAAAGACGTAATCGCCAACATGAAAGACGGCGCTATCATAATCAATATGGCTCGAGGTGGTTTAGTTAATTTTGCAGACTTAAAGAATGCTTTGACTAGCGGTAAGATAAGGAAATACGTTGTAGACTTCCCCGATGAGAACGTTATCAACACTGAAGGTATTATAGTTCTTCCCCATTTAGGTGCAAGCACTGAAGAAGCAGAAGACAACTGTGCAATAATGGCGGCAAAAGAATTGAAAGACTATATTGAGAATGGTAATATCAATAATAGCGTTAACTATCCAAGATGTTCCGCACCTAAGATGAGTGCAGTTAGACTTGCTATTTGTCACTTGAACCAACATAACATGATAGCTCAATTTACCACTATTTTGGCAGAAAACTCTATCAATATTGAATATTTGGTTAATTCTAGCAAGGGTGCCTACGCGTATTCAATGATAGATATACCTAGCGTTGATTCAGCTACGATAGAAAGATTGAAGAATATCGAAGGCGTAATAAGAGTAAGAAAGTTATAAAAATAAAGGCACACCGCTTAACGGTGTGCTTATTTTTTACCGTGTATTGCTTGATTTATACCTTCAGCAATAATAGAAGAGTACGTGTCTATAAGGAAATCTATATCTTTTGCAGTTACTGCAAGATCAACTATATCTTCATCTATTTCTTTTACGTTATGCTCTCGGAGGACTGTTTTTAGATAAATTACTAACGGTACGCCTATTGCGATAACAGGAATACCAAGAGATTTTTTATTAAGCTTTTGTTTTGCATTGTTTACTCCACCGCCGGGAATTATTCCATCGTCGGTTATTTGTATGCATTTAGCAAGTCTAGATATTTTTGCAGTACACAAAGTATCGATTGCTATTACTATATCGGGCTTGACCGAATCAATCAAAGACGTTATAAGATCGTAACTTTCTATACCAGTAAGACCACTTACACTGCTTTTACAAGCGCATAGATTACCGTATTTTGACCTTATTTTAGGTAGATTATATAAGTTAGAAGTTACTGTTAGAAGGTCTACCGTTTTACTACCTAGACTATCGGGCGTAATTTTTTCATTACCCAACCCTACGCATAGGACTTTTGGAATAGAAGAGGCATGTTTGGCAATAAGATTAACGAGTAGTGAAGAAATGACTTCAATTAGATAGAGAGATAATTTTTTATCAAAAAAAGGCTCGTCTTTTGTAGATACAGTATGATAAGTGTAATTATCACTAGTGTTTACGTCGGTATCTATTATGATTTTACCGAAATATTTTTGTTCTGATTTTCGCAAAAAATCCTTGTGTGACAATTTTGCGCTTTCCCAAGTTTCGTTATAAATGCGTGACATAATTATTTTATTTACTTTTTGTAAAAAACTATTACAAAGCGGTTGCATTTTGTTTGCGCTTGTGGTAAAATACTTTAGCAAATAACGACTAATATTGTGTTAAGGAGAAAAAAATGCCTAATATCAAATCGCAAAAGAAGCGCGTATTAATCACGAAAGAAGAGAATGCTCGTAACAACAGCAAGAGAACTGAAGTTAAGAACTCTATCAAAAAGTTCGAAAAGACCGTAGCTGAAGGTAAATTAGAAGAAGCTAAAGAACTTTTGAAAGTTACTTTCTCTATTATCGATGCAGCGAAGAGCGATGGTATCTATCACGCTAACAACGTAGCTAACAAGAAAGCAAGACTTTCTAAGATGTTAGACAAGGCTGTTAAGGCTGCTCAATAATTATTTATAACAAAATATTATTACACGGAAATTTCGCGTGAAGTTTTGCGCGAAATTTCTTTGTATTTTGGATAAGAAAAAAATTCGATTTTTTTAGTCGGATTTTTTTGCTTTTTATAGTAAAAAATAATTGATAGGCGGCAATATATAATTATTTTTTATAAATATATAAAAATATAAGAAAAACTCGCTTGTAAAATAATTCAAGGTATGTTACAATATTTATGCTTTATGAAAAAAATCAACCTATAGGAGACGAATAATGGCAGTTTTTAGCAAAGAAAAAGTAAGAAATATCGCATTAATCGGTCACGGTGGCGAAGGCAAAACTTCTTTAGTAGAAGCTATTCTTTATTGCACCAAAGGTATCGACCGTCTAGGTAAAGTAGACGACGGTAATACCGTAAGCGACTACGATGCAGAAGAAATAAGCAGAAAGATGAGTATATCTCTATCTTCTAGTTACGCTTATTACAAAGATTACAAAATTAACTTACTCGATACCCCTGGTTTCTTCGACTTTGAAGGCGAAATGGTTGCAGCACTTGCTGTAGCAGACGGCGCAATCGTAGTTACGCAAGCATCAGGCAACTTGAGCGTTGGCGCAGAAAAAGCTCTTGATTACTGTATCGAAAGAAGTATACCCGTTATTCTTTTCGTTAACGGCGTTAACAAAGAAAACAGCAGTTACGAAAAGACTTTGGAAGCTATCAAAGCAAAGTACGGAACCAAAGTTTCCGCAATCGAATATCCCGTAATGCAAGGCACCACGATGCTTGGATACGTAGACGTATTAGCTAACAAAGCATACGACGTAAAGGGCAACGAAATAGCTATTCCCGCTAACTTAGTTGACGCAGTAGCTAACGACAATGCAGAACTTACCGAAGTTGCTGCAACGGCAGACGAAGCTTTGATGGAAAAGTTCTTCGAAGAAGGCGATCTATCCAAAGAAGACAAAGTTGCTGGTATCAAGACGATGGTAGCAAGCGGTGAATTCATTCCCGTAGTAGCAGGCGTAGCAGTAGGTCAACCCGTTATTTGTGATCTACTAGACAATATCATTAACTTCATTCCTTATGCTGGCGAACATACCAAAGCAGTAGCAAAGAAGGGTGGAGAAAAAATCGAACTTGCTTATGACGAAGCTCAACCTACCGTATGTAGAGTATTCAAGACTATAGTTGACCCCTTCGTAGGTAAATTGTTACTATTCAAAGTTTATAGCGGTAGCGTTAAGACTGGTGATATTCTCGTAAATATGCGTAAAGACGAGAACGAAAAGATCAGTACCCTTTATATACTAAAAGGTAAGAACCAAGAACAAACTACTTGCCTAAATGCAGGTGACATTGGTGCTTTTGCTAAATTAAGCTACACTTCAACTGGAGATACTCTTTGTGCAGAAGGCGCTAATATCGAATTCGATCCTATTGACTTCCCGACTCCCGTACTTACCCTTGCTCTTACTTCTGACGATAAGGGCGGCACCGACAAACTAGTTGACGGTCTCCGTAGACTTATGGAAGAAGATTGCACCTTCAAGGTAGAGAAGGATATGGAAACTCTAGAAACCGTTATCCGCGGTATGGGCGAAACCCAAATCGATATTCTTTGCAAGAAAGTTAAGGCTAAATATAAGGTAGAAGCTAAACTTGTCGAACCTAGAGTTGCTTATAGAGAAACCATTCGTAAGAAGGTAGAACAACAAGGTAGATGTAAGAAACAAAACGGTGGTAGCGGATTGTTTGGTGACGTTTATATCCGTTTTGAACCCGCTCCCGAAATCGACTTTGAATTCGCAGAAGAAATCGTAGGTGGATCCGTTCCGAAGCAATATTTCCCCGCTGTAGAAAAAGGTCTTATCGAAGCTAAGGCTACCGGTGTTCTTGCAGGTTGCCCCATGGTAGGATTCAGAGCAGTTCTTTACTTTGGTAGTTACCACCCCGTAGATAGTAAAGAAGCAGCATTCATTGAAGCAGCTAAGATTGCTTTCAAAGATGGTATTCCGAAGGCAAGCCCCGTTCTACTAGAACCCGTTGTTAACGTAAGAGTTATCGTTCCTAGTGATTACATGGGAGACGTTATGGGTGACTTGACCAAACGTAGAGGTAAGGTATTCGGTATGGAAACTGAAAAGGGTAAGACCGTTATTACCGGTGAAGCTCCTATGTCCGAAATGCATAGATATGCTATCGACCTACGTAGTATGACTCAAGGTAGAGGCAAGTTCAGTACTGAATTCGCACGTTACGACGAAGTTCCTGGCGCAATGGTTGCTAAGATCGTTGAAGAAGAAAAGAAAAAGCGTGCAAAATAATAGTTAAATTATTGTAGTTGTAAAAAAATAGCCGTCCCCCTAAAGACGGCTATTTTATTTTTGTTTTGATATTTTATTTGCGTGCGTCTTCTATTAATTTAACAAAACTTTTTGATGCAAATAAAGCGCAACCTACGACTAACGTAATCGCTATATCAACGTAAGCGAAAGCGTTATACAAGAAACTCCAAGCAACTGCGGAGTAATTCTCGGGATCAGCACTACCAAATACGAATATACCGCTTATTACGTGAGCAAGATAACGTAAAGTTACTGCAACTATAACCGACAGCACCAATTGTACGGGTTTAATTTTATCCAGAATCTTTCTTTCATAGAATAGACCGGATAGTCCTATTGATGCAAATGCAATAGGATAGTCTAGTAAGAATTGTACTGGATGGTACAACCACGGCGCTTGTATGAATTGCAAGAATCCGTAAATAACGCCGACGCCCACACCTTTTCTTATGCCGAATGCGTAAGAATAGAAGATCATAGGCAGTAAGCTAGCAAGCGTTACCGAGCCACCTTGAGGGAGTTCAAATAATCTTACGTATGATAGAGCAAAAGACATAGCTATACATAGTGCACCGTACACAATTGATTTCGTATGATTACATTCTATTTTTTTACCAAATAAGAACGTTAATACAACGATTATTGCGACAATTATAAGCGTGCATACGTAAAGCCAAATTTCACTAGATACGTCAATAGTAGCATCTTTATACGTATCTATCATGCTTACAACAATTATAGATATAGCAAGTGCAGTTACTATACTTATTGCGATGATAAAGAAAGGCTTTAAAAAGCTTTTTTTCTTAATAGATAGGACGATGCCTAACACGAAGCATACGAATATAACTGCAATGAGTGCCGTTATCAACGATGCGTTGAGTAATGATAACTCTTGGAACATTTCTTCAAACATTTTTTCTCCTTCGCTAGGAGCCAAATATTGAAAAAACCAAACTAACGAGATTAGTTTGGTGACTTGGCTTCCTTACCCGTTAAGGCAAGTTCAGAGGGTCTAATCTCAGGCAAACTGTTTTGCCACCCCTAGCATTAATATTTAGTTTATTATCCTAAATTTACGGATTAGGGAACCGTAAATTAGAGATTCTTAATAAATGTATCGATTCTAGCTAATGCTTTGGTAAGACTAGGCATACTATAAGCATAGCTTATTCTTATGTAGTCTTTGCCCGATTTGCCGAAGGCGTGACCTGGGACAACAGCTACTTTTTGTTTAGCTAATAATTCGTTAGCGAAGGTTTCACCATCGAATCCAAATTTACTTACGTTAGGGAATATGTAGAATGCACCTTCTGGTTCAAACACGTCGAATCCCATATCGGACAAAGAAGAAAGTACGTACCTTCTACGCATATCGTATTCAATACGCATATCGTTAACGGCAGTGAACCCGTTAGCGAGTTCGTCTCTAAGAATTGCAATAGCTGCATATTGCGCGGGTGTAGGCGCACACATAATAGTATATTGATGTATTTTGTACATGGCGTTGGTTATTTCTTCGGGAGCAAGTACGTAGCCAAGACGCCAACCAGTCATTGCAAAAGCTTTAGAGAAGCCATTGATGACAATACATCTTTCTTTTAATTCTTCAATTTCTGCAACGGAAAAATGACCGTCTTTATTGTAAGTTAGTTCGCTGTATATTTCATCGCTAATTACCATTAAGTCGTGTTCTATAATTAGAGAGGTGATATCACGAAGATTTTGTTCCGTCATAATACCGCCCGTAGGATTGTTGGGATAGGGGAGTATTATTGCCTTTGTTTTGTCAGTGATTACCTTTTCTAGATTTTCTCTAGTAACGGCAAAATTATCTTTTGCGTGACATTCAATAGCGACGGGAATACCGCCTGCTAGCATTATACAAGGATAGTATGATACGTATGAGGGATCTGGAACGAGAACTTCTTCACCGGGTACAACGATAGAACGCAAAGCAAGATCTATTGCTTCACTCGCACCAACCGTTACTATTATTTCTTTTTTGGGATCATACTTAAGGTTGTAACGAGTGTTATAATATTCTGCGATTAATTCACGAAGAACGGGCATACCACAGTTGCTTGAATATTGCGTATAGCCCTTTTGTATGCTCTTAATAGCCGCATTTCTTCCTAACCAAGGTGTGTCGAAATCAGGTTCACCAACGCCAAGAGAAATAGCGTCTTTTTGCTCGGCAACGATGTCGAAGAATTTTCTAATTCCCGACGGTTGCAAAGATTTTACTGTAGAGTTGAGATATTTCGAGTAATCCATTATTCGTGTATAGGTAATCTTTTGTTACCCGTTTCGTTATTCATTATTACACCGCTGTCTTTGTATTGCTTCATAATAAAGTGAGTAGTTGTGCCGATTACGGAGTCTATTGTAGATAGACGTTCACTTACGAAAAGACTTACGTCGCGAGCGGTTTTACTTTCTAAGGTTATTGCTAAATCATATGCACCGCTAACCAAATATACCGCTTTTACTTCGGGAAAACGATATATATCTTCCGCTATAGCATCGTAACCGCTTCTAGCTTGAGGAGTAACTTTGACTTCAATAAGAGCATCGATATATTCTTCACCAGTTTTTTCAGTATTAATGATAGTAGTATATTTTACGATAACTCCCATGTTTTCGAGTTTCTCTACCGTTTCAGTAATTTGAGAAACAGGTACGTTGAGCATTTTTGCTAACGTTTCATGAGTATAGCGTGAATCTTCTTTTAAAAGTTGAATAAGCTTTTGTTCAAAAATAGTCATACGGTCACCCCATCAATCCAGTAATTTTCTTTTTAACTTTTTATATTATAGCACGCATAAGAAACATATGCAAAAGCTTTTTTTAATTTTCGCACAATATGCGAAAAATTTTAATTGTATTTTTAGTACAAGAATGTTACAATATTACCTATGAATAATAGACATGCCAAAAAAATAAAAGAAAGAGACGTAGTTTTTGAAAAGCCTTTAAAAAAAGTAAAACAAAAGAAAGAAAAAAAACACGTTGGTAAAAGAAAAATAATTATTGCATCTATCGCTAGCGTTCTAGTATTATCAACGGTGTTAGGGTGTTGTTTACATTTTTTTGTATTTAATAAAAAAATTGATTATTTTGATTATTTCAATAATTTTAGTGTCATCGCCGTAACTGACGTGGAATGTACTTTAACGTTAAGTGAAGGGACTAGGATACATTCATACGACGCTGCCGATAATTTGTTCATCACGAAAAAAGAGTACGCTGCCGCTTCGGGGGGTGGAACGGTTACGTTGTACGGATTAGCTTCAGTGGATAAAGAGTATTGTGTGCCTGCATACAATAATATTTTACATACTCGCGGTGATTACGCTATCGTTACTCTTGCTGATAACGGTATGCAGCAAAATATAAAAGTAGGGGTTATTAGATTCAAAGGTGAGGGAGTTACAACGCCAATTTATATGAATGATTTTAAAATTTCGTATAATGAACGAAATACCCAGCCCCAATTCGTTGGTGATTACGTATGTTTTTATGGTACGAAAGACGAGTATGACGATACCCTTAGCTACGTAACTTTTTATGATTACACAACTCAAAATACATTGCTAGAAGCGTTTAAACTTCGTTACGTGTATAGTCAAGAAGAACAATTACACTACAATTATCTAGCACATGACGATTACGTTGTTGCATATACTGGTAGGTATGCACACTTTTTTAACGTAAAGACCGACTTTATGCACGGCGGATACTTAGAGAATGCATCATCAGCTAACTATACGCCATTCCCTGATTTTGAAGATGCGTTGTCTGATTATACTGAGGATATGTATATATATTATCTTGGTAATGGTTGGTACGCAAGAACAGCAACGTTAAAGAAGACTTCGCCATTCCAAGGATTTAACGTCTGTTTTTACGAAAATTCTTTATTAAAATACGCTCGTTCAAAAACGGATTTTTATAACGTAAAAACGGGTATAACCAACGCAAACAACAGTATATTCTATATAGAAGGTGTGGCGAATAAGTACGAAGCTGATTATTATGCGGAATATTCACACTATCTCACTAATTCTACGATATACGACGGGAATCAAAATTCATTATACGATTTACCTTACGCTGATCCGTCGGCAATGGTAAAGGAAGGGTATAGCATAGTATATTACAAATATCTTCCACGAGTAACGGAATACACGCCCGAAGATACGCAATATTTGAGTTATCTATCATCTACTACGTTCTGTATTATGGATGAAAATATGGGTATTGTTTTTACAGATACAGCTATTCTTCCTCCAATGTTTGTAGAAGGAATAGGAGTACAAACAGCATCTCCTGTTTATACTGATATATTGGGTGATAGTTTATACTTTAACAAAAATATGGAGATTATTGCGCTTGATCGATTTGAGCAAGGTCAGGTAACGTATATAACGCATTATGGTGACCCAAACAGTATTATTTCAATTCAAAACAAAAGAGTAAATAATGAAGAAGTTTCGCAATTCTTCGGGGCTTCAACACCAGATGGCAAACGGATATTGGACTATGAATACACTTACGTAACTCCTTATAATGGTGACTATTGCTATGCTGCAAAGACAGGGAATGAGTACGTTGTATACAAAGTAGACAAGAATGGAAACAAAGAAGAAATAAAAGAAATCAATAGACTTTATCAAACGTCTTATTCCTATAAAGAGGGAGAAAAATTTGGTTTAAAGAACTATGCAGGTGAAGTTTTGATTGAACCGAACGCAACGTTCTTGGACGTTGTTGATTGCGTAATGAAGGATGGTAAAATCATTACCTCTTACTGTGTTGTGATTATTGCTGGACAAACGCTAGTTTATAAATTAGTTTAACTTTTTATGATTACGAGAATAGGCAAAGAAGAGATAATAAAAGAATGTGCTGATCTTATAAGAAAAGGAGAGATCGTAGCTTTTCCAACGGAGACAGTATATGGTTTAGGGGCTAATGCTTTAGATGAGAGCGCCGTAAAAAAAATATTTGTGGCCAAGAATCGGCCAAGTGACAATCCGTTTATTGTGCACGTAAATTCAATTGAGGATGCGGAGAAGGTTGCATACGTAACCGAGGATGCAAAGAAGATTTTTGAAAAGTTTGCCCCAGGCCCGATAACTGTTGTTTTGAAAAAGAAACCAATCGTTCCAGACTGTGTGACAGCCGGTTTAGATACCGTGGGAATAAGGATGCCTTCGCATAAACTTGCGCAAGAATTTTTACGTGAATGTGGTGTTCCTATTGCAGCGCCGAGTGCTAACGTGTCAAAAAAGGTAAGTCCTACGGAAGCACGATTTGTTTATGATGATTTGAATGGTAAAATTCCTGCGATTATAGATGGTGGAAGGTGTGACGTAGGCATAGAAAGCACAGTTATTAGTCTTACTGGAGATAGACCTATAATTTTACGTCCTGGCGCAATTACGAAGGAAATGTTAGAAGAATATATATCTAACGTTAGCAATTTTTCAGGTAAGGTGGACGTTGCACCAGCACCTGGAATGAAATACGTTCATTATTCACCTACGGTACCATGCGTTCTTTATAAAACTACGAATGGGGCAATGGTGGAGTACGATTTAAGGCAAGGTGAAGGCAAAAACCCCATCATATTAGCGGGGAATGAAGACTGTGAGATTTTTAACCGCAAGGGTTATAGGTGTGTTGATTTAGGGAAGGACAGCAATCAATTCATGCACGAAATTTTTGCCAATTTAAGAGATTGTGAAAAAAAATACGGATATATTATCGTACAAGCACTAGGAAGTAATGGTGTTGACTATGGTATTATGAATAGATTATTAAAAAGTAGTGGCGGAGTTATCGTTTAAGCAATTTTTTTGCCAATATTTGTTGTAAAATGTTTTTGAATATGGTATACTACTTGACAAGTGAGTGCTTTACGCGCGTGAGCGCGACGAGGTGTAAAGCGAAGAAGGACGAGTATGAAAGTAGCCATTGGCTGTGATCACGGCGGAATTAATCTCAAAAATGCTTGTGTAGAAGCGTTGCAAGAACTCAATTATGCGTATGTTGATTTTGGTACGTATTCTTCCGACAGTGTTGATTATCCCGACTTTGCGAGCAAAGTTGCATTAGCCGTACAAAGTGGCGAGTGCGAAAAAGGCATTTTGTTATGTGGTACGGGAATAGGTGTCAGCATAGCTGCTAACAAATACAAGGGTATTCGTTGTGCTCACGTAACTAACGTATTCAGCGCAGAAAAAACTGCGGAACATAATAACGCTAATATCATTTCTATGGGCGGGAGAATTAATACCCCTGAGGAAGCAAAAGAAATGGTAAAAGCGTTTTTTTTGACTCCTTTTGCAGGTGGTAGACATGCAGATAGAGTAAATAAAATAACGGCGATAGAGCAAGAGAATTTCAAATAATTAAGGAGACCGATTAATGAAAGTAACCGTAGTAGAGCATCCTCTTATTCAACATAAAGTTTCGTTGATGAGAGATAAAAATACAGTACCCAAAGATTTCCGTCAACTTTTGAAAGAAATTTCTTTACTTATGACTTATGAAGTAACGAGGAATTTGCCACTAGTGGACGTTACTATAGAAACACCCATAACCACTTGTGTAAGAAAAGCGCTAGGTGGAAGAAGTATTGGAGTTGTACCTATATTAAGAGCGGGATTAGGTATGGTAGACGGTGTTTTAGAATTATTTCCTACGGCGAAGATTGGACACATTGGCTGTTATCGTGATCCCGAAACGCATAATCCTGTAGAGTATTATTGCAAACTTCCAGTTGATGCTGAAGAAAGAACGATTATTGTTGTTGATCCTATGTTAGCTACCGGTGGAAGCGCAATAATGGCAATAGATTTTATTAAGCAAAGGGGCGTAAAGGATATTAAGTTCATGTGTTTAGTGGCAGCACCCGAAGGTGTAGAAGCTCTTAACAATGCACATCCCGACGTACCCGTATACACGGCGGCACTTGACGATTATCTTAATGATCATGCATATATCGTACCAGGCTTAGGCGATGCTGGAGATAGACTTTTTGGTACAAAATAAATTAACATTAATAAGGAGAGAGGGTTTACATGATTAACGACACCCTAAACGAAATACTGCAAGCTGAGGAAGAAGCTGCACAAATAATGCAACGAGCAGAAGAAGATGCCAAACAAACGGTACTCTCTGCTGATGCTGAGTGTGACAAAATTCGCAAGACAACTGTAAAAGCAGTCAAAGAAGAACGTAAGAAGGTTGTTGAAAGTGCGAACAAAGAGGGTGATAAGCAGTATGCAAAAATTCTCGAAGCAGGTGTAACTGTTGCTCAAAACATGGAAAGGAACACCGACGTAACGGAAGCAGTAAAATTCATCAAGGAGAAGGTATTATCGAACTATGTCAATAGTTAGTATGCAAAGGATGAGCGTTGTTGCGCACAATAGCGAGCGTAGCAAACTTCTCCGAACGTTCATTAAACTCGGTTGTGTCGAAGTAATTAACAACGAAGAGGTAAAGCCGAGACAAAAAGACAGAGAAAACAGGGATAGAATCGAAGCGAAAAAATTCCGTGTGATTTTTGCGTTGAACTTTATCCGAGAAATGGCAAAAGAAATGCTTTTTATCGATAAAAAAACAGCGCCGAAGGTTAAATTAAAGAGAGATAATAGCCGTGTCGTACCGTTGGAAGAATACGAAGAAATAGGCGACAACGACGTAGAGATTTTTGCAAAGATCGACGAACTCGAAAGTATCAATAATCAAATAGTTGATATTCGTAGTGAAAAAACACGCCTTAATGCGTTAAGAGAACAACTTAATATTTATAAGGATTTATCTATAGCGTTAGATTTAGCGAAGGACACCAAGAGCGTATCGGTATTGGTAGGAACGATTCCTACGCAAAGAGCGGAAGAGCTTAAGACTAATATGCCCGAAGACGTTGTTTGTGAAATTCACGAATACGAAAAGTTATGTAGCGTTGCGGTAATTTGCCATCTTGACAAAAAAGAAGAAATAATGAAGGTTCTTAATGATCTTGAATTCATTAGGACTTCTCTTAGTTTCAGTACCACTGCACGTGCAAAAATTGACGAAATTGACGCAAGGATAAAAGAGATAGACGAACAGAACGTAGAACTCATTAAGAGTGCGCTTAATTATACGCATATGATACCTACGTTAAAAATAATGCACGACTTCTATCAATTAGAAATCGCTAAAGTTGATTACGTATCCAATTCTACAAGAACGCAAAAAGTAACCGTGCTTGAAGCATGGGTACCGAAGGATAAAGTAAAAACAATAACCGATGCTATTAACGAAAAGTGCAACAAAGTAGAGATGGTATTCCGTGATCCGTTAGAAACGGAAACGCCGCCTACGTTAGTGCAATCTTGCAAAGTAACTAGACCGTTTGTTGGTGCATTTACCGGTATTACCGATATGTTCGGAAGTCCTAATTATAGAGAGCGCGATCCGAACCTTTTCGTAGCGTTTTTCTATTTCTTGATATTCGGTATAATGCTAGGAGATGCTGGTTACGGAATTATAATGGCAGTAGCGTGTTTCATCTTCCTCAAAGTAAAGAAACCCGTCAAAAAGAGCGGTCAAATGATAATGATGTTCGGTATTTGCGGTATTTCAACGTTTATTTGGGGTGCGCTACTAGGCGGATGGTTTGCTATTGATATTAGTGGAACGTTCTTAGAAAAAATCAAATGGTTTAGTCCTTTAGACGAACCTTTGAAGATGTTCATGCTTTCTTTGGCAGTCGGTGTACTGCAAATAGGAACAGGATTCGCTTTAAGTGGAATAGCAAAAATAGAAACTAAAGACAAGGTTAATATTGCAAAAGGTATTTTCAGTGACTTTGGTTGGGTAGTTGTTTTCTTAGGACTTCTCTGTTTATTCCCCAACGTTATGGTATATCTTAAGGCCATTGAAGCTGGTCCTACGTGGTATGGTATTGCAGGTCAAGTGGGCATGTACATGGCAATAGCAGGCTTCGTTATGATTATAATAGGTGGAGCCATTGGTAAGAAAAATCCCGTTAAGATGGTTGGCGGGGCACTAGGTAGTATATATGGTGCAATCAACGTAGTAAGCGACTTGTTGAGTTATTCACGTTTGTTTGGTCTTGGCCTTACCTCTGGCGTAATAGGTCTTGTTATGAACGAACTAGGTATGATCATGGTTGATATGATGGGACCTGTTGGTTGGATTCCCGCAGTAGTGGTATTCGTGGGCGGACACGTATTTAATCTTGCTATCAACTTGCTGGGCGCGTACGTGCACGATTCGCGTTTACAATATATAGAATTCTTCGGCCGTTTCTACGACGGTAGCGGAAGAGCGTTCAAACCTTTAGGCGAGAACGTAAAATATACGTATTTGGACAATTAAAAAAAACATAAAACCGAAATTTAAGGAGGTTAATAAAGTATGGAAGCGTATTTAGGAACAGTTATTGCACTTATCGGTGCAGGACTAGCAGTTGGTTTGAGCGGTACTGGCTCGTCAATAGGTGTAGGTAAAGCAGGACAAGCAGCAGCAGGCGTTACTGCAGAAGACCCTGATAAGTTTATGAAGTGCCTTATTTTGCAACTTTTGCCCGCAACTCAAGGTATTTATGGCTTTATTATAGGATTCTTAGTTCTTCTTAAGACTGGCGTATTCGGCGGACTAGAAATGTTAAGCATGGAAGCAGGTATTGGTATACTTGCAGGTTGCTTACCTATCGCAATAGCAGGTTTATTCAGTGGTATTCACCAAGGTAAAGTAGCAGCTAGTTCTATTGGCTTAGTAGCAAAACGTCCTGAAGAAAGCACTAAGGGTATGCTTATGACCGCAATGGTAGAAACCTACGCACTACTAGGATTCTTGGCATCCTTCCTTATCGTGTTTATCCCCAACTGGGCACAAATGGGAATGTAAGAGGAAAAAATGACAGGAAAAGAAGCGATTATTGCAAAAATAATATCCGATGCTCAACGCAAGGCTAATTCTACGCTAGAAGAGGGCAACAAGCGCGCGCTAGAGATTATATCCGTTGCACAAAACGATGCAAGAATATATAAGGATAAGAATATGGCTGAGTCTTATGCGGAACGTGACGAAATCGTTAGACGTAAGATTACCGTTGCTAATCTTGAAGTTAAGAAGAATATCTTAATGGTAAAGAAGACTATTCTTGACAAAGCGTTCGACGAAGCACTCGTTGAGATAAAGAAAGATAAAGTTGGATATTTAGGATTAATATCCCGTATGCTTAAGTTTGCCGAAGACG
Source organism: Clostridia bacterium (assembly GCA_045535785.1). Taxonomy (GTDB): domain Bacteria; phylum Bacillota; class Clostridia; order Christensenellales; family DTU072; genus CAG-1782. The sequence continues at coordinate 38,980 of JAZSMH010000057.1, forward strand.
GTGAAGTAGTAACTATCGCAGAAAGCGACAAAGAAGTCGTTACCAAAGAATGGGTAGTTGCAACTGCGGGATCTTACGGTAAAAAAGTAAGCGTAAATGATACTTACGGAAGTTTTTGCGGTGGCATCATTATTTCTGGCGGTGGAAGCGATAAGAATTTAACTCTAGAAGTTGAATTATCTACCGTTCGCGACGAGTATGAACCGCAAATTGCTGACGTGTTGTTTGGAGAATAAATGAAAGACGGACTAATTTTTGCCAACGCAAGAGCAAAGGCGAAAGAACTTAATTTATTTACCGAAGAAAGATTACACCGTATGATGGAGTCTAAAACTATCGACGATGCGGTAAGATTACTTTCAGAAGTAAACTATGCTGGTGGTATACCTATAGATAGGGATAACTTTTATCAAGCGCTTATTGAAGAAGAAAAGCAAGCAACCGATTTTGTAAAGAGTTGTACACCAAAGGGTATTGGTATAGAGTGTTTCTTTTTAAGGAACGATTATCATAACTTGAAGGCTTTGGTAAAGGCTAAGTATTCTAATATTAGCGATATAAGCGTGATGATTTTGCCCGATGGTAATTATGCTTTTAGCGAACTAGCAGATAGATTCGAGAACAACAAGTTGGCTTTCGTGAATTCTTATATGAACGATGCCGTTAAGAATATAGAAAAAGCATTCGAAACTGGCAACGGAACTCCGCGTAAGATAGATACGGAAATCGACAAAGCAATGTATCGTGAGATTAACGATATATTGAGCAAAAAAGACGTTGACGAATATATAAAACAATATTTTGTTACCTTTATTGATGCAACCAATATAGGTACTTTGCTCCGTACTATTAACATTGGCGCTAATTTTGCTTTCTTTGAAGAGAATTTTATCGAAGGCGGAGAACTTGGATTATATGCGTTCAGAGAATGTGGCGTTGACGAACAAAAACTTGCTAAACTCGTCAACGGCACGTCGTATAAGAATTTTTACGCTAAAATAAGCGACGGAGATATGAGTGGATACGAGACGGCTAAAGACGAGTATTTACTTAATATTTTCGCAACCAATAGAGGTGATATGTTCTCATTAGCACCTATCGTTGGTTATTATTTAGCAAAGCTTAACGAAGTTAAGGTATTAAGAGTGGTGCTTGTTTGTATTAAGAACAACGTACCTGCGGAAGAAATGAAAAAGAGAGTGAGGGCACTTTATGCTTAATAACAAGATAGCGGTAATAGGAGACAAAGACAGCATTTTGGCATTCAAAGCAGTTGGTGCCGACGTATTTCCGATAAAGAATTATTTTGACGCAGCGGAGACTATGAAAAAACTCGCAAGATCTTATGCGATAGTATTCGTTACGGAAGATATTGCAGAAAATATTTCGGATATAATAGATAGATACAAGACTCGTCCGTATCCTGCGGTTATCCCGATACCTGGGGCAGCAGGCAGTAATGGATATGGAATGAGCGGAATATCCAAGAACGTAGAAAAAGCCATTGGTTCTGATATTCTTAACAAAAAATAAAGAAACTTCTCAATAAGTATAAGGAGAAAGATAAATGAACGAAGTTTGTGGAAAAGTCATTAAGGTAAGCGGTCCGCTTATCGTAGCAGGCGGAATGAGCGGATGTAAGATGTTTGACGTTGTTAAGGTGTCAAAAGCTCGTCTTATTGGTGAAATAATTGAATTAAGAGGAGATAGAGCATCTATACAGGTATATGAAGAAACAGGTGGTATTGGACCTGGGGATGAAGTATATTCAACTGATATGCCCCTTTCCGTTGAACTTGGACCTGGTTTGATAGAATCGATTTTCGATGGTATACAACGTCCTCTTAACGTATTAAAAGAACGTAGTGGAGATCGTATCGGAAGAGGCGTAGAAGTTAACGCTTTAGACCATACCAAGGTTTGGGAATTCAACGCAACTGCAAAAGTAGGAACGAAAGTTGTTGCAGGTGATGAACTTGGTTACGTGCAAGAGAATAGCTTGATTAGACATAAAATAATGGTTCCTTATGGAAAAGGCGGAACTATTGAAGAAATCAATAGCGGTTCTTATACGCTTGACGACGTTATTGCAGTAGTAAAAGGCGATGATGGTAGCGAGCAAAAGTTAACCATGTTACAAAAATGTTCGGTACGTAAGGGTAGACCTTATCAAGAAAAACTTTCTCCGAAGATGCCCATGGTCACTGGACAAAGAGTTATAGATACGTTGTTCCCCATTACCCGTGGTGGTGTAGCGGCAGTTCCTGGTCCTTTCGGTAGTGGTAAGACCGTAGTTCAACACCAACTTGCAAAATGGGCTGATGCGGACATCATCGTTTATATCGGTTGTGGCGAACGTGGTAACGAAATGACTGACGTTCTTAACGAGTTCCCCGAACTTATCGACCCGAAATCGGGACAACCTTTGATGAAGCGTACTATACTTATTGCTAATACTTCGGACATGCCCGTTGCAGCGCGTGAAGCAAGTATTTATACAGGTATTACTATTGCAGAGTATTTCCGCGATATGGGTTATAACGTAGCAATAATGGCAGACTCCACTTCTCGTTGGGCAGAAGCGCTTAGAGAAATGAGCGGACGTCTTGAAGAAATGCCTGGTGAAGAAGGTTATCCTGCATACCTAAGTAGCCGTCTTGCAGAATTCTACGAAAGAGCTGGTATCGTGAAAGTATTAGGTAAAGAAGGTATAACCGGTAGTGTTACCGCAATCGGCGCAGTTAGCCCTCCCGGTGGTGACTTGAGTGAACCCGTTAGCCAAGCAACGCTAAGAATAGTAAAAGTATTCTGGGGCTTAAGTGCTTCACTTGCATACAAGCGTCACTTCCCTGCAATTGACTGGTTACAAAGTTATTCTTTGTATGCAGATAGACTTTCCGAATGGTATAACGACAATTTGAGCGAAGAATGGAATGGACTTAGACAAAAGTTCATGAGCATCTTGCAAGAAGAAGCTGAACTTGACGAAATAGTGAGATTAGTTGGTATGGACGCTCTTGGTTCAAAAGATAGACTTACTATGGAAATTGCAAAGACCATTAGAGAAGACTATTTGCACCAAAATGCTTTCCATGAAGTAGATACTTACGCTTCTCTTAACAAGCAACTCAATATGATGCGTTTGATAATCGACTTCTATTCTCTAGGTAACGGTGCTATCGACGAAGGCGTAGACATTGAAGACATAATAGAGATTCCTGTAAGAGAAAAAATAGGTAGAGCAAAATATATTGAAGAAAAAGATATTGATAAGTTCGACGAGATCGAGAACGAATTAAGACAACAAATTCAAGCGCTCATCGGATAGGAGGACAAGAATGCTAAAAGAATATAGAACCATAAGAGAAGTAGTTGGACCTTTGATGCTAGTTGATGGCGTAGAAGGCGCAAAATACGACGAATTGGTAGAAATAGAACAAGAGAACGGCGAAGTTCGTAACGGACGTGTATTGGAAGTTAACGGCGACAAGGCGTTAGTACAATTGTTTGAAGGTTCTTCCGGATTGAAAATATCTACGGCAAAAGCACGCTTTTTGGGCAAGAGTATAGAACTTGCAGTTAGCGATGATATGCTTGGTAGAGTATTCGACGGTATGGGAAGGCCTAAGGACGGTGGAGCACCCGTTATTCCGAAACAAAGAATTAACATTAATGGTCAACCTATCAACCCCGTTGCACGTAACTATCCCGACGAATTTATTCAAACTGGTGTAAGCGCAATAGACGGTTTGAATACCCTAGTTAGAGGTCAAAAACTTCCCGTGTTCAGTGCATCTGGTTTGCCCCATGCAGAACTTGCAGCACAAATAGCACGTCAAGCAAAAGTTCTTAACAACGATAGCAAATTCGCAGTTGTGTTCGCGGCAATAGGTATTACCTTTGAAGAAGCTGATTACTTTATTAGTGACTTCCGTAGAACGGGTGCAATTGATAGAGCAGTATTGTTTATGAACCTTGCTAACGATCCCGCTATCGAAAGAATTAGTACTCCTCGTATGGCATTGACCGCTGCAGAATATCTTGCTTTCGAATGCGATATGCACGTTCTAGTAATTATGACGGATATAACTAACTACTGCGAAGCACTCCGTGAAGTTAGTGCAGCGCGTAAAGAAGTTCCCGGACGTAGAGGATATCCTGGATATCTATATACCGACCTTGCATCTCTTTACGAAAGAGCAGGTAGAATAAGAGGAAAAGAAGGTAGTATTACCCAAATTCCTATTCTTACTATGCCGGAAGACGATAAGACTCACCCCATACCCGACCTTACCGGTTATATTACCGAAGGACAAATCATTTTGAGCAGAGAATTGCACAAAAAAGGCGTTACTCCTCCTATTGACGTTCTTCCTTCTCTTAGCCGTTTGAAGGATAAAGGTATCGGAGCAGGCAAGACTCGTAAGGACCACGCGGACACAATGAACCAATTGTTCAGCGCATATGCAAGAGGAAAAGAAGCAAAAGAACTTTCTGCAATTTTGGGTGAAGCAGCTTTGTCTGAAGTAGATAAGAAATTCGCTAGATTCGCAGAAGAATTTGAAAAACAATACGTAAGCCAAGGTTTTGAAAAGAATCGTACTATTGAAGATACGTTAACTTTGGGTTGGACACTTCTAAAAATGCTACCTAGAGCAGAATTGAAGCGTATAAGAGATGCATATTTGGAAGAATTTTACGACAAATAAAAAATAATAGGTAGATTATGGCAAGAATGAACGTCAATCCTACCCGTATGGAATTAAGACGACTAAAAACTCGTCTTAAGACCGCGGTAAGAGGACACAAATTATTAAAAGATAAATCGGACGAAACTATACGTCAATTTATGATTTATATCAAAGAGAATCAACGCTTACGTCAAGAAGTGGAAGCGGAACTTAGTCTTGCACTAAAATCCTTTATGCTTGCTAGTGCTGTTACAACAGAGCAAGTTATGGAAGAAGCGGTAGCAATGCCTGGTGTTAGTGTAAAACTTGAAACTGGTTCCAACAACGTAATGAGCGTAAACGTACCTACGATCACTATCATTGATAGCGATAATAAGGAACTATATCCTTATTCCTTTGCAAGTGTTAGTTCTGAGCTTGACGGAAGTATTTCTACGTTAAGTAAGCTATTAACAAAGCTTGTTAAACTCGCCGAAGTAGAAAAGACTTGCAACATGCTAGCAGATGAAATAGAAAAGAACCGTAGACGTGTTAATGCACTAGAATTCGTAATGATACCTCAATTGCAAGAAACGATTAAGTATATAACAATGAAGCTTGAAGAGAACGAGCGTGCTAATACAATTCGTTTGATGAAAGTTAAGAGCATGATACAACAACAATAATTTACCTAAATGTAATAACAATGAAGTCACCGTTAATGGTGACTTTTTTTAATAAAAAAATATTTTGTTTTCATACTAGAACTATGGTTATAGTTATAGCAAGAGCACTTATTATTTTGTTGTTTTTAATTGTAGGTATGCGCCTTATGGGTAAGCGTACGATAGGCGAATTACAACCGTATGAGTTCGTTATAACACTTGCCGTCGCAGACGTAGTTTGCGTACCGATGCAAGATGTTTCGGTTCCCATAGTATATGGTTTAATTCCCCTAAGTGTAATGTTCTTGGTTCATTATATTATTACTATAGCAACGTCAAAATCGATAAAATTTCGTAAATTCATTAACGGGAAGCCGTTCATTATTATTGACGGAGACGGGATTAATTCTGAATGTCTAACAAAGCTTGAGATAGACGTAAACGATCTTATTTCTCTTATAAGGCAACAAGGGTATTTTTCTATTGAACAAATAGCATACGCGATTATAGAAACAAATGGAAAGCTTTCTATAATGGAAAAAGAAGATGCACCTACGCCTAATTCTATTCCTATGTCTTTAATAGTGGAAGGAAAGATTATGAAGGAAAATGTAGGGGCACTTAATATAACCGAAGAACAATTGAACGGTGTGCTAGATAAAAATAAGTTGAAAATTAAAGACGTATTGCTTATGACTGCCGATAGCAACAAATTATTTATACAGCCTAAAAAAGCTAAATATATGATAGTTAACGTTTAAGGATATGAAATATAAATTAACGATAGCGATAGTAACTTTAATTCTCGTGCTAGGACTTGCAATAGGTGAAAGCATTTTCATAAAGCATACCTTTTCTCGATTTAATGAAAAGCTAGAATATCTAATGCAACAGGAAGAGTATGTCTACGAAGACGTGAAAGAAGTAGGCGAGTGGTGGGAAAAGAGAAGTCAGTGGTTAGAGATATCCGTGTCGGTTGTGCAACTTAACGAGATAACGGTAACTTACGGTGAACTTGTAGGTGCAGTAGAGAATCAAGACTACGATTCTGCGTCGGCACTTCTTAATAGAATATATCAATATTCAATTCACATATGCGACATGTATATGTTGAAGATAGAGAACGTTTTGTAACTAATTTGAAGCTTCTTTTACGGAAAAAAGTATAGAAATAAGTGCGTGTCGTAGTTGAAATACTAGATCGTTACGTTGCGTTATACCTGCATCTATTTCTTCTATTGTATTAATAGTGAACGTTGCAACGTTTAAATATTTTTCGTCAAAGTTATCTATTATAGCAAAACGCGTTTTGTACGCGCTTAAATATTTGTTTAGTTCACCTTCGCTAATAACACCATCATCTAGAGAATTGCAACACTCAATGGTATCAGAACAAAAATCATACACAAGATTACAAAAGTCGGTATCATTTGATTTGAAACTGATAGTGTATACCGACATATTGGCATTGGTATTTTTTGAAACGACGTTACTAGCATCCGTCTTTGTTAAATAAGCGGCATATGCGACGTAAAAGATGTTATCGTCATTGAATATATAACCGGCACCACCACCGTTTTTTGAACTAATACTACACGCATAAGCCATATCTTTGTTTTTGCATTCTTCTACGACTAGATAGTAAGAGTAATTGCTTTGAGAAAAGATAGATATTAGACTATCGGATAGTATTCCTTTTCCGAAGAAATCAACCGTCAAAAATAGTATAGAAAAGCATAACAAAATAACTACGCTTGCGTATAAAAATTTTTTATAGCGTGGAGACGTAGGCTTTTTCCTTTTTTTAGGTTTTTCAATAACAACGTTTTTTTTGTATAAGAATTTTGAATAGTCGATTTCGTCCATAAACTTATTTTATATATCCCCTTGTCAAAAATGTATTGCAAAAAGGCTATATATATGATAAAATTATTGTATAAAAATAGGGAGATTTTTTATGGACAAGTGGGATAAGCGATTTATGGAACTTGCACTTTTGGTGGCTACGTGGAGCAGTTGTTATCAACCTAATCGTCAAGTAGGAGCCATTATTGTTAAGGACAAAAGAATAATCACAACCGGTTATAACGGCGCAAGTAGCGGAATATCGTCTTGCAAAGATAAGAACGAATGTTTAAGAAAAAAATTGAACATAGAATCAGGCACCAGAGCAGAACTTTGCTATGCAGTACATGCGGAACAAAATGCGATAGTTCAGGCTGCTAAACTTGGCATATCGGTAGACGGAGCGACAATTTACGTTACACACCAACCTTGTTCGATATGCGCAAAAATGATCATCAATAGCGGTATAAAGAGAATAGTGTACAAAGAAGGATATCCCGACGATTTTTCTATGCAACTATTCAAAGAAAGTGGAATTTTGATACAAAAATATCAAGATCTTGATAATGAATAAATATTGAACGGAGAGAGTATGAAATATTACATTGGTATTGATATAGGTGGAATGAGTATAAAAGCAGGAATTGTTGATGAGGATGGTAATATCATTAGCAAAAGCACTTGCGTAACTAGAGTATTAGACGGCAAAGAAGCTATTGCGCTAGATATGTATAATCTTTGTAAAGAAGTAACAGCTATCGCTAATCTAGAACAAAAAGATATTCTCGGTGTAGGCATAGGCTGCCCAGGTACGGTCAACAGTCAAAAAGGCGTGATAACTTTTGCGGCTAACCTTAACTTTAAGAAAGTAAATATCGTTAAAGAATTCAACAAACATTGGAACGTAAAAACCGTTGTAAACAACGACGCCAATTGTGCTGCTTTAGGCGAAACCAAATTTGGCAGTGGTAAAGAATATTCAAGCTCTTTATTCGTCACGTTAGGCACTGGCGTTGGTACGGGATTTATTATTGACAACAAGATATTTGAAGGCGAGAACGGTGAAGGTGCGGAAGGCGGTCACGTATGTATTCGCATGGACGGAGAAAAATGTAGTTGCGGTCAAAAGGGTTGTTGGGAAGCATACGCTTCGGCAACGGCTTTAATTAAACAAACGAAAAAAGCAATGCAAAAACATCCTGAAAGTTTAATGAACGAAATTGCTACTAGAAAAGGTGAAGTAAACGGTACGGTTGCATTCGAAGCCTATAAAGCAGGAGATAAAGTAGCAGAAAAAGTAGTGAAGAAGTATGCAGAATACGTAGCTACCGGATTAGTCGTATTTATTAACGTTTTCCGTCCACAAGTGGTAATGATAGGCGGTGGAGTAAGTAACGCAGGTGAATACTTTATCGAAATGATAAGAAAGCAAGTAAAGAAAAAGGTTTTTGCAGGCAAAATAAATAGAATACCTAACGTTGTTAAAGCTAATTTAGGTAACGATGCAGGTATCGTAGGTGCCGCGGCACCCGTAATGGACTAATGATGGATATAACTAAATATTTAATTAACGTAGAAAAGCCCGCTAGATACATTGGCGGGGAATTCAATACTCCAGATATGACAAAACCGTGCGACGTGCGGTTTTGTTTGTGTTTTCCAGACGTTTATGAAGTAGGAATGAGCAACTTAGGCATAGCGATTCTTTACGATGCTTTTAATAAGAGCGAAGGTATCGTGTGCGAGAGATGCTTTGCACCTTGGCTAGATTTTGGAAAAATTCTTAAAGATAACAAGATTCCTTTAATGAGTCTAGAAACGAAAAAACCGTTGAAAGAATTTGACGTAGTAGGTTTTTCCGTTCCGTACGAAATGAGCTACACGACTCTTCTATATATGCTTGATTTAGCAGAAATTCCTTTTAGAGCAAAAGATAGAGGTGATGAGTATCCTATAATAGTAGGTGGTGGTCCATCAGCGGCGAATCCCGAACCTATTATAGACTTTTTCGACGTGTTCTTCATCGGTGACGGCGAAGAGATAGATTTAGAATTTTGTAGAATAGTACAAAAATATAAAGGTAATAAGAAAAAGATACTTGAAGAAGCAGCAAAAATCGACGGAGTATACGTTCCTTCTATATGCGACGTAGAGAATGGTGTTTGCGTAACGAAGGTAAAAAAGGCGGTAGTTAAAGATCTAAACAACGCAACTTTCCCTGATAAACCGCTTGTACCTAATATAGAAATAATTCACGATCGTGGAGTGGTAGAACTTTATAGAGGTTGCTATGCAGGATGTAGATTTTGCCAAGCTTGCTTTTTCTATCGTCCTATAAGATATAGAGATAAAGAAACGATTATCGATATAGCGAAGCGTTTGATTCAAAATACAGGATATGAAGAGATAGGTATGACTAGTCTTTCTAGTGGTGACTACGAAGACGTATATTCTGTTTTGGAAAGTGTAGAAACCATAGCAAAAGAAAAGAACGTAGTATTTCAAATGCCGTCCTTAAGACTAGATAGCTTCACTGCAAAACTTGCAAAGAACGCAAAAAAGGTTTCACTCACCTTTGCGCCTGAAGCAGGCACACAAAGAATGCGTAACGTTATCAATAAGAACATAACGGAAGAAGATATTGATAAGAGTATGCGCCTTGCGTTTAGCATGGGATATCGCACGGTAAAACTATATTTTATGCTAGGCTTACCTACGGAAACAGACGAAGACGTTTTAGCAATAGCGGAGATAGTAAAGAAGATAAAAGCTATATATAACGAAATTACTGGCAAAAAAGATATAAGCATTAACGTAAGTACGGCTATGTTTATTCCCAAACCCGTTACACCTTTCCAATGGGTAAATCAAATAAGCATAGAAGAAATGTATAGAAAGCAAAACCTACTTAAGCAAGAGTTGTTCCATATAAAAGGCGTGCACTACTCGTGGCACGGTGCGGAAATTTCGGTACTAGAAGGCGTTTTTGCAAGGGGAGATAGAAAACTTAGTGCGGTTATAGAAAGTGCATATAATTTAGGATGCTACTTTGACGGATGGACGGAAATATTCGACGAAAAGAAATGGAAGAAGGCTTTTGAAGATAATGGTATAGACGTACAAGATTACGTTAGAGAGAGAAGTTTAGACGAAACTTTACCTTGGGATTTTATCGACTTTGGAGTAACGAAGAACTATTTATTGCGTGAATACGATAGAGCATTAAAAGGATTAGTTACAGAGCCATGTAAACACAATTGTAACGCTTGTGGAGCGGAGCGTCTAGCAAAATGCCGTCGCTACAAAGGGGGTAAAGATGCTTAACTTATTGTTCAAAAGATTCGGAGTTGGTATTTACATATCCCATACTGACGTGTTAAGAAGCCTAAATCGCACGATGCGTAGAGCAAACATTGCCGTTAATTATAGCAAGGGCTTCAATAGACACATGTCGCTAAAATTAACTCAACCGTTGCCTTTAGGTATAGCAACTAACGACGAGTGGGTTACGATAGACGTTGCTACCGATATTAGTTGTCAAGAATTCTTAAAGAAGTTCAATGATAATTGTCCACCTTATTTACGCGGAGTTAAGGTAGTTTATACAGATAAAAACCCATCTATATCCGCATCGGTAACGGCAAGCGGATACGTTATTAAGTCTACAGAAGCTATCAAATATAAAGCGGAAATAGAGAATTTGAAGAATGGTTTTACCGTAAGCTACGATAAAAAAGGTGAACGCATTGTCAAAGAAGTATCCGATTGTATATATGGTATAAAAGTAGACGAAGAAGGCATACGATGCGTGCTTGCATTTGGTAATAAGAATCTAAGAGTTGACGTGTTTTATAAGCAACTAAACGAGAATTTTGGACTTAATATATCCAATGAAGACGTTGTTAGACAAAAACAATTTGTTTCTACAACGGACGGCTTTATAACGGTTGATAAATATCTAGAACGGGTGCGCTAGGATGCAAAAAGTATATTACAATCATAACCAAGATTTTTCAGAAATAGCCATTACGAATAATAACGTATTGGAACATTACTATAAACTAAAAGATGGTTTTTTGACGGGTAGTATATTTGTAGGAAAGGTTAAATTTGTAAAAAAGCACGTTGGGATTTTCGTTGATATCGGACATGAAAAAGACGGTTTACTTACTTATAGAGAAGGATTAAAAGCAGGAGACTGCGTTGTAGTTCAAGTAAGCAAAGAACCTACTTTAGAAAAGGGTTGCGCCCTTACCGAAAAAATAACTATACCCGGTAGATTCGTTATACTTAATGATTTAGGTGAGTACAAGTTTTCTCACAAATTATCGGAAGATAAGAAGATAGAATTATTTTCCGTTCCACAAATAAAAAACGTTGGTTTTATTTTCCGCTCCGCTTGTCAAAATGCGGACAAAATGGAAATTAGTAAGGAAATGAACGCGCTTAACGACGTGTATAATGATATACTTTCTAGATCCACTAACGTTACCTCCATAAAGAGAGTTTTTAGCGATAACGCATTGTCTGTAGCAAAGCGTTTTGCAAGCTCCGATGAATACTTTATCGATAATTTTGACGAAATATCGGGGCAAATTAAGAGTTTAGGTGAGCGCAAGGTTTACGTCCAAGGTGTAGAACTTGTTTTTGACAAAACCGAAGCGATGATGGTAGTGGACGTCAATATTCATAAGTTTGATATTAGTAGCAAAGACATAGAGAGTGCGAATTTTTCGGCAAATTCTATAGCGTTTAAGGAAATTGCTAGGCAGTTAAGGTTAAGGAACGTCGGTGGAATAATAATGGTTGACTTTATAAGTCAAAAACAACGAGATAACGTAAAAAAACTTATCGATATCCTTATGAAAGAATTGGATAAAGACAACGTAAAGGTCAAAGTTGAATTAGTTGAAAGTATAGGTTGTATAGCTATTGTGCGCGAGAGAAGATACTCGGCATTATAAGCCATTTTATTTTTTTTGTAGACAAAATTTTCACGAAAACTACTTTATAATTAACGCTAATGAAAAAGTTAGTGTTAATTTTCCTTCTTATTGGTATGTTTTTTGTTGTTGCGCCTTTTAGGGTGCACGCTTTTGCGTTGAGCACTCCGTACGTAGTCATAGGCGATAACGTATGGTTACTCAACGTTGAGAGCGGAGAAAAACTCTTTCTTTTGCCGACCACATATTATGCCAAAATAGAAGAAATGGACGAAAATTATTATTACGTCACGTTTAACAACGTAAAAGGAAAAGTAAACAAGAATAGTGTAGCAGTTGTGGGATATGATAAAGAAACCAAAGGCACTCTGCTTCCACTTAAAATAAGTTCGGAATACGCAGTTTTTACAGAAATAAAGCTGAAAAGTAAGGTTGACGGCGAAATAGATGGTATAGTTTCTATACCTACGGGAGAAACGTTTACGTACGTAGGTACGTATCAACAAAACGACGTCACTTGGTATTACGTAACTTACGGTGGAGAATACGGATACCTGCAAGCGCAGTATACCGACGTGCCGAATATAACAATTAACGACTTCATACCCGAAAATGATTCGGAAACGATAACAGAGCCTAGCGATATTCCTTCTCAACAAGAACAAAATGAGCCTGATTTGGTAAAGATTCTAGTTATTAGCGGTGTGTGTGTAGTGGGAGTCATTCTTGCGATAATTTTATTCATTCCTAGAAAAAATAAAAAGCATAAATACTATTACAGTTAACAAAAATTGTGTTATAATGCAATTATGAAATTAACGAAAGAAAAAATATTCACAAAACCTATATTAGTAGTCGTTATAGCTACGTTTTGTTGTATTTTATGGGGAAGCGCGTTTCCTTGTGTAAAAATTGGTTATAACTATTTTAATATTGGAAGTGACGATATTTTTTCGCAAATGTTATTTGCGGGCGTAAGATTTTTGATTGCGGGTATTTTGATAATTGCATTTGGTTCGATAACCGAGAAAAAACTTTTGTTGCCATCAAAATCTTCTTTGCCGTCAATCGGAGTATTATCACTAACCCAAACTATAATCCAGTACGTATTTTTTTATATAGCGTTAGCAAATACGTCAGGCGTAAATTCTAGCATAATTAATGGTTCAAACAATTTTTTTGCGATAATAATAGCGTTTTTCCTTTTGAGAGAAAAATTATCCGTTAAGAAGATAGCAGGGTGTCTATTAGGTTTTGGTGGTGTAATTTTAGCAAGTATTGCTCAAGGCACGGTAGGTGGATTTAACGTGTTAGGCGAAGGCTTTATGATAATATCCGCGATATCTTGCGCCTTAAGTAACGTTTTATTAAAAAAATTCAGTCAAAAACATAACCCACTTATTTTGTCGGGCTATCAATTCATATTCGGTAGCATTGTTATGATAATAATCGGAGTATCTTTGGGTGGAAAATTGACCGCCATTAATCCATACGGGATATTGATTTTAATTTATTTAGCATTGTTATCGTGCATCACTTACACGATTTGGAGTTTGTTATTAAAATATAACGGCGTTGCGAAAATATCGATATTTGGGTTTATAACGCCCGTTGCGGGAAGTATTATGTCTGCACTATTTTTAGGGGAATATCAATTATTTGATTGGAAATATCTCGTAGCGCTTATACTCGTAGCACTAGGTATATTCACTGTTAATTTTACGTTTTCAAAAAGACAATAAGAAATAAAACAAAATAAAAAAGGTTACCCGCATGGATAACCTTTTTCTTATAGGTAATAAAATCTTATTTCATACCAACTTCTACTGCAACTGCGCAGTTAACGGTAGCACCAACCATGGGGTTGTTACCCATACCGATTAGTCCCATCATTTCTACGTGTGCGGGAACGGAAGAAGATCCTGCGAATTGTGCATCACTGTGCATTCTACCCATAGTATCAGTCATACCATAAGAAGCGGGACCTGCAGCCATGTTGTCGGGATGTAGAGTTCTACCAGTACCACCACCGCTTGCTACGGAGAAATAGGTCTTGCCGTTTTCGAGACACCATTTCTTGTAAGTACCAGAAACGGGATGTTGGAAACGAGTGGGGTTAGTAGAGTTACCGGTGATACCAGCGTCTACTTCTTCTTTGATCATGATAGCAACGCCTTCGTTTACGTCGTCGGCACCATAGCAACGAACTTTTGCTCTTTCACCATTGCTGTAAGCTTTTTCACTAACGATTTCTAGAGTGTCGGTGAATTGGTTGTATTTGGTTTGAACGTAAGTAAAGCCGTTAATTCTGCTGATGATGTAAGCAGCGTCTTTTCCTAAACCGTTAAGGATAACGCGTAGGGGTTCTTTTCTTACTTTGTTAGCACTACGAGCGATACCGATAGCACCTTCTGCTGCTGCGAAAGATTCGTGACCTGCTACGAAAGCAAAGCACTTGGTTTCTTCTCTAAGTAGTTTTGCAGCTAGGTTACCGTGGCCGATACCAACTTTTCTATTTTCTGCAACGCTTCCGGGTACGCAGAATGCTTGTAGACCTAAACCGATTGCTTCAGCTGCGTCTGCTGCTTTGGTGCAGTTCTTCTTAATAGCGATAGCACAACCGAGGGTATAAGCCCATACAGCGTTTTCAAAACATATATTTTGTACGCCTCTTACGATAGCATCGGGGTCGACGTTTTTCGAAAGACATACTTCTCTTGCTTCTTCAAGACTTGCCATACCGTATTCAGCGAGACAAGCATTGATTTTTTCCATTCTTCTTTCTGAACCTTCAAATTTTACCATAACTTACCTCCGATTACTCTTGTCTAGGGTTAATCTTCTTAACGGCGTCATTGAATCTACCGTAAGTAGCAGTGAACTTCTTAAGTGCTTCTGCAGGATCCATACCTTTTTGGGTGATAGCTTCTAGCATTTGACCAACGCGAATAAATTCGTAACCGATTACTTCATTATCTTCGTCAAGACCGATGCGAGTAACGTATCCTTCAGCCATTTCTAGATATCTAACACCTTTTGCGTTAGTGGCATACATAGTACCTACTTGGCTACGTAGACCTTTACCTAAGTCTTCTAGACCTGCACCGACTAACAAGCCGTTTTCACTGAAAGCAGATTGAGTTCTACCATAAACGATTTGTAAGAAGAGTTCTCTCATAGCGGTGTTGATAGCGTCACAAACAAGGTCTGTATTGAGTGCTTCTAGAATAGTTTTGCCGATAAGAATTTCTGCAGCCATTGCAGCAGAGTGAGTCATACCAGAACAACCGATAGTTTCTACAAGTGCTTCTTCGATGATGCCGTCTTTTACGTTGAGGGTAAGCTTGCAAGCGCCTTGTTGAGGAGCACACCAACCGATGCCGTGGGTAAAACCACTAATATCTTTGATTTCTTTCGATTGCACCCATCTTCCTTCTTCGGGAATAGGAGCGGGACCATGGTTCGGACCTTTTTTAACGCAAACCATTTTTTCTACTTCGTGAGTATATTGCACAAATAAAATCCTCCGTTTTTTAGATTTATTTTTATTATTTTGATTATATCACAAAAGAAATACCATTTGCAATGAAATAGATTATATTTTGTAAACAAAATATTTCTATTCTGCGTCTTTTTGTTCGAGTAAAGCAAGTTTTTCTTGTGCGGTAAGTTTTTTCTTCTTAGGTTTTTTAGAAGGCGCAACGTTTTCGCCTTCATCACCAGCATTAGTTTGGTTTTCTAACGCTTCTAATTTTTGTTGATAATTGTTTGTTTTACGTTCAGTTTTAAAGAAGCTCCATACTGCAGGTTGGAATATAGCAACGATTATCAAACTAATTAACGCACCGCGAGCAAGCATACCCGTTAGTTGCTTTATGATTAAGTTGCTACTAATGAAATACATACCTAAACATACCGAGCCTATCATGAGAGCGCCTGTAAGAATTGAAGGTAACGTCTCGATTGCGGTATTTACGGCACATTCTTTACCCGTAGGATATTTGTCGCGATTTTGTTCGAACGTATTAGCAAATAGAATAGCATAGTCGACGGTACATCCAAGTTGTACGCTACTAATTATGATGTATACGACGAAGTTGATGGCATCGCCAATTAAGAAAGTAATTGCGAAGTTAATCCATATACCAAGTTCAATCAAAAGCACGGCAAACAAGCTCTTCAACGGATTGCGGAGCAATATGGTAACGATTACGTAAATTATAGCGATACTTACTAGAGTTACCGTCAAGAAGTCACTAGGCGTAATACTTCCCATTTCGTAACTAGAAGTGATCATGCCGACAGGGTAGTAAGAATTTTTGCCGAAATAATCTTCACACACTGCCATTATTTTTTGATAAGTATCTTGAGCTTCTCTATCTTCGGTATTTCCGTTAAAACTTATGGTGTAAAGAGTGTACCAAGTTTCGTCCACTTTCTTAAAATAAGATTTTAGCGTGCCGAAGTCAACGTTATCGCCAAAGTTAATGAATACGTCGAGAAGTTCTTCAAGTTTGTCGGCATCTGCTTGTTGGTAGTTTTCGCCAAGCAATATTTCTAGATACGTAGGATCGTCTAAATAGTCCTTCAAACTTTTTAGTGATGCATTATTGCCTTGTAGCATTACTTCAATAAGTGTTTGCATCAAGCTTTCTTTTATATCGACTGCAGTGAACGCACCCATCATACCAGTTATGCGCTTATCGTTAGTTTTTAACACGTCGCGGATAAAATCTTGTTGGGTTGCACCGTTTTTCGTTACGTTAAGAGGAACGGCAACAATAAGTTGGTTACCAATTTCGTTAGCGAGAATAGCTTCTTCGGTGTCGGTGTCCTTTTCATAGAGTTCTAAGTAACTATATTCAACCTTACTTTGTGCGATAAAAGAGGGGACCATTAGCCCAACTGCTATAACGATAAGAACGATTCTTTGCCAAACTGAAAATTTCGCAACTGGACGGAAAAACGAGTCTTTGTTAACGTTAATTTCTTTTTTGTTTGCACTAGCACGTTTTTTGTTAATTTTTTCGTTAAGTTTTTCAATGAAAGAGTGTTTTGTTTTCGTAATTTTGTCGTCGAGTAAATAGGTAAGTATCGGTTGTAAAATAAGAACGGTTAACATAGACAAAATTACGCCTTTTATTAAAACGTTAGCAATATCCGTACCGATGCTAAACTTCATACAGTATAACGCAGCAAAACCGCCGATAGTGGTAAGTCCGCTTGCCGCAACGCTTCCCGTTACTTCGGGAATACTCTTTATCGTTGCATCGTCTAGTGACATGGTAGTACGGTTTTTTCTATAAATGTGCATATAGAATATTGCGTAGTCCATAGTTATAGCCAACTGCAAAACTGCACTTACAGCAAAGCTTATTATGCTTATTGATGGAAAAACGTAGTTAATACCCATACTCATTATTACCCCGACAGCAAGGGTAAGAACAAGAATAAACGGTTCTATAAAACTTGACGAGCTCAAAAGTAAAATGATAAATACCGACAAAACTGCAACTAGAATGAACCAGGGTAGGTCACTAACGGTTTCGTCGAGTAATCTTTTTGCCGTTTCCGTTGTGCCGGTAGAAGCAAAAGTAGTGTAAGAGAATTCTTCTTTGATTTGATCAAGAAGATTGTAAGCACCGTCACCCGCATCAATATCGGTAAGAACCAAAACAACGTAATCGTATACACCTACGGTTGAAGTAGAGTGGCGTAAATAACTTTCCATAGAATCGGTATGGATAAAATCAACGCCAAAATAGTCGGCAAGAGTTAACAATGTCTTTAAATCTTCAGTCCCCGAATATATGCCGGAGTCTTCAACGTTTTGCAAAACTTTATCTAAGTATTCTTTGTTTGCGTTGAGAGAAGAAAGGATTTCGTTAAGGTCGACGTCTAATTGTTCATATGAGTCAATTGCACCATACCAAGTTACGTTAGTTACGTTTTTTAACTTGCTTACGTTTTCTATAGCCGTGCGAAAAGCATTAACGTCATCGGGGTTGTTTTCGTCCACGCGTACAACCAAAGTCGCGTTACCGCGAATATCGAATTCATTTTGTAAAAAAGTAAGTCCAAGTTTTGTTGTGGAATCATCGTCAAGATAACTCACCATGTCGGAGTTAATTTTGTCATCGCTTATCACCAAAAAAACCGTACCAACGATGGTTATCGCGAGAAGAATAGAGAATACAAGTATAACGATACCTTTGTATTTAAGAATACCTTTGCTGATTTTTTCTAGCATTGATTCCTCCAAAACTTACTATTAAGGCATTATGCCTTAACAAAGTGTAGCATATTTGGAGAATAAAATCAACTTTATTATAAATAATAACTATTCCACGGTAACGCTTTTAGCAAGATTTCTAGGTTTATCTACGTCACATTCCCGAAATATGGCAGTGTAGTAGGCTAAAAACTGCGTTGGTATAACGGAAATAATGGGGCTAAAGAAAGAAACTACGTTGGGTATTTTTATAACGTAATCACATAGAGTAGCAATTTTTTCTTCAAAAAATGGTGTAATAAGTAAGGTAGTCGCTCCACGGGATTTTATCTCAATCAAGGAGTTATACATTTTTTCTAAAGTAGAACGTTGTGTAGCAATCGCTACAACTAATACGTTTTTTTCTATTAAAGCTAAAGTCCCGTGCTTTAATTCCCCACCAGCTATAGATTGGCAAGGAATATAACTAATTTCTTTGAGTTTTAGACTGCCTTCTTCCGCAACGTTGTAATCAATACCGCGACCTAAGTAAAAAACGTATTTAGAGTTTGAGATAATTTTCGCAAGGTCTTTTGTTGTGTTCTCGCAAGTTAATGCCATTTTTGACAAGCGAGCGGTAGATAATAAGGCGTTTTTTAGAACTTTATGGTAGTCTTTACTAATGGATGAAATTGCATTTGCAATATCGACACAAATAGCAGATAAAAGTGCAACTTGACAGTTATACGCCTTAGTTGAAGCTACTGCAATCTCTGCACCCGCTTCGGTAAAAAACGTGCTATCCGATATATGCACCATGGTAGAAGACGGTACGTTGCATATTGAGATAATTTTGCCACCGCGTTTTTTTACCTTTTTTATCACGGCAAGTGTGTCAGCCGTTTCACCGCTTTGTGATACTGCAATAGTGATAGAGTTATCAAAAGAGAAGTTGGCGAACAAAAATTCGCTAGCGATTTCCGCATAAACGTCTAAATTAGGAGACAGAGTGCGCAATATATTTTTTGCTATCAACGTTGAGTGAAAAGCGGTACCGCAACCTGTAAAAAATATTCTCTTTACACCGCGCAAAACGCTAGGGTTGAGTGGCTCTTGATAATATTTACGTAAAGTTCGTTTTATACCCATTGGTATTTCGTCAATTTCTTTTCGCATAAAAGTATCGTATAGATTATCAAGAGCGTAATTCGTCTTGATAAGATCACTTATTTCATGTTGAATTATAGTGCCGAAAAAGTCTTTCACAACAACTTTATTGTGCTCAACGATAGCCATTTGTCCGTCTTTTAGGACGATAATTTTTTCGGCAAGATTTTGTAATCCTATTATGTCGGAAGAAACGAAATTCGAACTATTACTTAGACCTATGATTAATGGGTTGTCGAACTTAACGGCAAATATTTTTTCAGGTGAATATTTGCTTATTACACAAAACGCATAAGAACCTTTGAGATATGTAAGAGTATCCAAAATCGCTTGTTCAGTATCCGATTTATAACAATATTGCAAAAGATTAGCAATTACTTCACTATCTGTATCGGATAAAAACACATACCCTTTTTTTAGGAGCATTTCTTTAAGCTCCGTATAGTTAGTTATTATTCCGTTATGTACTATGCAAAAGTTTTTGTCGTAGGATAAAAAGGGGTGAGCATTTTCGTCACATGGATTACCATGGGTAGCCCAACGAGTATGCCCGATAGCGACGTTGCCGTATAGCGGTTGTGAATCGAGAGATTTTTCTAACGAGCTAACGCGTCCGGTTTTTTTGCGAACCTTGATACCGCCTATGGTGTTAACGGCAATTCCGCTACTATCATAGCCGCGATATTCAAGCAGATTTAGCCCTTTTATAATAAAGGGTAGAGCGTTTTCTTTACCAACGTATCCAATAATTCCACACATAATTGTAAAAATAGCCTAATATATAATATGCAATAACCTAAAAAATTGATAAAAACACTTGCCAAAAAAAAAATTTATGGTACAATATATGCAGTGCTGGTGTGGCTCAGTCGGTAGAGCAGCTGATTCGTAATCAGCAGGTCGCCGGTTCAAGTCCGGCCACCAGCTCCATTTTTTAGTCGAAAAACCTACATATTTGTGGGTTTTTCTTCATTTTTACAACTATTTTTCTTTACTAGATTTATGGCGCTTGAAACTTCCAAAAATCAGCAGGTCGCGAATCTACGTCGATTTTATATCTTTTAAAGTACTCATCGAAGATAGATTTACCATATTGTAGAAATAAATTTGATAACTGATTGCACTATCGAAGTCTAAAGTACATTCTAGACCGTTACATTCGAATATGTCTTTAGTAAAGATAGAAGATTCAGTATCTATGTATTCACCATTAACGTCAAGTCCGCCAATACTAAACTTAGTAGAAGACAACGTCTTAGTTTTAAACCTGCCTTTTAATTTTTATTGACTTTGTGAATTAAATTTACTATACTATTGATAGTAGATGGTTTTTGATTCTAACCGCTTGTTCGGTTTTACCATCTACTTTTTTTATTTTTTAGATATTGTTCAGTTTTATTCATAAAGCTTGACTAAATCATTATTTATGGTATAATTATGATAGAAAGTGAAATACGGATGAAACACTCCGATTGCGGTGGGCGAAGCCTTACGCTGTTCACTTTCTTTTTTATATCTATTGGGAGATTTTTTATCGATACCATATAATATTTGAGCATTTCTAAAAATATCTAATAGAACAAAATAATAGTATTTTACTTATTAATTACATTGTGATATAATGGCAAAAAGATAGAAATATTGTGTTTTTATTATAGTAAGGAAGTATATATGAGTGAGAATAATACTTTGAACAATTTAGGAATAAATAACGTTGTTGCGCTTAACGACAACATCGATATTGAGCAAGAAATTATTAGTGTGGCAAAATCAATCTTGTTAAAATATGAGAAGGCCTTTTTGGAGCTTGCGAAATGATAAAAGTAGATTTTAACGTGGCATTACGTTTACATGAATTGGTGGCAAGCGTGACTGGTGGTAGTGTAGGTATAAGAGATAAAGCATTGCTTGAGTCTGCATTAGGAAGTCCGTTTTTGACTTTTGGCGGAGAAGATTTGTACGCAACTTTGGAAGCAAAAGGCGCAAGGCTAGGTTGTTCTCTTATATCTAATCATGCATTTGTTGACGGCAACAAGAGAATAGGTACGTTAATAATGCTCACCTTTTTAGAAATGAACGGTGTTCATCTTAATTTAACGAATGAAGACGTAGAATTTATAGCAATGTCGGTTGCAAATGGTGATTACAAATACGAAGACGTTCTGAATTGGATTGAAGAAAAGAAGAATTATTTTTAATAAGTGATAATACTTTTCATAACCTTTGTTATGGTCGATTCGTTGACTTTTATTGCGTAAAATAATATAATTTTTTGTATACAAAAACTAATTTAATGGAGATTTTATGAAAGTTCCTTTTCTTACGAAAGCAAAAGCAGAAGAAATAAAAAAAGTTTATCCTACCCCTTTTCACGTGTATGACGAGAAGGGCATAGTTGACAATGCAAAAGAATTGTACGAAGCCTTTTCTTGGAACGAAGGCTACAAAGAATATTTTGCAGTCAAAGCAACGCCAAATCCCGTAATTTTACAAACGCTCAAAAAACAAGGTTGTGGAGTAGATTGCTCTTCCTATGCTGAACTACTTATGGCAAAAGAACTTGGTTTCAAGGGTGAAGAAATAATGTTTAGTAGCAATCAAACGCCCGCTGAAGAATATGCATTTGCAGCAGAATTAGGAGCAATCATTAACCTAGACGATATAACCCATATTGAATTTTTGGAAAGTATCACTAAACTTCCCGAAACCCTTTGTTTAAGGTATAACCCCGGTGGTGATTTTAGAGTAAACAACATGATCATGGGTAATCCCGCTGATGCTAAATATGGACTTACGCACGAGCAAATGAGCATAGCGGTAAAAACGCTTATGCAAAAAGGTGTAAAATATTTTGGCGTGCATTCATTCTTAGCAAGTAATACGTTAGGCAACGATTACTATACCGAATTATCAAAAGTTGTATTTACTCTTATAAAAGAGATAACGGAAGAAACGGGTGCGAAGTTTGTCTTTGCTAATTTATCAGGGGGAATAGGCGTTCCTTATAAACCCGACCAAAAGAAAAACGACGTTTTCGTTATTGCCAACAACGTGAAGAAAGTATATGGTGAAATTTTTGAAGGAACCAATATTAAATTAAAGATATTCACTGAACTTGGTAGATATATGCTTGCCCCTTATGGTGGACTAGTCACTACCGCTATTCATGAGAAACACATACATAAAGAGTACGTGGGCGTTGACGCATGTGCGGCACATTTGATGCGTCCCGCAATTTATGGTGCATATCATCATATTACAGTATTAGGGAAAGAAAACGAAACAGAAGATCACGTATACGACGTGGTAGGTAGTCTATGCGAAAACAGTGATAAATTCGCAGTAGATAGAAAACTTCCTAAAATCAATAAAGGCGATATTTTGTTTATCCACGATGCAGGTGCTCACGGACATAGCATGGGATATAACTACAACGGAAAGTTGCGCAGTGCGGAAATTTTACTTAAAGAAGACGGAAGCTTTACTTTGATAAGAAGGGCTGAGACTATAAAAGATTACTTTGCTACGCTTACTTTCTTACCTGAATTTGCTAAATACGAAGATTAACAACAAATATCATTATCGGTAACATAAATAGTATTTTAGGGAGCCTAAAGTAGAAAATCGAAAGGTGAAACAATGAAAAAAATTCTTGTTATAAACGGCGTAAATCTCAACATGCTAGGCATTAGAGAAAAGAACCTATACGGTGATAGCAGTTATAGTGACTTAGTAAAATTAATAAAGAGAGAAGCTAAGAAACGTAACGTTTGCGTTAAGTGTGTTCAGTCTAATTGCGAAGGAAAAATCGTAACGATAATACAAAAAGCTTATAGAAAATACGACGGAATAGTAATCAATCCTGGCGCATATACGCATACTAGCGTAGCAATATTAGACGCACTGAAGGCAGTAAGTATTCCTACGGTGGAAGTGCATATCACCGATATTAATTCACGAGAAGAATTCCGTAAAATAAGCTACGTTTCTCTATATGCAAAGAAGACGATAGCAGGATATGGCTTCGACGGATACGTTATGGCAATTGATGCACTACGTGAAGGTGAACAATGCTAATAGATTTTCATACGCATGCTTTCCCCGAAAAGATAGTAGATAGAGCAATCTCTTCGTTAAGTAAGACTGCGGGTGGAGTAATTCCTTCGTACGATGGAAGGGTAGACAGTCTAATTAGGTTGATGGACAAAAATGGCGTTGACAAGTCCGTTGTTCTTAATATAGCTACCAACGTCCGTCAAATGCATTCTGTTAATGATTTTGCTTCGTCAATTAACTCGGATAGAATAGTTGCTTTTGGTTCGGTACATCCAGATGCACCAGACGTTTTGGAAGAATTAGATAGAATAAAATCTTTAGGTCTTAAGGGTATAAAGTTCCACCCTGAATATCAAAACTTTTTTGTAGACGATGAGAAGATGCAACCTATCTATGAAAAGATAAGTAGTCTTAATCTTATTACCGTTTTTCATTCAGGTGGAGATTTAGGATATTTACCACCGTATCATTGCATGCCCGACAATGCGCTCAATGCACTCAAATGGTTTAGTTCACCCGTTGTTTTTGCACATTGGGGCGGATATTTTTATTCGGATGAAGTTCTTGATAAACTTGCCGGAAGTGACGCATATTTCGATGTATCCTATGGTTATAATTCAGTACCGCGCCCATTAGCACAAGAGATCGTAAAGAAGCATGGTGCGGATAAATTACTATTTGGTTCCGACGGACCTTGGCATCAACCTGATAAAGAAAAGTTATTTATAGAAAGCTTAGATCTTACCCAAGAAGACAACGAAAAGATTTTTTATAAGAACGCGCAAAAATTATTGAACTTATAAAAAGAAAGCCGAGTTAATTCTCGGCTTTTATTTTTATGCAGTAACTATTTTGCTTGCTTTGTGTAGTCCTAATTTGTCTACCGCTGCTTCGCGCATTTTGTATTTCAAAATCTTACCTGCGGCATTCATGGGGAAGGAGTCAACAAAATCAACATATCTAGGTACTTTATGCTTTGCCATGTGAGAAAGAACGTATTCTTTAAGTTCTTCTTCCGTCATTGTTTCGCCATCGTTAATGATGATACAAGCCATTATTTCTTCGCCGTATTGAGCATCGGGTACGCCTATAACTTGTACGTCTTTGACCTTAGGGTGAGTATAGATAAATTCTTCTATTTCTTTAGGATAAATATTTTCACCACCACGGATGATCATATCTTTTATTCTACCAGTAATTTTGTAATAACCATCGGGAGTTCTGCGGGCAAGGTCACCGGTGTGCAACCAACCGTCTTTGTCGATAGCAGATGCGGTTGCTTCGGGCATTTTGTAATATCCCTTCATAATGTTGTAGCCACGCGCTACGAATTCACCGTCAACGTTATCGGGTAAATCTTGATAGGTTTCGGGATCTACTATTTTGCATTCTACACCAAATATTGCCGCACCTACGGTGTTAACACGCGCTTCTAACGAGTCGGTAGTTTTGCTCATAGTAGTAGCAGGGGAAGCTTCGGTTTGGCCATAGGTAATGCAAATTTCTTTCATGTTCATTTTGTCTACGACTTCTTGCATTACTTTGATAGGACACGGACTACCTGCCATAATACCCGTACGCATATTGCTAAAATCAGTTTTTTCAAAATCAGGATGATTTAGCATTGCGATAAACATCGTAGGTACACCGTGGAAAGCGGTTATTTTTTCTTCGTTAATACACTTCAAACCTTTACGCGGAGAGAATGCGGTAATAGGGCACATGGTTGTTCCGTGGGTTACGCTTGCGGTCATAGCGAGTACCATACCGAAGCAATGGAACATAGGAACTTGTATCATGAGTTTGTCCGCGGTAGAAAGGTCCATACAGTCGCCAATAGCTTTGCCGTTATTGACTACGTTGTAGTGAGTGAGCATTACGCCTTTGGGAAATCCCGTCGTACCAGACGTATATTGCATATTACATACGTCGTGCTTGTCTATCTTCTTTCTTCTATTAGCAACTTCTTCGTAAGGTACGATTTTTGCAAGATTGATAGCTTCATCCCAAGTATAACAACCGTCAACTCGACTTTCTACGGTTATGATGTTCTTTAAGAAAGGTAAGCGCATAGAATCAAGTTGACCAGGCTTACTCGTCTTTAGTTCAGGACAAATTTCGTTCATGATTTGGATATAGTTAGAATCTTTGTATCCATCTACCATTACTAGAGTATGGGTATCCGATTGACGGAGTAAGTATTCCGCTTCGTGGATTTTGTATGCAGTATTGACTGTGACAAGAACAGCACCGATTTTGGTAGTAGCCCAAAAAGTAATATACCAAGCGGGTACGTTGGTTGCCCAAATAGCAACGTGATCACCACGCTTTACGCCCATTGCAATCAAGCTTCTTGCAAAAGTATCTACGTCTTCTCTGAATTCAGGATACGTGCGTGTGTAATCTAACTCTGTGTATCTAAAAGCATATTGGTTAGGGAACTCTTCGCATATTCTATCCAATACGTCGGGGAAAGTTTCGTCAATAAGCATTTCTTTCTTCCAAACGTACTTACCGGTACCGCGTTGGTTATCTTGAAGAGTACGATTTTTCTTCTTGTAGCGAGCCATATAGTTGGCAAATTGTGGAACGATTATGCCCGCATCGCAAAGTTCGTTAGACCAACGTTTTACCCATTCTAGAGAAACGTAACCATCGTATTTTATGGACGATAACGCAGAGAAAACTTCGTCAAGAGGAATATCACCTTGACCAAGGAGTTTGTATTTTACAACGCCATTTTCTACAATGCTATCTTTTACGTGAACGTACTTTATGTAGTCGCCCAAGTTATCGATAGTTTTTTCGGGAGATTCGTTCATATATCTAAACGGATGGTGAACGTCCCAAAGCGCGGCTACGTGCTTGTTGCCGACGGCATCTAGCAATCTACGAAGACGCATGGTGTCCGCATATATACCGTTAGTTTCTACTAATAGAGTTACATTTGATTCTACTGCGAAAGAAGAAAGTTTTTTCAATACGTTAACGATATACGCATCGTCAAGTTCGCCCGAAGGTTGCGGTTCTAGGTCGCCAAGAACTCTAATGTAAGGGGTGCCTAGTTTTTTAGCAAGCAACATGTATTGTTTTAACTCTTCTAGATTAGCTTCTTCATTTTCCGAGAATTTCAAAGCACAACCGGAACTTAAGCAGGGAATTGATAGACCAAGTTCGTTAAGTTTTTTTATAGTAGCATCGATTTTTGTAGGGGTAAAAGGTCCTGCATTAACCGCATATAGATCGTCGCCAAGACCTCTAATCTCTATACCGTCAAGACCGAAGTCTTTTGCCATTGAGTATATCTCTATCCAACTAAAATCAGGACAAGCTAAAGTAGAAAAACTTAATTTCATAAAAAGTATCTCCAAACAAATTAAAATATAACTTATATTTTATCAAACCGCATACGCTTTTGCAACAATATTACTCTTATTTAGCACAAATTCGGAAAAAATTCACTTGCAAATTCAATATCAATGTGGTAATATTTTTGTAATGCGAAAGTAGTTCAATGGTAGAGCGCCACCTTCCCAAGGTGGTTGTTGCGGGTTCGAATCCCGTCTTTCGCTCCATTTAAGAAGCAAGGGTTTGATACAATCGTGTCATACCTTTTTTTCTTTACATAAAGGGTTTATTTTCCTATCTGTAAACGAGTATCAGAACCTTGTGGGAGTGTTAGTAAGGACTTTTGCAGTTTTTTTCTTTTTATACAATAACTACGAGACGATAGGTATATCAACGTGACGAAAGGGTTTTTGTTATGCGGTATGCGAATGTATTGAAAAAATGCGATTTTTGTGCTATAATATATTGAACGAAAAATAAGAATTTGTAGGTGAGATAATGATTATTTTAATTACAGGAGCATCGCATACAGGCAAAACTGCACTTGCCCAAAAATTGCTCGAAAAATATAAATATCCATACCTGTCAATAGACCATCTGAAAATGGGTTTAATTCGTAGCGACAACACAGAACTTACCCCTATGGATGATAATGAATTGACCGAATACTTGTGGCCGATTGTTCGGGAAATGATAAAAACGGCTATTGAGAATAAGCAGAACTTAATTGTCGAAGGTGGCTATATTGCATTCGATTGGCAGAAGGACTTTAACTCCGAATATCTTGAAAACATCAAATATTACTGTCTGGTAATGAGTGAGGAATATATCAGAAATTACTTTTCTGACATAAAGAAATATGCAAATGTCATTGAAAATCGTTTGGATGATGAATGGTGCACAATGGAGAGTGTATTGTCAGAAAATGCACAGATGTTAGAATTTGCAAAAAAGTATAATGTGAACTATATACTCATCGACGATAAGTACGAAATCAATATTGAGTTATAACGATAAATTCCAATTTATCGAACTGCGCATCTACAATACTTTTGGTCGTTTTTTACCCCCACTTATACACCGTTTGGTCGCTCTTTCGCATATAAAATACCCCATTTGTCTTTACTGACAAATGGGGTATTTGAGACTGTCGAAAAACCTATGCTGCGGAGAAAAGATATCGAGCAGCGGGGGATTATTAAGGGGGCAAAGGCCCCTCTTAATGATTAAATCATAAGTTTTTTGAACTTTTTGAAGTTCAAAAAACTGGTTTCAGCTTGTCAAAAAGACTTTTTTACTTTCAAAACTTTCAGCCTTCGGGGAAGCCGGGACCCATATAGCAGAAGAGCAAAGTCAGCTCCATGCCGTCCACGCCCTTCATAAGGTCGGGCTTCAAAGTCTCGGGGCAGGGGAAGGGGTAATCCATGCGCTTGAGCACATTGCCAATCTGAACTCCGCTGCCGTGGAGCTCAGCGCCTCTGCACAGGCAGTATACAAGTCCCGCGCCGGCGGCATCCAGAGGGATGAGCCCGGGGAAACCGGGCATTTTTATACCTGCGGCCACGGACTCGGCATCAGCCACCGATTCGGGATTCACAGCTGTGATCTCACCCACCAGACCGTACTTTTCATTCAGCTGTACAGCCTGAAACAGCTGCCCATCCATGCCGCAAAGGCCGATGGCCTGACCGCCCAGGCGGTTCAGCTG
>JAZSMH010000006.1:0-28373 GCA_045535785.1 Clostridia bacterium
TCCGCTAGTGGTGTTGGCCGTATTGTCGCCGTTAACGTCAAGTTCGGTAATACCATACCATGAGTCAGCATTGGGCCAAGTAAAGGTTATTGCACCAGTTTGAGATGCGGTAAAGATATAGTAAACCTTATTGATAGTATCGGATTCAAAAGTGATAGAAGCAGGCATATCGTCAACAACGTAAGGATTTGCTTCCGTTCCATTGCCACCTTCTTCGGGTTCTTCTCCGCCTTCAGATGCGGGGAAAGTGTAAACGTAAAGACCGTTCATTAAGTAGTTAACGTTAAGAGTACCTGCTAGTTCGGTAACGTAATTACCTTCTTCGTCGCAAAGGTATTGAGCCATAGGACCGGTGCCAGCGCATTGTACCATCCAATATCCACCCATATCAATGGAGAACATAAAGTCGTAACAATCTTCGCCGTCTTTGGTTACGATTACTGCATTGTTCTCACCAATGGTGTAACCATAAGTACCGCTAAGTACGCCCATGTTGTTATCTTCTACTACGAAGGTTCCGGGTAAAACTTCGGGATCTTCGGGTTCTTCACCAGCACCGCCTACGGTGATGGTATAGGTGTTTCCATTATACATCATTCCTACTAGCGCACCATCAGTGATGGTAAGTGACATTGCAAAGGGGTTGGTTATTTCCGAGCCGTCTGCGTATAGCGTAACGATGCCGTTTTCGTAAGTATAGGTCACTACTACTTCGTTGCTCATAGGAGGAGTAAAGGTGATGGTATCAGCAGTAACTACTACTGC
The DNA here is from genome assembly GCA_045535785.1 of Clostridia bacterium. GTDB lineage: Bacteria > Bacillota > Clostridia > Christensenellales > DTU072 > CAG-1782. The sequence goes on from JAZSMH010000006.1 coordinate 766, forward strand.
AAAACTATTGCTCCAATCGTCGGTAGCGGTGTAAGTACCTTCCAAACTGATTGATACAGTGGGATCTGCTTCACCACATACGCTACAGAATCCGTCAACGTAATCGTGGTCTGCAAGGTCACCATACTCGAAGGTTTCGTCACCTATTTCGCCACATTCGCAAGAATAGAAGTAAGTAGCTAATTCGATACAAGTAGCTTCGGTATTGAGATATTCTTCGGTAGCGATTTTCTTATTGAATTTATGTTCGGTTCCTATTTCGCCGTATTTTCCACCACAAGTTTTGCAAGTTGCTTGACTAGAACAAGTAGCGGTACCACCTGAACATTCTTCGATTAGTACGTGGTTACTATCATAGGAACAAACTTTCTTATGAGTGCCGTCGCCTACTGAAGTCCACTTACCGTATTTATGATCAACGGTAGGGATAATTTCTAGATTATCTACGTAGTCACAACCACTGCGGGTACAAATAGCGGTACCCTTGTAACCTTCTTCGGTACAAGTGGGAGCAACGTAGACGTTCTTATCTTTAAGTTCGTGACCGATAGGGGGAGTGGTAAATTCTTGCTTTATACCACAAACGGAACACTTCTTAAAGACGGAGCCCGACATAGTGCAGGTCGCTTCTCCAAGGTCTTCGTGGTCTTCCCACGTGTGACCGTTCTTACAAGGACTAGCGGTATCGTTACCACCAAAAAGCGAACATGCCGTGAGCGTACACGCCATAAGAATGACGGTTAACACAAGTGACAATGCTAAAAAACGTTTCATTTTCTTCTCCTTTTTTATTAAAAATGCCACAAGTTGTTTACACTCATGGCAAAATGATTATTTTTTTCAGTTACGAAACAATTCCACGTAATGCGTGGACGAAGTACAATATTCAGTTCTTGTAAAACGCGTTATGTGGTACTTCATTATTTTTCTCCTCTCGTCTTCCGTTCCGTAAGTTTATAAATTTTAATTTATATAAGTTAACTATAACAAAGTTCAACTTGCTTTGCAACTAAAAAACGCCATTTAGCAGTAAAAAGTTTTTTCTTTTTTTTGTTTGACGAAATAATATTTTTCTTTAAACTTTACACAAAAAGCTAAGCGTGGTATAATTACTTCGAAAAAAGGTGAATTCTCGCCCTTTTTACTTAAAACTAGGAAGACTTATCAAACTATGAAAAAAAAGATATTAACTATCGTTTTGTTATCAATATTAATAGTATCGACGGTTACTTTGCCCGTTGGATGTGATTTTTTTAACCAAGATCCCATTCAACTAGAAACGCCCGTTATTTACCTTAAGGGCAACACGGCAACGTGGGAGCCTAATTATAAAGCGAAAAGATTCGACGTAAGTCTAAACGGCTCAATTTTGCAATACGCAAATAATACCAAATCAAAAGTTTTGCTTGATGGACAAACTTTGCGCATCCGAGCAGTTGGTGACGGTGAAAAATATTTAACTAGCGAATGGAGCAATAGAGTCGTCTATAATCCTACGGGCAGCAATCCTAGCACGCCTAATACTCCTAGTAATCCCGATACTCCGTCCGTTGAGCCCTCGCACGTACCTACAACTATAGCAACGCTTGCTAACAACAAGCCTACGGGCGATGCAAAGTATATTTATGAAGTAAAAGCGACGTGGGAACTAAAGGTAGACGGTGAATTATATGGCAACGGCTATCTAAAAGACGATGGTGGAAATCAAATATCCGTATATGGATTATGTAGTAATAATTCGGTAATCTCTTGGGTTAACGGGGCATACAAGTTCGTCAACGATAAGTCTTACTTTAACTCGGGTGTCGTAAGCGGTGCGGTAATTAAGGTAGGCATGATATATAACCTACAATATGATAATTATAGTTGTTACCTTATCAGTATCGAATCTCTCCCCGATAACGAAAAACCCGACAATCCCGACGTTGGTGGTGACGTAACCGTAACGGACGTCAACTTCTTGATGATTAACGATACTCACGGCGCGTTCACCGATTCTAACGAAGGATACTCTATCGGTAGAGTAGACAGTCTAATAGAAGCACTAGAAAGTAACAACGGCGAATACGTATTCATACATAACGGCGACGCATTCCAAGGCTCATACGTAAGCGGTGAAACTTATGGATTAGTGATACTAGAAGCACTTAACAAAATGGGTACGGACTGCTTCGTATTAGGCAATCACGAGTTCGACTGGGGTATTGATAAGATAGCCGCATACAAAGACGGCAATCAAGCTAACGGAGAAGCTAATTTCCCATTCTTGGGTGCTAATATCTTTTATAAAGGTACCCAAACGCGCCCTAATTGGATAGATCCTTACGCTATCGTAGAACAAGACGGACTCAAAATCGGTATCATAGGAATAATGGGTTACGGACAAGAATCGAGCATACTTACTAGATTCGTAAAAGACTATGAATTCGCAGATCCTATTAATATCATAAGCACTAACGCTACTTATTTACGCGCCAATGAAAACTGTGACGTGGTAGTGGTGGCAACGCACGATTACGATGAAAACACAAATGACCGTATTGCTAAACTTACGGGCAACAGTGTTATAGATGCTATCTTCTGCGCGCACACCCATCAAAACATAACGGAAGCTGTAACGAGAAGCGACTCAAAATCCATCCCCGTAGTACAATGCAGTCACAAAAATAACACGGCAAAAGAAGTGGTAATTAAGATAGACGAAAACAGAAATTACTCCGACTACAAGGTAAATCAATATTATCCCGAATTGTATTCAATATCTAGCGACGTGCAAGCATTGATAAACAAATATCAAGATAAAATCGATGAATCAAATGAAGTAATCGGCACGACTAGTGGTGCGCTTTACAAAAAGACTTTGGGCACTTTTGCTACCGAATCACTTATTAATCACACCTATCAAGGCAATACCTTCGGCGATATAGACGTATCGATTATAAACACGGGTGGAGTAAGAGCGACTATCGACTCGGGCGACATAACGAGAGCGGACGTATTCGAGGTATTCCCTTTCAATAACGCGGTGGTAATCGTCAACCTAAGCGGTGCGCTAATTAAGTCGCTTTATTCGGAAAACGAAGGGTATCTATATATGGGTTTGTCCGATTCTATCGGGTCTTCTTACCTACTACTTGACGATGATACTATATATCAACTTGCGGTAATAGATTACGTCTTCGAAGGTACTTACTATTATCAATTCAAAAATCTAACAAAAAGTGATTATATCGAAACGGACGTACTTATGAGAGATTTGTTAATTTCTTATTTGGAAGAAAATTACTAATTTAACCCTATAATCACCCTGTTTCACCCTAAATCACCCTAAAAATTGCAAGTCTTGACAAAATCAAGGCTTGTTTTTTTTGAACAAAATTGGATATTTTAAGTTTTTTTGCCATATTCCTTTACATAGTAAAGAGAATATAGTATACTATAATAGATGAATAATATACATTATGTTTCGATAAAAACAAGGCTTATGACAAACAAACAAACAAACAAACAAACAAACAAACAAACAAACAAACAAACAAACAAACAAACAAACAAACAAAGTTAGATTCTGTCTATCTGCGGTTTTTTGCGCTGAAAACAATATAATAATAAACGGCAATTAAACATCAAGCTGTCTAGAACGTTTTGATGTTTTTTTATTTTAACATAGAAAAAGGAGAAAAAACTATGAAAAAGCGATTATTGTCATTCTTGCTGATAATGTGTCTATTATCGGTAATCGTGGGACTTGTAGCTTGTGACGAAGAGACAAACGATCCGTCCGGTGACGTGCCTACCAGTCCGCAACAACTATCCGCGCCCCAACTGACGTTAGTTAACGACGTAGCTAGTTGGCAAGCAAACGCTAATGCCGATAGATTCGAGATCAGCATTGACGGAACGCTCTCGCAGGTGGAAAATACCGTAACTAGTAAGACTCTTCTTGACGGACAAAGTCTAAAAGTAAGAGCTATTGGTGACGGCGTTAATTATTCAACTAGCGATTGGAGTAATACGGTAACCTATTCTAAACCCGACGATCCCGTTGATCCTAATCCGCCCGCTACCCCTACTAAGCTCGCAACTCCCGTTGTTACTATATCAGAAAGCGGTCTTGCTTCTTGGGCGCACGTTGACAATGCAACGGCATACGTTTACGTAATAAATAACGGAAATGAACAAACTACTCAAGAGTTATCCGTTCAATTACAAGACGGTCAAAGCATTAAAGTAAAGGCAACGGTTACCGGAACTATGGAATATACCGACGGTGATTATAGCGCGGTAATTACTTACACTGCGCCCGAAACTCCCGATATTCCCGAACCGCCTCTTACCCCCGCTAAACTCGCAACTCCCGTTGTTACAATAGCGGAAAGTGGTATGGCAACTTGGACGGCAGTTGAATATGCAGTTGGATATAAGTACGTAATTGATAACGGTACTGAACAAAGCACTACATCTTTAGCGGTTTTACTTACCGACGGACAAAGTATCAAGGTAAAGGCTGTTGGTGACGGAGTTAATGAAACCGATAGTGATTATAGTACAGTCGTTACTTACACTGCGCCCGAAAATCCGCCCGCTCCCGATCCTATAAAACTTGGTACGCCTAACGTAACGGTAAACGAAAGTGGTGTTGCTTTTTGGCTAGCAGTTGATAACGCTATTGGTTATAAATACGTAATCGATAATGGTACCGAACAAAGCACTACTTCTATTAACGTTCAACTAACTGACGGACAAAGTATCAAGGTAAAGGCTGTTGGTGACGGCGTAGATTATGCAGACGGCGATTATAGTGCGGTAGTAACGTACAACGCACCCGAAGTGCAAGAACCCGTACAACTTACTGCTCCCGTCGTAACGATAAACGAAGACGGCGTAGCTTCTTGGACGGCAGTTGATAACGCTATTGGATACAAGTACGTAATTAATAACGGCGCTGAACAAAACACCACATCTTTAGCGGTTTTACTTACCAACGGTCAAAGTATCAAGGTAAAGGCAATTGGTGACGGAGTTAACTACTTAAGCAGTGGTTACAGTGCGGTAGTAACCTACAATGCACCCGAAGAACCTGAAGATCCCGAAGATCCTATCGATCCTACCGCCGCACCTACATATTTAGGAATATTTGCATCTAACGATGCACCTTCTAATAGTGATATCCCCGGTAACTTAGCTATGGCGGCAGTTTATTCAAACTTCGAAGAAGCTATAAGAGCATTCTTAGCGGACGAAAACAACTCGCTTGGTGAAACGGCACCCGTTGCTAGCAACTACACCGTTTATAGCAGTATCGGTTCTACCGTATACGTACAAATTTGGCTCGATAACCCCGACCAAAACACTATTTTGTCGTTAAAACTCAACGGTACGAAGTATCAAAGCGGTGGTGATTTACAATCTTTCTTCATTGAAAGTGGCGATACTTACTTAAACTGCGTTTACGTAGCAATTACCATTCCTACCGCTTATGAAGAAATCGTATATGAAGTAACGGAAATCGAATACGTAGAAGGAAGCAATATCAGTCAAGACGGAAAATCGGTACTTATTGACGAAGATAACGATAGCGTTGCTATTGGTCTCCCCTATCAAGCAAGCATGCCTACTCTCGACCTAGAAACTTCTAGCGGTGACATGACTGCATCAAAAATAATGATTAACTTCGACATTATTGACGAAGATAATTACGTTGAATTAATCGGTGGTTGGCTACGTATTATTGCGTATAAACCATATACTTGCGAGATTGTCGCACAAGCAAAGCTTGTAACCGGCAACAACGATATTGTTTTTGAAAATCTACAAGCGGATACTTGTTACGACGTAAAAGTATTCTTACTAGGTGACACTCACGACGGTAACGGCGTATATTATCACGAAATACTTTCCGATACTATATGGACAAGGGTAGCAGTTGAAGTAACGGCAGAACCCGAAATACTTTATAACGAAACTACGGGTAAGTATTATCCTAACATTAGCGTTGAAACGGTACTTAACGATACAAGCTTTAGTTTTACCAAAGTAGAAGTTCATACCTACTCTTACGCAGGTACTACCGAATTGGTATTTAGCGATACTTTCGACGGCTCCGCCGATATTTCTGAAGGTATCCTTTGTCGCAAAGATTATACCGTTAGAGTTTATTTTGAAAACGCGCTAGGCGTTGAACAATACGAATATCAATACGTATACACGGTTGGTTTCGATTATCCTTGGACAAGCAAGGAATTCGAATACGGTCTTGTTGACGACGTTATTTTGGGATTTAACTTCGGTGAAGGAAAATACAATATAGATAACGTAGTTGCTAAGATTTATAGCGAAGATAGCAAAAATTATCTTGCTGAATCTGCTATTACCTTAATTGAAAATCCTAATGCTATTGAAGAATTACAAGAGTTATATGATAGCCTTGACTGGGGCGATGATGAAAAGAACGCTACTTATCAAAAGCTAAGTAGATTAAAAACCGCAAAGAATAAAATTGAAGAATATTATAGTGACGTTACCGAAAGGGAATGGAGAGCTCTTGCAGAAAGCGGCATCTACACTTACGAATTCGTACTAGGTGAAGACGAAGAATTCTTCAGAGGCGACGCTAATAACTATTACGTAGTAATTCCCGATTTCCAAACAGAACGCGTTAACGATAGTTCTTGGAGAATTCTTATTACTGCGGATTTAGACCAAAATACCGGTGAAGAAATTGAAAATATCAACTTAGTTGATAATATGTGGTTTAATACCAAACCTGCCATTAGCGACGGCGACTATCTATTCACAGTTTATAACTATGAACTTGGTAAAGATATGTTCTACGTTGACGACGATAACGTAGTTTATCTAGAATTAATGTCAAGAAATAATCTAGGTAACGAAAGTTATAGAATGCTTGGTTACGTAAATCAAATCGCACTATTTAGAGACTACGATCAACTAACCAAGGTACTTTGGTCGCAAGAAGCTCCTAATAGTACGATAGACGAAAGCGCATGGCTAGAAAGCATCAAGGCTACCTTACTTACCGGTGGCGAAGATTTAGAAAACGACGTTGACGAACTATTCCCGCTAGGAAATCTTCAACCTATTAGTTTTGACCTAGACAACGTCGATTTGTCAGACGTACCCGTAGGTGACTATACGATTCGTTACACCTACATAATGTTCGGTAAAGAATACACCGAAGAACATAAGTACGACGTTGACGGATATATTGATTACGCTGTAACCGGTCCCCTACCCACCGCGTCTATCAGTATCGATACCGGTGCTCATGAAAATTACGGTAGATTCGATATCGTTATTCCCGAATCTGTTAATAACGGAGATTGGAGTTACTACGATATTGAAGTAAAAGATGAAAACGGTGATTTGGTAGGAAGTTACAATCAAGATAACTACTACGAAATCGGCAACCTTTCGGTAGGATATAGCATAAGAATTAAGTTAACGGCTAGCGAATACGTAGTTTATTACACCGACGGCGAGTGGAGTGACTGGTATCTTTGTGCTGCCGCTAAATGTTATACTCCTAGTAACCTATCGACGTCCTACAACGAAAAAGGCGTTACTTTAACGTGGGATTACATAGACGGTGCAGAAAAATTCGTTTACGTACTAAATGGTGGCGTAGAAAAGGAAACTTACGACACTTATATTGATGGTTTGGTAAACGGTGACACAATTAAAATTAAGGCTGTACCTACGACGGAAAGCAGTTATTTAGAATCCGACTATACGGCGGTATTTACCATAGAAGATACGAGAACTATGCTTGCTACTCCCGTAGTAACCTTTGATTCTTATTTCCGTACGCTCACCTGGGAATCTATCGAATATGCTAGTTATTACGTGGTATATAATGCTACAACGGGTGGCGTTTATCATGAATACATTGATGGTACTACTTGCTCAATAGAAATGGGTAAGCTATACGTAGTAAAAGCAATACCTAGTGACTACAACACCTATTGTGCTAGTCAATCGGAAGTAATAAGCACTATCGTAAAGCTAGACACTCCTACTATTACCATTGGTGAAGACGGCGCGGTAACCTTCAGTACCTATTCGGTAGGTGCAAGAGTAACTTATACTTACGTTATTAATAACGGTGAAGAACAAACTACTACAAAAGCCGTTGGAATAACTCTTTCCGAAGGTGATAGCATCAAGGTAAAAGTAAGTTGCAACGGATACGAAGATAGTGATTATAGCGAAGTTGCTACATTTGGCTCTCTCGGGGGGGGGAGCCAATTGAGTTAACGATTGCTCAATTGAATGCAAATTATGCTAACTACGTAGAAAACGAGACTCCTATCGTAATTAGCGGTGTTGTATACGCAGTAGACAATCTTGGTTTTTATCTAAAAGACGATACGGCTAACGTTTACGTAAAGACTGATTATAGCGAACTTAGTATCGGTCACAATATGGTAGTAACGGGTAAAGCAACCCAATATTACTCGATGCCCCAATTCGTTCCTACGGAAGTTGTTTATAACACCGTAGAAAGCAATTATAGCGTACCCGCAAGTGTAAAAACTATTGCAGAAATTATTAGTGAAAACACCGCTCAATCGAGTTGTGTATACGACCACAGGGTATACAGAACTAGCGGTACGGTTACCCAAAATGGTAATTACTACTATCTCGTTGATGGTGAAAATCAATTACAACTTTATACTGCTACGTATACCGGCGACTCTAACACCTTTAAGTCGTTCGTTAATGAAGAAATCTCTATCAGTATAGTAATAGCAGACTGCTTCACTACTACGGGAATATTCAGATTCTCCCCTCTTCGTGGTGACCAAGCTAGCATCAACCTACAACTAGCAACGCCCGTTGTTACTATATCAGAAAGCGGTCTTGCTTCTTGGGTAGCGATTGAAAACGCTAGCGGATATAAGTATATAATTAACGACGGTGAAGAGCAAACTGCAGTTGACGTATCCGTTCAACTTGCTAGTGGTGATAGTATCAAGGTTAAAGCGGTTGGTAACAACGTGCTTTACGTAGATAGTGAATATAGCGAAGTTCTTACTTACGTTGGTGCTGAAGAAGACGATACTTTCACGATAAGTGATTTTAACGAAAACTTCAATGATTATCTAGAAACTCCCGTTACGCTAACCGGTGTTGTTTATGCGCTTGACGGTTCCGGTTTTTATATCAAAGATAATACCGCCAACGTTTACGTAAGGACCGCTTTTGAAGGCCTATATATCGGTCAAACTATGACGGTAACGGGTACTGCTAATCAATACTACACGATGCCGCAACTACTTGCTACCGAACTTGTTTACGGTAGCGTTGCAAGTAATTACTATATAACTCCTACCGAAAGAACGATTGCGGAAATTATCAGTGAAAACACTGCTCAATCGAGTTGTATATACGACCATAAGGTATATAGAACTAGGGGTAAAGTTACTACCGACGGTTCCAAATATTACCTTGTTGACGGCGAGAACAAATTAGAAATAAAGTCTTCTACTTATTATGAAGACTACGAATTATTAATTGCAAACTATCTCGACAAGACGATAACTTTAAATATCGTGCTTGGTGATATGTTCACTACTACTTCGTTGTTCAGAGTATCCCCTCTTCGCGGTTCTTATATGGACGTCACTGATGACGAACCCGACCATATCGTAACTACGGTAGCAGACCTTGTTTCTACTCCTCCTACGAATACTGAGGCAATAGTTTATGAAGTAACGGGCATTTGGACGCTAGATACTAGTAAAGCTAGTTCTGCTACTTATGGTAACGGATTCTTAAGCGACGAAAACGGCAATCAACTAACGGTATACGGACTATGCAGTGATGCATCGGTAATAACTTACGATGCTACTACGGCGGTTTATACTTATGCTAATAACCAAACTTACTCTTCTATCGGTTTGTCCGACGGTGCGGTAATTACTATAGGTATGTTGTATTCGACAAGTTATGGTACGTACAAGTGTTACTTAATCGAAATCATAAGCATACCTAACTCAACGGATATTAACGTTATTAGCATTAACGATACCCACGGTGCTTTGACCGACTCTGCAGAAGGCGTATCTATAGGTAGAGTTCATAAGTTCATTCAAGAACAAGAAGAAGCAAACGGTGACTATATCTTCATTCACGGCGGTGACGCTTTCCAAGGTTCTTACGTATGTGGCGAAACTTACGGTCTTGCTATGATAGAAGCACTCAACTGCATGAGTTTGGATTGTTTCGTCGTAGGTAATCACGAATTCGACTGGGGTATTGACAAAATAGCTGCTTATGCAGACGGCAACGCTGAAAACGGCGAAGCTAACTTCCCCTTCCTTGGTGCCAACATCTTCTACAAGGACACTACTACTCGTCCCGATTGGATTGACGCATACACTATCGTAGAACAAGACGGCTTGAAGGTAGGTATAATTGGCATAATGGGTGAAGGACAAGAAACAGACATTCTTACTAGATACGTAAAAGACTACGTGTTTGCTTCCCCTGTTGGAATCATTGAAGACACGGCGGAATATTTGAGATTAACCGAAGGTTGCGACTCTATAATCGTTGCTATGCACGAATATGATAGCGCACTAAATAACAGCATTGCTCAACTATCCGGTGACAGCAAGGTAGACGCTATAATTGGCGCGCATACTCACCAAAACATTACCGAACAAGTTACTAGAAGCGATGGAAAGGCTATACCCGCGGTACAATGTAACGCTAAGAACAACAATGCAAAAGAACTTGTACTTAAGTATGACGCAAGCAAAAACTACACGTCTTATACCGCACAAACTCAATATTTCTACGACAATTACACCCAAAGTTATACTCATTCTATTTCTACCGAAGTAGCAGCGGTAATTGCTAAATATCAAAGCTATATTGACGATGGTAACACCTCAATCGGTACGGTAAACGGTGGTCTTGGTAAACCCGACTTGGGTGGCTATGCCGTTGAAGAAATGCTAAATAACGCATATACCGATTATGAAGACTTCGACAACGGTGCTGTTGATATCGCTATGATGAATACCGGTGGCGTAAGAGCGGAAATTGATGACGGTGATATAACTAAGGCGGAAGTATTCGAAGTATTCCCCTTCAATAACTCGGTTGTATTAGTAAATATAAGCGGTGCACTTATTAAGCAAATGTGCAGTGAAAACGGTGGTTATATGTACTTCAAAGTATCTGCGGAAATAGGCAATTATGCCAACTTCGAAGACGATACTATTTATCAAATGGCGGTAATTGACTTCGTATTTGAAAACACTAGATATGATAGTATATTTGGCGGATTAAGTGAAGACGATTATATCCAAACTGATCTAGTATTGCGTAACCTATTAATGTCTTATTTAGACGAATTATACTAAAATACTAAACGCTTCGGCGTTTAGATAAAAAACAGCGTGTTACGTGCAGTAACACGCTGTTTTTTAGTGAATAGGTAATAGTGAAGAGTGAATAAGTGCGGAGCAGCGAGCATTTGCTGACAGTTAGTGAATTAAGTGTTAATTACAAAATAACTATCTTATCTATATATTCTTGTCCATAACTTGCGCTTTAGCGCAAATATAACTTACCGCTAGGTAAATATAACGCACGTCAGTGCATATAACTTACACGCAAGTGCAAATATAACTCAACATAAAAACAGCGTGCTACGTATACACATAACACGCCTCATTTCTTTATTTGGTAGATAGGAATTAACCGACCAACTTGCGTGCAGGGACACTCCCTGCTCGCTAGCCTTTTACTTTTAGATTGTTTTTGCTTTTGTTGACTTTTATATAAAGGTGTAATTGATTTTTACTTGTGCGCCTGCGTTTGACGTGTATTCTATTTGAATAACGTTTATTTTTTGCGCGTAAGCAACTTTTACAGTCATATCCTTTCCGTCGAAATTTGCATTACCTGTGAAGCCTTTTATATCGCTTACTGTTGCTGTAAATACTTGATCGTTAACGTTTGCGATACTTAAGGTGCCTACGCTACTGTTGGTAGCACTAAAATAACTAGATTTAAAGGTGAGGTTAGATGCGTTCAATTCGCTCGTAGGGATATTGACGGAAGCGCCCGTTTGGTCTATTATTTTGCCGTTCTTGACAGTTGCTGAGCCGCTTTTTTTGGTAATCATATCGCTTGGCACCACGAATTCACCATTAGAATTGGTGGTGATGGTGGACATTTCTTCAACTGAGTACGTTACTAGCGTGCCGTTAACAGCCGATTGCGAAGTGAAAACGTTGTTTAACGTTATTCCTTTATGTACGGTTTGCACGTGCAAATTAACCATACTATAGTCGAGTTCTAGCATGTCGCTAATTTTCGTTAGCTCTTCGTTATTATCTTCACACGCAGTAAAGATTAAGGTTACTACTGCTAATATTGCTATTATTACTAATAAATTTCTTCTTTTCATGATTGCCCCCTTATTACGGTTTCAAAAGGAAATATGCTGCAACGGAAAGTATGGGGAAGGTACTCAAGAACATCATTATCGCCTGTTCCGTTGCTTTGGTTGCTTCGGTGTTGACTTCGGTTGCTAAATTGTTATACGCAGTTATTTCTTGTTGTAAAGTAGCGTAATCGGAAGCTGCTGCTAGCTTACCTTCGGTATCAAGTCTCTTGTAGCCGTCTGCTGCACTCTTAATTGCGTTATACTTAGTATTAGTATCTTGCGCACTAACAACGGCATTTACTAGCGTTGCAAATTCGCTCGCGGTAATCGCGGGTTGCGTACTACTACCGGTATTGTTGCCTGTGTTATTATTCTCTTCTTCTTTTATCTCTACGTCTTTGTATTCGTCTTCATCTAAATAACTGCCATATTTTTTTGCAACTGCTTGAAGTTCGTCATTGTATGATTTTCCGTCGTTACAATAAATCATTTCTGCATATTCAGGGTGATCAATGAAGGGATTTCGGTTACCTTGAAGGCTATATACTGCTTCATTACGTCTTTTTTCTTCTTCCGTAGGCGGTTCTTCAAAATGCCATTTCATTAGGTCTTCTATATCACCTATAGTTTTGTTATTACCTTTGCCAAGCACGAACGTAAGATTGTATTTATCGCCCCAACGAGTTTGAACGTACATAAGTATTCTCGCCGTTGCACCACGATAACCTACACCTGGATAGAAAACGCTATTTGATTGATAGCAAAGGTTCTTGTAATTGGTGCTACCATTTTCTTTAACTATATTGCCAGGTATTTGGGCTACTTCACCAAAACTGTTGTTACCGCGACTAGAATTAAGACTAGCATTGGTCGGGCGCAAGTGGTGAGCATCCGAGCCTGCTTCGGTGGTTTCTGGAAAAGCACTACCTGCATTTTTCGGCCAAACGTGTTCTCTATTAGTACCCGTATTAAAACTGCCGTTAAAAGATACGGACGTACCCGTATAGAACCAAATAATATTACCTGCTTTGTTGGGATCTGCATCGGTTTCGTCAAAAACATCTCTCAAACCGTCATAAGTGGGATTATATTTATGAGTAGACGTGATAAGTGACGCAAGTTCCGTCCTGAAAGCGGTGCCACGTAGATCTTCGTTAAGTCCTGCATAGTAGCTATCTATAGATGCTGCATCGGCAGGTTCTGAAATAGTTTCGGCAGTAGAAAGACTTGCAAAACAGCTAATTACGAACAAAAATACGCAAATAGGCAAGATTACTGCACTAAAAAACTTTAATTTTTTTTGTTTGAACATACTTTCTCCGTCTTGCGCGTAGTGTACGTGCGCGCTTCTTTCGTTATAATAATTTTATTATAACTTGCAAAGTAATATAAGTCAATAACAAATTCACAAAGAAAAATACGCTACCTATCTTAGTAGCGTATTTTTTTGCATAATCAATTTTTTTCTAGATATTAAAGGAAAGAGTAGATAACCTTCACTATCGCACCGTTATTGGTGACGTAATCAATTATCATGCTAGTAAGCTTAGTAGTACTGCTTATGTTTACGTTAACGTCGCTACCTGCAGAATTTGAATTACCAGTAATGGACTTTTGATATCTAACGGTAACGTGCATATCCTTACCGTCAAAATATTCGTTACCCGTAAAGCCCGTGATACTCTCTACTTTCGCTTCAAAAACGCTATTTGATCCGTCTAAATAGTTCTTGACTAGACTAAAATAACTCTCCTTGAACTTCACTGAAAGCGATCCTAAATTGGTGGGGATATCAACAGGATAACCCGTTTGCTCTATGATTTTGCCATCTTTTACGGTGGCGTGACCAGTTTGTTTGGTTATCATATTTTCTGGCATAACGTATTGATTATTCTCGTTTTTGTCGATAGTTGCTAATTTTTCTACCGAATAAGTGACTACGGTGCCGTTGGTTGCTTTTTGCGAAGTGAACACGTTATGTAAAGTAACTCCGTTGTAGGTAGTCTCTACGTGCAAGTCAACGATAGTGTAGTCCTTAGTTAGCGTTTCGTTAAGGTCGTCGTACACGTTAGAATCGTTACGTTGATAGCACGCGGTTAGCGTTAAAACTACGACTGCTAATATGGTAATTGTCAATAAAATCTTCTTTTTCATAATTCTAATCTCCCATTAACGTTTCAAAAGGAAGTATGCGGCAACGGAAAGTATTGATATTGAGCCAATCAAAAGCGCTATTGCTTGTTCGGTTGCTTTATTTGATTCGGTATTCGTTGTCGTTGCCAATTGGTTATACGCGCTTATCTCTTGTTCTAATTCGGCATAAACGGTGCTAACTGCTTCTTTTTCATTATCTTCAAGCGCATTGTACGCATCTAACGCACTTTTGATTGCGTTCCACTTAGCAGTCATACCTCTTGCATTCTTAACCGCATCAACCAAACTTGCAAAAGCACTAACGTTCTCTAAATTGGCTTGTGCTCTCGTTTCCGTATTACCACAAGTAGAACAAGTCCTTTGCTCTTGATTGTTATCCGTCGCCGTCCATTCGCCGTAACTATGTTGTAGTGCGGGTATAATTTCACCGTTCTCGGTATATTCACAACCTTCGTTAGTACATTCGTAAACGCACTCTAAACCTGTTTGTCCACAGCTAGGAGCTACCGCGCTATCAGGTGTTTCTTGCAAATTATGTTCTAGCGCAGGTATCGGGCGTGTTTCCGTATCTTCACAAGTTTCACAAACTCTCGCTTCTTCACCTTCTTCATAACAAGTAGGCTCATCGGTCGTTGACCACGCACCGTAGTCGTGGTCAGTAGTAGGTATAATTTCACCGTTTTCGGTATATTCGCAACCTTCGTTAGTACATTCGTAAACGCACTCTAAGCCTGTTTGACTGCAAGTAGGTTCAACACCGCTATTGGGAATTGCTTCTAAATTATGGTCGGTAATGGGTAACGTTTGCGTTCTTACTTCATCGCAAACGCTACATTGTTTGGTTTGCTCACCCTCTTCTTGACAAGTGGGATGAATGGTGATTTGCCATTCACCAAAATCATGTCCTAATGCGGGAATAACTTCTCCGTCTTCGGTATGATTACAACCTGTGACGATACATTTGTAAACACCGACAACACCGTCTTCTTCGCAAGTAGGTTCTACCGCACTATTAGGAATAAGTTCTAACGTATGTGCAATCGTAGGAACGGTGACTATATCTACTACTTCGCCACATTCGGTACATTCGTTATGTTTGCTACCTTCTTCATAACACGTAGGTTCTTCGTCGATAATCCAATCGCCTACGGTATGTAAGTGAGAGGCCCCGTAAGTTATTACTATCTCCGTGATATACACGGCACCCGTATCAATATAATTGATAGCAAAATATTGGTCGGTGGTATTAATATTCAGCGTTCCGCCATCGGGTGAAGACGATAGTGTACCGCGACCGGTTCCTTGTGGACTGCCATCGGCTGCGGTGAAAGGCGTGGTAGAAGTAAGTATATCCCACGATTTATCCCCCGTCGTCTTAATAGAAATAGATACTATTCCGCCCGATAATGCCGTTGTGTTGAATAGATATTTTGCCGACTTACTGCTATTCATTTGGATACTCTCTTTTTTACCCGGGTACATATATGCTTGTCCCGATATATCGCCCGACGTCCAATTAACCCAAGCATAAGAGCTTCCGTTATCAAAATTATCACGGGTTATTATCAACGTTTTCTTCGTTGCCTGTCTAACGGTAATTCCCGTCACGGTGGTTTCTACGTCTCCGTACTGACAAATAACGGACGTGGAGCCCTGTGATAGCGTATTCGCTCGCGTGGTACCGTCAAGCCAATTACAATTTTCGTTAGGTACGACTTTAGTCGTATTATCGGTATACGTTACGGTGACTGTCAACCCCGACGGCTCGAAAACGTCACCTCCTCCGTAGACGTCTTTGACTAAATCACCCGTTATTGATAGTGATTTTGCCGCTTTTACGGTAATAGTAGCCGTTGCTTTTATGTTTTCGTTCTCTGTGCTTGTTGCTGTGATAGTGGTTGTTCCTGCCTTAAGTGCAGTAACCGAACCGCCGTTAACCGATGCTACGCTAGTATCTGAAGACTTCCAAGTTACGGTCTTTCGTGCTCCCGTAGGATATACGGTAACGGTAAAACTTTGACTTTCTCCGACAACTAAATCTGCGCTTGCGGGGCTTATGGATAAGGAAGTAATTTCTATTTGAGTGCTACCTGCGTTACCACCAAGATAACCGCCGTCGTGTTCTTCTACCACCGCTTGAAGTTCGTCATTGTAGGTCTTTCCATCATGGCAATAGATCATTTCTGCATATTCAGGGTGATCTATAAAGGGATTACGATTGCCTTGAATTCCAAAAACAACTTCGTTACGCGTTCTTTCTAAATCGGTAGGCGGTTCTTCTAGATGCCATTTCATAAGCGTCTCAATGTCACCGATAGTCTTACAACTGCCTTTACCAAGTACGAAGGTAAGGTTGTTAGCATCGCCCCAACGAGTTTGCATATACATAAGTATTCTTGCCGTTGCACCACGGTATCCGACACCGGGATAGAACACACCGCCTTCTTGGTAGCAAAGATTCTTATAACTCTTGGAACCGTTCTCTGCAACGATATTACTACTCGTCTGTGCAACTTCACCAAAGCTATTGCTACCACGAGTGGAATTTAGATTTGCATTAGTAGGACGTAAGTGGTGTGCGTCCGAGCCCGGTCCGCTACTTGCAGGGAAAGCGTCTCCACCATCTTTCGGCCAAACGTGTTCACGATTGGTGCCGGTACTAAAACTACCACTGAAAGAAACGGACGTACCCGTATAGAACCAAAGGATATTGCCTGCCTTATTGGGATCGGCATCACTTTCCGGGAAAACGTCTGCTAATCCGGCATAAGAAGTATAGGTCTTGTGCGTAGAGGTAATTAAGGAAGCAAGTTCCGACCTAAACGCAGTACCTGTTAGACTCTCGTTAAGTCCTTCATAATAATCGTCAATAGTCGTTGACGCTTCGGCAGACTCTATACTTACGTCGGGCGTTACACTCGCCCAATAAATAAAAGAGCAAACCGCCACGGAAGCGACTAATAATATCGCCCAAAGTTTTTTCACGTTCTTTACATTAAACATAAATACTCCGCTTGTAGATCAGTATTTTGTCGGGGCACGCTGATCAATCGACGCCTAAATTTTATTTTACTACGAAACGTGCGTTATGTCAATAAGGTATATTCTATATACCTTGGAAATTTAATATGAATTTAAGGTTAAAAAAATAGAAATTAGATTTTTTTGGCATACTATTAAATCGTTATTTTGATAAATATCGAATATTAATATTTGTAGATTGTTTTTATTTAATTTTTCTTACATTTCCACATTTGGGTATCTATAATTCATATTACTGTTGCCTTAATTTCAAAATTGTGTTTTGTTTAGCATTAATTTTATATCTATATTTTATTTTGTTTTTTCCTCAATCTATTCAATTTTGATAAAAGCTTAATTTTTTGAAATTCAATTTTTTTGTATAATTTTCGACGTGTAAAATTACTTTTCTTGTGACTATATTTTTTGATAGGTTGATTCAATGCACTCAAAATTAAGCCGTTTCTTCATAGTCTAACGTTTATTTTTTGGATTGGTGTTTTAGCTTTTCGCTCTTATCTCAGCAAAATTTTTCCAAAAATGTTGGTTAAATATTTTATATTTATATATTGACAATTTTGTCGAAATGTGTTATCTTCGATAATAGGAAGAGTATTGAGCTCATATAATTAGAGCAAATCACCTCCCAAAAAACGTTAAAGCAAGGGCAAAGTATGATTTTTGATCTTCAAAAAGCAAGTATAGGCAAAAGATTTGTAGCCTTCATACTGGATATGATACTTTTTGCAGTGCTCGCTGCCGGTGGCGCGTGGCTCATTGGTCTTGCTTGCGATTACGACTCTCACCTTGATCACAATATATCCACTCAGGAAGCCTTCACGACTTATTATTACAGGGCTCACGGAGTGGATTTTTCTAAAAATTACGACTCTTTGGGCGAAGCTGAAAAAGCAGACTGGGACGCACACGAAGCGGAATTTTCTAAAATATTCTCCGCAGACGTTGCTTTGAGAATGCCACTTGAGAAGCTTCTATCCTATCAATCCGAGTATCTTCAATCCCATGGTGTGGATCTTTTCTTATTGGATACGGAATTTAATGCGCTCACAAGCGATCAAAAAGCGAATTGGTTAGCAGCATACGACGCGTGCTCTGCTGAACTCAAAGCTGAATACGGCGAAGGCGCTTTACTTATGAAAGCCATCAAGTACGTACAATACTACGAAGACGAACATAAGGTTGACCTTACTGCAACCGAACTTGACCGCTCGAACTATAATAAAGAAGAGCTTAAGGATTGGGAAAAAGCGTACAAAGAATGTGACAAAACTTTGAAGTCCGACCTTACGTACAGCGAAAGAATGATGAAGATAATAGCGTTTACCCTACTTATGGTTTCGCTAGGCGTACTAATATCTATGCTAGTTTTGGAATTCATACTACCGCTAGTGTTTAAGAACGGTCAAACGATAGGTAAGAAGATATTCGGTATTGCGGTAATTCACCAAAACGGCGTACGCGTCAACAATATTACAATGTTTATAAGGACGTTCCTTGGTAAGTATGCGGTAGAGACAATGTCGCCTGTACTATTGATTCTAATGCTATTTACAGGTAACGCGCTTATCGCGATAATCGTTCTTGCGTTGCTTATCATACTTGAACTCGTGTTGTTCATATGGAAGAAAGACACAAGACCATTTATACACGACGTGTTCGCTAAGACTGTGTGCGTAGATATGGCAAGTCAAATGATCTTTGACACGGAAGCGGAAATGCTCGAATTTAGAAGAAATGCTTATGCAGAGTCTTCCGATAGTTCGGCAACAGACACTCTCTACGGCACTAAGAACTCACTAGCATCATCCTTCGTTGAAGTCAACAAGGATAGAAAGAACGGCTCTGATTCCACCGACAAAGGAATCGAATAATACGGTGACTCTTGTTGCCGTTTTATTCGTTTACGATAAAAACAAAAAAACTCTATAAAGGAAAGGAATGTTAAGGAAATGAAAGTTGTACTCGAAAATTTGACGAAAGTGTTCCCCAGCAGAAACAAGAAATCCGGCGAGGAAGTTATTGCTGTCAACGATTTCTCTTTTGAAATTCCCGATGGCAAACTAATCGGTCTACTTGGACCTTCGGGTTGCGGTAAGTCCACTACTCTTTATATGATTAGCGGTCTTCAAAAACCCACTTCCGGTAAAATCTTTTTTGGCGATGACGACATAACCGCGTTATCTCCCGAAAACAGAGGCGTTGGTCTTGTTTTCCAAAACTACGCGCTTTATCCTCACTTGACGGTAAAGCAAAACATTTTGTTCCCCCTACAAAACTTGAAGGGTGTAGACAAAATGAGCAAAGACGATATGTTAGAGAGAGCATACGAAGCTGCTAGACTCGTACAAATCGACGGACTTATGGAACGTAAGCCCAGTGAATTGTCCGGTGGTCAACAACAACGTGTTGCTATAGCACGTGCGCTCGTAAAAATGCCTCGCGTTCTTCTTCTTGACGAACCGCTTTCTAACCTTGACGCTCGTCTACGTCTTCAAACTCGTGAAGAAATCAGAAGAATCCAAAAAGAGACTCAAATCACTACGATCTTCGTAACTCACGACCAAGAAGAAGCAATGAGCATCTCCGATATGATCGTCGTTATGAAACTTGGTGTTATCCAACAAATCGGTGCTCCTCAAGACGTATACGACAGTCCCGCTAACTTGTTCGTAGCAAAATTCTTGGGAACTCCTCCTATCAACGTATTCGATGGATACGTACGTGACGGCAAAGTTTATATCGGTGACGATGCTGTATTAGACGCTCCCGGCGTAGAAGATCAAGCCGTATACGTAGGCGTACGTCCCGAAGGATTCGAACTTTCTGAAAACGGTGCACTACACTGCGAACTTCGTAGCGTAGAAGTAATGGGACGTGACGTAAGTATCGTATCTGCTAACGACGCTTGCCATACTCCCGTACTACGTTCTATCATTAACGCTGATAACAAAGTAGACGTAACTGCAAAAGAAGTTAGATTTAACTTAAAGTCTCATAAGACGTTCGTATTCGCAAAAGAAAGAGTAACGTGGAGCGAAGGTAGTGAAGGTAAGACTCTCTATTCTTTCAATAAGGCTACCCAAACTCTCAATGCGCTATATGATAGCAAGAAATACGATCTTGGCGTACTACTTACCGACGAAGACATTGCTAAACTTGAAAAACAAGCAAAACAACAACTATCTCCCGTTGCTAAATTCTTCGTTAAGCAAGGTAAGAAAATCGTTGAAGCGGCACAAAACAAGGTTGCTCCCGTAGTTGACTTCGTTAAGAACGTTATTCCTGAAAAACCCGCGCTTAGTGGTGAAATCACCTATAAGCTAGCTATGGGTAAGAACAAAGACGGCGAAACGCTATACTTTGCCGGTGGCGTAGACAATGCACGTCTTTGCGTAACTAGTGATATCAACCTAGCAGTTGATCTCCATGCTGAATTAGTAACCGAAACTGTAGAAACCACCACAACGACTAAATCCGGAAAAGAAGTTACGAAGACCAAAGTTAACGTTCTTGGATACTACGTATACTATCTAAACGGTGAAGAAAAAGTTTATCCCGAAATCTTCGTAGAAAACGGAGAAAACCACGAAAAGAGAATCTTTTTGTAAGATTATAAGAGGTGAATTATGGTAGATTCTAAACACAAATGGAAGGCGTGGTTGTATCTATCCCCCGCACTCGTGTTGCTTGCGATATTTACAATCTATCCTATTATTAACACCATCAGATTGGCGTTCTTAGAAGACTACGGTATGATGAAGGCACTTAGCGGCGCGTCCTTTGAATTCGGCTTCGGCAACTTCGAAAAGGTCGTTGAGTACAAGAACTTCACTACCTGTCTAAAGAATACCATGTTACTATGCTTGATTACCGTTCCGGTTTCTACTATTCTCGCATTACTTATAGCAGTTGCACTCAACTCGATTAGACCGTTAAGAAGAGTTCTTCAAACTATCTACTTCTTACCTTACGTAACTAACTCGATAGCAATTGGTATGGTATTCGCGGCAATGTTTAATATCGTTGGTAACGTATCGGCAGAACCCCCGCTAATCACCACGGCAGGTATTATCAATAACTTCCTAGGGTTATTCGGCGTGGAACCCGTGAACTGGATAAACGTTGGTTCTTCATACTGGGCTAACATGACGGTAATGATTATCTATATAGTATGGAATGCATTACCCTTCAAGATCCTTATATTATTAGGTGGACTACAAAGCGTTAACAAGCAATACTACGATGCTGCTAAAGTTGACGGAACGAGCAAGGCAAGAGTTCTTACTAAGATAACTATACCTCTACTCTCTCCTATGATTGCGTACGTAGTAATAACCAGCTTTATCGGTGGATTCAAAGAATACTCCAGTATCGTAGGTGTATTCGGCGACACGATGGGCCCTCCCGGAAACAAGGGCGCAATGAACACTATGGTAGGATTTATCTATCAATCACTTGAAGGACAACATCAAGGTAGAGCAAGTGCTGCTGCACTAATACTCTTTGCGATAATCCTAGCAGTAACGCTTATCAACTTGCAAGTCAGCAAGAAGAAAGTTCATTATTAATAACGGAGGTGTATTATGGCAAAAACTGATAGCACTGTTATTATGCATGAAATGAATATCGAAAAGACTTCTAGAATACAGCTTGTCAAGAACATATTCGGAACTTTCTTCAGATATTTGTTCCTTATAATCGTAGCAGTAGTCGTACTATTCCCCTTCTATTGGATGATCATATCTTCCTTGAAGACTCTAACGGAATACAAACTAAACGTGCCCACCTTCTGGCCTAAGGTCGTAATGTGGAGCAACTATGCAGAAGCATTCACCGCGGCTAACCTTGGAGTACTATTCAAGAATACCGTTATCGTTGGTGTAGTATCTACGATACTATCACTAGTAATAACCATACTTACCGCATTTGTTTTTGCAAGACTTGAATTCAAGGGTAAAAACGCACTATTCGCTGCACTACTAGGCACGATGATGATCCCCGGTGAACTTTTCACCATAACCAACTACGAAACGGTATTCCACTTTAACTGGCTCAATACTTATACCGTTCTTATCGTACCCTTCTTAGTAAGCGTATACTACGTATATCTACTAAGACAAAGCTTCATGCAAATACCTAACGAACTTTATCTTGCATCGAAGGTTGACGGAACGAGCGACCTAAAATACTTGTGGAAAGTTATGATACCGCTCGCATTACCTACTATCATCTCAATAACCATACTTAAGATGATGGGCGCATGGAACTCCTATATGTGGCCTAACCTTGTTGCAAGAAGAGAAGATATGCAACTTATCACCAACGGTCTACGTAACGCCTTCACGGAAGCAACGTCGGGCGATACGAACTTCCCCGTACAAATGGCGGCAGTTGCACTCGTATCTATCCCCTTGTTCTTGGTGTTCATATTCTTCAGAAAGTACATCATGAAGGGCGTATCGAGAAGTGGTATCAAGGGTTAATAAAAATAACCTTTGTGCCGACTTACGGTATACCAAAATATGTATAAAAGTAATCGAAAACTACAACAAAACAAACTTAACAAAATCTTTATAAAAAAAGGAGAATAACATGAAAAAGAAAATTTTGTGTGCACTACTAATCGTAGTCGTAATCGCTACTTCTGCTTTGTTGTTCGCTTGTGGCGACAAAGGCGGAAAGAAAGACGCTAACTTTGACGTACCCGCAGGCGGCTATGACGGAAGCGAAGTTACGCTAAAGTTCTACCACACCATGGGTGCAAACCTACGTGACGTGCTTGATGCTTACATCCCTGAATTCAACGCGCTCTTCCCCAACATTCATATTGAACACGAACAAGTTGGTAACTATGACGACGTTAGAACTCAAATCAGTACGGAAATCAACGTTGGTGCTCAACCTAACATTGCATACTGCTATCCTGACCACGTTGCTCTATACAACGTAGCTGGCGCTGTTGCACAACTTGACAACCTAATTGCTAGTACCGAAGTCGTTACCAGAGCTGACGGCACTACCGAAGTTCTTGGTCTTACCGCTGAACAACAAGCTGACTTCATTCAAGGTTACTACAACGAAGGTAAACAATTCGGTGACGGACTTATGTATACCATGCCTTTCAGTAAGTCTACCGAAGTTCTTTACTACAACAAGACTTTCTTCGATGAACACGAACTTACCGTTCCTACCACTTGGGACGAAATGAAAGCTCTTTGCGCTAGAATTAAGGAAATCGATCCTAACTGCATTCCTCTAGGATACGACAGTGAATCTAACTGGTTCATCACCATGTGTGAACAATATGGTTCTCCCTATACCAGTGCTGAAGACGGCGACCATTTCTTATTCGACAATGCTCAAAACAAGGCATTCGTAAAAGAATTCCGTGAATGGCACAAAGCTGGTTACGTAACCACTCAAGAAATCTACGGTGGATACACTTCCGGTCTATTTACCGCTAGCGGCGACGATATTAAGAGCTATATGTCTATCGGTTCTTCCGCAGGTGCTACTCACCAACGTCCCGCTAAGGATGCTACTACCGGTCAATATCCTTTTGACGTAGGTATCGCTACTATACCACAAGTAAACGCAGCTAACCCCAAGGTTATCTCTCAAGGTCCTAGCCTTTGCATCTTCGGCAAAGAAAATCCTCAAGAAGTAATCGCTAGCTGGTTATTCGTAAAATTCCTTACCACCAGCATTGATTTCCAAGCTGAATTCTCTATGGTATCCGGTTACGTTCCCGTACTTAAGTCCGTTGCTTCCAATGAAGCTTACGCAGCATTCCTTGATAAAGCTGACGGTGGTGCATATATCGCAGCACTAAGTGCAAAGATCTGTCTAGACCAAGAAAAAGCATACTACACCTCTCCTGCTTTCAACGGTTCTTCTATGGCTCGTGACGAAGTAGGCGCATTGATGCAAAGATGTCTAACTGAAGAAACTTCTGACGTAGACGCATTACTAAACGAAGCATTCGCTGATGCTATTGACGAATGCGAATACAATAGCTAATTTGCGGTAATCGCAATTTAACAACAATTTGCTTTTATTTATTGGAAGGTTTACTATGAAAAAAGCAGTTAAACTTTTATCATTAATATTAGCACTATGTCTAATGGTGTGTATCGTCGTAGCATGCGACGATACTACCAGCGACAATGGTGGTAATACTGACAATGGTGGAAATAATACAACTACTCCCACCGAACATATCGACTACGTATCGCAACTTAAACTTGATATGACTACTACTAGCTTAAAGGCAGTGGTAACTCGTAAAAATCACGTTGACGGCGATACCGTACACTTCAACGTACCTAACGAAGTAAAGAATGCTATAGGTAGTGGCGTATTGAAGGGAAGATTCTTGGCGGTTAACACCCCTGAGTCTACCGGTAAAATCGAAGATTACGGTCATACCGCATCTAGACTAACTAAGAACGCACTTGCTAACGCTGCATCTATATTGATTGAATCGGATAACGAAAAGTGGAATGCAGACTCTACCGGTGGAAGATATATGGTATGGGTATGGTACAAGCCTACTGCAAGTAGTGAATACCGTAACCTTAACTTAGAACTTCTTCAAAGTGGTCTTGCTCTTGCATCTAACACCGCTAACAACCGTTACGGTGAAATCGCTATGAAGGCATTCAACCAAGCGAAAGCTGAAAAGTTATACGTTCACTCCGGCAAAGCTGATCCCGAAGTATACAAGGGTGCTGCAGTTGCTATCTCTATGAAAGAGCTTCGCACTAACATCAGTGAATACAACGGAGTTAAGGTTGCTGTAGAAGGCGTAGTAGTACAAGACTATTCGCAAACCGTATACGTAGAAGCTTATGACGACGAAACCGAGACCTATTACGGCATATCCGTATATTACGGCTTCAATTTGAGCGGTACTGGAATGGATATTTTGTCTATGGGTAATAAGGTACGCGTAGTTGGTACCGTACAATATTACGAAACGGGTGGCACGTGGCAAATAAGCGACGTACAATATCGTGACTTCAAACCGGACGATCCCAACAACGTAAAACTTCTTGAAGAAAATCAAAGTGCTGCTTATACTCTAGTAAGCGCAAATGATTTTGCAAGCAAAAAAGTAACTATCGAGACGGAAAAGGAAGATAGCATTGTAACGAAGGACGTTGCTCTTGCTGAATGTATGCTTTCTGCATCTATCTCTATGGAAAACTTACAAATCATTGATATTTATACCACGAAAAACGAAGATAGTTCTTCTAAGGGTGCAATGACCTTCACTTGTAAGGCAAGCGACGGCACGTTAGTAGACGTACGTACTATCCCCTTCTTCGATGAAAACGGCGATATGCTTACCGAAGAAGACTACGAAGGCAAGACTATCAACGTAAAGGGCGTAGTCGACTACTTCAGTGGTGGTTATCAAGTTAAAGTATTCAAAACTTCTGATATTACCTTCGTTGAGTAATCAACGGTAATAAATAACAAACCAAACAAAAAAACATTTATCCAAAAGGAGGACAACAAACAATGAAAAAGATTCTAATTTGCGTACTTATGCTTGCAGTATTAGTAACTGCATTCGTAAGCTGTAAAGAAGAAGAACCCGACCTAACAGGTCTTGCTAATGCAAAAGAGTATTTGTCAACCCAACTTAAGGACGCTCCTGTATCAACTGGTGCAGACTATACTCGTGCTGCAGCTCTTCGTAACGATCTTGGTACCTATACCGTAACTTGGACGGTTAACGTTACCGAAGGTCCCGCTAACGGCGTATCCGTAGGCGAAGCTGTTGACGGTCTTGTAACCATTAACGTTGATGAATTCGCATCTGCAAAAGTAGTTTATACTTTGACTGCAACCATCACCGATGCTAACGGTTATACTGAAACTCTAGTTTTCAATCACGAAGTACCTGCTTTCGCACTTAACACCTATGAAGAATACGTAGCAGCTTGCGATGCTAACGACAAAGAAACCATCATAACCGTTAAAGGTTACGTTGTTGGCGTAAACGCTGACTCTGGTTCTTCCTCAAAGGCATCTCTTTGGATTACCGATGCTAACGGCAAGGGTTATTATGCATACAGGCCTACCCTTGATGCTGCTATCACCGAATCAAGAGATACTATCAACGCTGCATTCCCTCGTGGTAAAGAAGTTGTTGTTAAAGGAACCGTAAGCAACTATAATGGTTGTTTAGAATTCAATGCTGGTTGCGAAATCATCTCTACTGGTAACTCTGTAGATCCCGCTACTCTTGCATACGTAGACGTTACTGAACTTTTCACCAATGCAAATGGCATTACCGATTTTGAAACTTTGAGTGCTACTCAAGCTACTCGCGTAACCGTTAAGAACGTAACCATGGGTGCTATTGATGGTAACAACTATCACTACACTATTGGCGAAAACGATGGTATATTCTACATGAATATTTATCTTCTTTCTACCGAAGAACAAAATACCCTTAAAGCTAAATGGGTAGAAGGTGGAAAGGCTAACCTATCTGGTATCGTTAACGTATACAGTGGAAAACATCAAATCTATCCTGACAGTCTAAACTCTATTGAAATCGTAGAAGAAAATCTTACCGATGCACAAAAAGTTGCTCGTCAAAAAGGTCTTCTTGAACTTAAAGAATCCTATGCTGCTAACTTTACTCTTCCTGCTGGAACTTGGGCAAACGTAGCATGGGCAGTAACTGGCGAAGGTGCTGTTATCGGCGAAGCTGGTGCTGTAACCATTACTCAAGCTGAAGCTATTCAAACCGTTACTTTCACCGCTACTATCACCGCTGGTGAAGCAACTGATACCAAAGAATTCACCGTAACCATACCCGCTCTTACTGAAGACGGCGGAGATGCTCCTGCTGGTGCTCTAGTAGTAGGAACTGGTTATACCATTTCTGCTAACAACGCTGACGGCCTTCTCTATTTCGACGGTACTGTTACTTCTGGTCGTTTCAATGGTACTTACACCGCTGCTG
>JAZSMH010000011.1:0-20949 GCA_045535785.1 Clostridia bacterium
TATACGATCTCTCTATACGGTTCGTCCGAAATTAAGAATATTGGGTGACCGATTTCTTTACTTTTGGCAACCAAAATCTCACATAAGCCCTTTATTTGTTCTTCGCTATAAACTACGCCCGTGGGGTTGTTGGGTGAATTATCTATTATAGCTTTTGTCTTACTATTTATTTTTGAAGCGATTACTTCAAGGTTAAGAGTCATATCACTGTTTGCTTCAATTTCTACGCATTTGTATCCTGCAGCGGTAGAAAAAACTCTATATTCAGGGAAGTAGGGTGCGTTAATTAACACTTCGTCACCGTCTTCATATAGCGCGTTAAGAGTGATAGTTAGTGCAGCTGCAGCACCCACCGTCATATAGATAAGATTGTGTGGCATATCTATTCCGAAACGCGTTTTTATACTATTTGCCACCGTTTTTAATACGTTGATATCGCCTTGTGCGGAAGTATATCCATGGATAGTCGTGCTATCAGGGTAACTAATTAATTCTTGTAACGCTTCTCTTACGCTTTCGGGTGCAGGTACGTTAGGATTGCCCAAAGAAAAGTCAAAAACCTTATCCGCGCCCTTTTCTTGAGCGAAGATTTTGCCGAATTCAAAAAGTTCTCTTATTACCGAGCGGTTACTACCGAGAGCGTGCATTTTTTGGTTATACATTGTCTACTCCTTGCGTCGAAAAACCGACTTCAAAATATATTATATATATTAACACCCTTTAAGTTAATAGTCAACTTGCAAGGTTGACAAATTTTGCGAAAAAGTGGTATACTAACCGTATGTCAAAAATCAAATTTTTGGTGGTTTATCACAAAAAAGCACCACTGATAAAAAATGACGATTTTTTGCCAATACACGCAGGTCGCGTCCTTAACGATAAAGACGAATGGCTAGTTAATAACACGCTTTCCGATGCAAGCGGTGACAATATTTCGGACAAAAATCTTGTTTATAACGAACTCACCGCGGTCTATTGGGCTTGGAAAAACCTTGATAGCGACTACTACGGGCTCACGCACTACCGTAGACAATTCGTTTTTGACGAAACAACTAATAAGAAGTTTTTTACTTTTGCTAACGAAAACGAGTTTTTAACGAAAATTAATTACTCGCACGAAAAAGTAGAAGAATTGCTTACAAAATATCACTTTTTCGTACCGAAGAGCGCGATAAAAAAATCTGTCTACGAGCACTACGAGTCCGCGCACGATATAAAGGACCTTGATAGGGCGATTGAGATAATCAATAACGATTACCCCGAATACGCAACCGCGTGCAAAGAGTATCTACAAGGGCAAGAAAGTTATTTTTACAATATGTTCTTGTTCGATAAAATTACTTTTTGTAGATACTGCAATTTTATTTTCGGCGTACTAAAAAAGTTGGAAGAAAGTTTTGAAACCAAACGTATGTACGTAAGCGAAAGACTTACGGGGATATTCATAAAACAACTTTTGCTAGAAAATAAACGCGCGTTGTTTTTGCCGATAGCCTATCTAGAAAGTAAAGAAAAATTATCAAACGCGATAGATAACGTAAAAAAGGAACTTAAATT
Organism: Clostridia bacterium; assembly: GCA_045535785.1. Taxonomy (GTDB): domain Bacteria; phylum Bacillota; class Clostridia; order Christensenellales; family DTU072; genus CAG-1782. The sequence goes on from JAZSMH010000011.1 coordinate 1,558, forward strand.
GCGCAAGCAACAGGGCAAAAAAGATATAAGAAGTTTTTTATACGCGTTTAGGCCGTTGATTAAAAAAGTGCTTCCAAAATTTTTGGTTAGCGCATATAGGAATAGATAACTAAAAACGCCCACCCACCCGCCCCGTTTTTAGTTAAGAAGGAGATAATGAAGAGTTTACTAAAATATTTTAATGGGAAAAAAGTAGTAACCATACTTGCTCCTTTTTTCAAATTATTAGAAGCAACGCTAGAATTAATAGTTCCGCTTATCGTTGCTAATATCGTCGACGTAGGTATAGGTAACAACGATTCTAACTACGTAATTAAGTACTCTATACTTTTGATCATCATCGGTGTAGTAGGACTTGCGTTTTCTATAACGAGTCAATATTTTAGCGCAAATAGTGCAACCACTTTTGCAGTTAAAGTGCGTAGCGACCTTTTCCGCAAAGTCAACAATCTTTCTTTTGACGATCTAGATAGAGTAGGCACTTCTACACTTATTACAAGACTAACGGGTGACGTCAACAAAATGCAAGACGGCGTTAACCTTACCTTAAGACTCTTACTTCGTTCACCTTTTATCGTAATAGGCGCGTGCGTAGGTGCATCTTTAGTAGACGGTATGACTTCTATAGTCTTCTGGGTAGCATTACCATTACTTACCATTATCGTATTTGCTATCGTCGTGTACGGAACCAAATTACATAAAAAATCTCAAGAAGAATTAGATAACGTAACCACACTAACTAGAGAGAACGTAAGCGGTATGCGCGTTATAAGAATGTTCTGCCGTGAAGATAGCGAAGTATCCAATTTTAAACGTAAGAATAAGAAATTAGAAAGCGCACAAATATTAGCCGGCAAACTATCCGCACTTCTTAACCCACTTACCTATACTGTGGTTAACGTATGCATAATTCTCATTATCTACTTCGGTGGTAAAAGAGTGGATAGCGGTGTCATGACGCAAGGTCAAGTGATAGCACTCTACAACTACCTTACCCAAATTCTCATAGAACTTATCAAGCTAGCTAATTTGGTAATTACCGTATCCAAAGCAATCGCTAGCGCAAAGCGCGTAAGCGAAGTTCTTAATATAAGCCCTAGTCAAGAATTCGCTAGCGATAACGTAGATACTCTTGATATGGAGAACAAAATTGAATTCCGTAACGTTAGTTTACGATACGACGGTGATAACGTCTTAAATAATATCTCGCTCAAAATAAAGAAAGGCAGCACTCTCGGTATTATCGGTGGTACGGGTAGTGGTAAGAGCTCTCTCGTTAACTTGATACCGAGATTCTACGATGCAACGCAAGGAGAAGTTTTGGTAGACGGAATTAACGTTAATAGCTACCCAAAACAGCAACTTCGCGACAAAATTTCTATCGTTATGCAAAAGCCGTTCTTGATAGAAGATAGCATTGAGAACAATCTCGTTATGGGAAGGACGGTAAGCGAAGAAGTTATTACCGAAGCAATTAGAGCATCGCAGTCAAGCGAAATTATCGCGTCAAAAAAGCTCGGATTACGAGAAAAAGTAGAGCGCAACGGCAGTAATTTTTCGGGCGGACAAAAGCAAAGATTATCGGTAGCAAGGGCTTTTGTTAAGGGCGGAGAGATAATTATCTTAGACGATACTACCGCATCATTAGACGCGCTTACTTCAGCACGCTTACGTGAAGAAATAAGAAAACTTAACGTAACCACTATCATAGTATCGCAACGCCCTGCGTGCGTAAAGAATGCCGACGTGATAATAGTGCTTGACGAAGGTAAAATCGTAGGACAAGGCACGCATGAAGAATTGCTCGTTAGTTGCGAGATATATAAGGATATCAACGCACTCGGCAATCAAGGGGGTAACGATGACTAAAAAGCAAGTTTTTTCACGTATCCTAAAAGAGATAAAACCTTACACTTTCCTTATAGTAATATCGCTATTACTTAACGTTATTACCGTGGGCGCATCGCTAGTAGTACCCGTATTCGTAGGTAACGCTATCGACGTAATGATTGACGTAGGACAGGTAGATTTTAGCATTATTACTAACACAATTTTTTACGTAATAGGCATCACTATCGTAAGCGCAATCAGTCAATTCTTTATCAGTATCGTCAACAATAGAGTGACGTATTCGGTGCTAAAATCACTCCGTAACGGCATGATAGAAAAATTGCAAAAGATATCCCTCTTCGAAGCGGATAGACGCTCTGCAGGTGACACCGTTAGCGCAATGCTATCCGATGCGGAAAGTTTTACCGACGGCATTTTGCTAGGCTTTACCCAATTCTTTAGCGGTGTGCTTACCGTACTAGGCACGGTAGGATTTATGCTCTACTACAATAGACTTATCGCGCTCATCGTTATTCTAGTTACACCCTTAACGTTATTTATCGCCAAATTCATTTCGGGTGGCACTTCCAAGAATTTCAAAAAGCAAGCCAAACTAAAAGCGCAACAAACTGCCTTTATTGAAGAAATGATAAATAACAACAAGACGGTAAAAGCGTATTCGTACGAAAATAAAGCGCAAGAGAATTTTGATAATATTAATAACGAATTAGGTAAAGTTACGCTAAAAGCAGTTTTCTTCTCGTCGCTCACTAACCCCGTTACGCGTTTTGTAAATAACGTAGTTTACGCGCTCGTTGCGCTATGCGGTGGTATGTGCGCGCTAGGACTTTGGACGTTTGGCGGTGGACTTACCGCGGGTGGACTAACTTGTCTACTCAACTACAGCAACAAGTACGCACGTCCCTTTAACGAAATTTCCGGAGTTATAACCGAATTACAATCGTCTATCGTAGGCTCGGAAAGAGTGTTTACCTTCCTTGACCTTGAAGAAGAAGACGAAGGTGGATTGATAGAAGGTACCTTAGACGGCAACGTAAAATTAGACGGCGTGTATTTTTCTTACGACAAGTCGAAAGAATTACTAAAAGATTTGTCAATAGACGTAAAGCAAGGTCAACGCATAGCGATAGTAGGGCCTACCGGTTGCGGAAAAACCACACTCATTAATTTGCTAACGAGATTCTACGACGTTGATAAAGGCACGATTACCATTGACGGACACAACGTAAAGGATATCAACCGCACCAACCTACGCGACAACTACGGTATGGTATTACAAGAAAGTTGGATAAGGAAGGGCACGGTAAAAGAAAATCTACGCGTAGGCAACGAGAACGCTACCGATGAAGAACTTATCGAAGTCGCAGTTAAGTGTAGAGCGGACGGCTTTATAAGAAGACTACCCCTTGGCTACGATACCGTTATCGACGACGATAGTTTGTCGCAAGGTGAAAAACAACTTCTCTGTATTGCAAGGGTAATGCTCTCTAATCCCAACATTCTAATCTTAGACGAAGCAACAAGCTCGGTTGACGTGCTCACCGAACTAAAAATAAACCAAGCGTTCGACACGTTAATGGAAGGAAGAACTTCTTTTATCGTAGCGCATAGATTATCTACCGTAAAAAGTGCCGATCTAATTCTAGTAATGAAGAGCGGACAGGTTATAGAAAAAGGAACCCACGAAGAACTTCTTTCGTACGATTCCTTCTATTCAGAACTTTACAAAGCACTATAATTATAGCTTATAATTCTATTCCAAAATTAACTACGGCGTTATGGATAAGCATTCTCGCCGTATCCGAATAATGCACCTTGACTACTTCTATCACGGTGTCACCGGAAGGTATTTTGTCAATAGTCACGTCAGACGGATCGGAGTAATTACCCGTTCCGTTTTTTACACCGCTTAACTTAAGATAAATATCATTAAAAAATTCACCTACGCTATCCAAAAACGTTTCTTTGGAAGCCCAATACGCGTTTTCTCTACTTCTTTCTATCCTTGCTTTTTGGGGATAAGACTGCATAGATTTTACGTACAAATCTCTATCAAGTACGTTAAGGACGGACGTCAAATAACTTATAGAATACATATACGCGCAGTACCTAAAGTAAGGAATAGACGAAGAAGAAAGTAAGTAGTACGCTACCATATTAGCGTCCTTTTCACGCATTACGCCCTTTGTGTGCGCAAGCTCGTGCGCCATTACTACCGTTAAGTAGCAAGAAGGCGTTTTTACATTTATATTAGCTTCACCTAAGGGCATAAAGGTTATTCCGCAAGTACCGAAGTAAGACATAATTTCACTTACTAGCATAGGCTTTGCATGCGAAGTGTAAGAAGTAAAATATCCACCCATTTCGTCAAGACGCGCGTATTCAGTTATAAGTAATTCGTTGATTTCGTCGAAGGTGTAAGGGCATACAGACGTGCCGTCTTCTCTATAAGTAAGGCTGTTACTTATATCGCTAAAATCTTTTAGATAAGCGTCTACTATCTCTACCGTCTTTTCGTTAGATAGTTGTTCGCCTTGATATTTTGGCAAAGGTAATTCCTTCCGATAATAACATCCACTCGCAGTTATCGTGTAAATAAGCACACCGACAAGGACTGCGATTATCACTTTTTCTAATAACGATACCGCTTCGGTGCGTTGCTTTTTTACAAGCCGTTTTATTATCACCGCAAAGCTAATTATCAAAGCGAGTACCGCAAGAAAAACGAAAACTTCAAAAATAGAGAAGGGCAGTAAATCACTTAAAGATCCGACTACGAAAACGTATGCGCGAGAAATTCCCCGCGCATAAAAATATTCCGCTATATTTTCGTTTAACTTCATTAGACTGAATATTATGATAAACAGTACTAGTATACCAATAACGATCAGCTTGTTAAGAAGTTTTTTGTACTTTAATTTCATTATAATTCGCTCTTAATTCCTTCAAGCAAACTTTCCGCTTTTTGCATTGCGCTATCCGCGCTATCGGAGTAGCATAGTACGTAGAGTTTAAGTTTTGGTTCCGTGCCCGAAGGACGGATACAAACGAATTGTTCGTCTTCAAGTTGATATTTGAGTGCGTCGGTTTTCGGTAAAGTTATCTTTTCTACCGTGCCGTCGGAATAAACGGTATTACCCACTTTGTAGTCGGAAGTAGCGAGTACCTTTTCACCTGCGATAGTAGATATCGTCTTTGCTCTTATCTTGCTCATTGCGTTAGCCATATCTTCCATAGCGCTTATACCCTTATACGCAATAGAAGTTACCGCTTCACGATAGTAGCCGTATTCGGCAAAAAGTTCGTTTAGCCTTTGATACAATTTTTTACCGATAGATTCGTAATAACATACCATTTCGGAAGCAAGCATGCTTGCAACAACCGCGTCTTTATCTCTCGCGTGCGTTCCGCGTAGATATCCGTAACTCTCTTCATAACCGAATAAGAAATTATATTCACCGTTTCTTTCCCATTCTTTTATCTTTTCGCCAATGAACTTAAATCCCGTTAGTACGTTAAACACCGTTACGCCGTTGCTCTTTGCGATGCGGTCTGCTAGCGTCGTAGTAACGATAGTCTTTACGATAGCAGGATTTGAAGGCATAGAGTTACTTTCTTTTAGGCGAGTAATGATATAGTCTAGTAGAAGTGCGCCTATTTGATTACCGTTAAGTAGACGGAAAGTTCCTTCGTCATCTCTAACCGCTATTCCCATACGGTCGCAGTCGGGGTCGGTACCGATTACAACGTCCGCGCCTATCTCGTCGCCAAGTTTTATACCAAGCTTCAACGCTTCGGGATTCTCGGGATTAGGAATGGGTACGGTAGAGAATTCCGTATCGTATTTTGCTTGTTCTTCTACGATACTTACGTTGATACCGAGCTTTGCTAGTATGGTAGTTACGGGCACGTATCCCGAGCCGTGAATAGGGGTGTATACTAGCTTTAAGTTCTTACCAAAGTTTGCTACCGCTTCGGGCGAAAGTGAGAGTTTTAGTATCTCGTTATAATAACTTTCGTCAACCGTTTTGCCAATTATGGTTATATAATCGTTAATGTTTTGTTCGTCGATACCTAGTATATTATCGGGGAAGAATACGTCGTCGCATTTTACCGAGAAGTAGTCGTCTATCTTGTTGATATAGTCTACTACTACCGCAGTATCTTCGGGGCTCATTTGCGCACCGTCTTCGCCGTAAACTTTGTATCCGTTATATTCTTTTGGGTTATGGCTTGCCGTTATCATTACGCCTGCGATTGCTTTGTAGTAGCGGATAGCGTAAGAACACATAGGCACGGGATGTACGTTATCGAATAGATAAGAGTTAATGCCGTAACTAGATAGCACGCAAGCAACTTTCTTTGCGAATTCGTAGCTAAATCTACGCGTATCGTAACTAATTACCACACCGCGTTTTTTTGCGTCTTCCCCTAAGGTACAAATGAATTCTGCTAGTCCTGCCGTTGCACGTGCTACGGTGTAGACGTTCATTCTAAAAGTACCCATACCTACGATACCGCGCATACCTGCAGTACCAAAAGCTAAAGGAATAGCAAATCTTTCTTTTATTTCATTCTCGTCGTTCTTGATAGCAAGAAGTTCTTTTTCTTCTATACCGCTTACGTTGTTTAGCCATTGTGAATAGGTTTTGATGTAGTCCATATCATTCTCCTTGATTTTTGAATAACTCCCGATGGGCATAATACAATATGATTATAAGATAAATCGTCAAAAATTGCAACAGTAAGTTAAAATTTTACCTTTTACCTAGCCTTTAACGAAACTTTAATCTGTTGACAGTTGGCGCATTAGGTAATATAATTAGTTTGATAACTAATTAAAAATTGGAGCGAACTATGTTTTTCACACAATTTGGATTGCTTTTTACCAATATGGAATGGTACGTTGCGGTATGCTTCGTAGTAGGTATCGCTTGCCTTATCGTAGAAGTATTCCAACCGGGCTTCGGCGTTTTTGGAATTTCGGGCATAGTGCTACTCGTTTTAAGCATAATTTTGCGTGCCGTATTTAATCAAGAAGGCGACGTTGTTGTAATGCAAATTTTCCAATTCGTTCTACTTGACGTAATTATTATAGGCGCGTTGTTCCTATTTTTATTCATCGCGCACAAATTAGGTTGGTTAAAAAAATCCCCCATTTTCCACGTAGGCACCGCCGTTGACGAAACCTTTAGCGACGGCACGGTAGACTATTCCTTTTTGCTAGGTAAAGAGGGCGAAACCGTCACCGTTATGCGTCCGTCTGGCAAAATAAAAATTGAAGGTGTTATTTACGATGCAGAAAGTGAAGAATTCTTAATAGAAAGTAATACGCCCATCGTTGTTTCTAACTTCACCGATGGCATAATAAAAGTCAAAAAAGTACAAAAATAAACGAATAAGGAGAGCAAAATGAATTTATTATTAGCACTTAGCGTCCCTGGATTAGTAGTAGGTATCGTTCTTATCGTACTTGCTATTATTTTATTCTTCGTCATGGTACCCATTTCTACATGGTTCCGCGCACTCGTTTCGGGCGCACCTATTTCTATGGCAAAACTCGTTGGTATGCGTTTACGTAAAATAAAAATCGCCATGATAGTCGATGCGTACATCACTGGTAAAAAAGCAGGACTTAACATCAACATTAACGAGCTAGAAACTCACTATATGGCAAAAGGCGACGTGCAAAAAGTCGTTAACGCACTAATTAGCGCACACAGTGCTAATATAGAACTTACTACGAAGACCGCTATGGCAATAGACCTAGCAGGAAGAGACGTTCTTAACGCAGTTAAGGTTAGCGTTAACCCTAAGGTTATAGAGACGCCCGTTATTGCAGCTATTGCAAAAGACGGTATAGAACTTAGATGTAAAGCAAGAGTAACCGTTAGAGCAAACATCGCTAGACTAATAGGTGGTAGCGGAGAAGAAACCATTATCGCACGTGTAGGCGAAGGCATAGTTACTACCGTAGGTAGCGCGGATACGCACAAAGCGGTATTAGAGAACCCCGATAGCATAAGTAAAACCGTCCTAAACAAAGGCCTAGACAACGGCACCGCTTACGAAATTCTTTCTATCGACATTGCAGACGTAGACGTTGGTAGAAATATCGGTGCACAACTACAAATGGACCAAGCGGAAGCGGACAAGCGCATAGCACAAGCAAAAGCGGAAGAAAGAAGAGCTATGGCAGTTGCTAGCGAGCAAGAAATGAAAGCACGTACGCAAGAAATGCGCGCTATCGTTATCGAAGCGGAAGCAGAAGTACCCAAGGCTATGGCAGAAGCACTTCGTTCGGGCAAATTAGGCGTTATGGACTACTACAATATGCAAAACTTGCAAGCGGACACCAATATGCGTAACGCTATCGTTAACCCCAATGGTAACGGAACGGATAAAAGCAAAAAATAATTGATTATGCTAGACGAATTGTTTAATTCTACCAAAAAAACCACGCAAAAAGCCGTCTTTAAGGAACAGGCTATCGTTCAACCTACGGTTAAACCTACGTTTGCCGAAACGAAAATAGAAGTTGACGACGAAATCGATACGGTATACGAGCGTATATCGAGTGCTTGCGGTGGTAATCCCTATTTAGAATGTATGATACTAGGTGAATTGATCAATTCGCCTAGAAGCAAGAGATAATTTTGATAACAATTAAGGAGACAACATAATGAAAAGAACAGCAGGAATTTTACTTAACGTTTCTTCCTTCCCCGGTAAATACGGTATAGGCGGATTTTCTTGTAACGCGGAGCATTTTCTCAACGAATTTGCAGGAATGGGCTTTGGCTTGTGGCAAACGTTACCTATCACCGCACTCGGTGGCGGCGCATCGCCTTATAGCGGTATTTCTTCATACGCAGGTAACTATTTGTACATAGATCTAGAACGCCTTGACGGACTTCTAACCAAAGAAGAATTGGCAGCAGCCGAATACAAAGGCGGTATTTACCTAACCGACTACGCTTACGCAAGAGAAACCAAAACGCGTTGCCTAAAACTTGCTTATTCGAGAGTTACGGAAGAAATCCAAGCGAAAATAGACGAATTCAAGAAGCAAAACGAATATTGGCTACTCGACTACGTAGCGTTCATGACCTTGAAAGTTATAAAAGAAGGCAAATGTTGGCCCGATTGGGGAGAAGAAGCAAAGTATACGAAAACTTTGGTAAAAAAAGTTATCAAAGAAAACAAAGAGATAGCAGGATATTATTTCTTCGAACAATACTATTTTTATAAACAATGGACGGCGCTTAAAGCATACGCAAACAACCTAGGTATCAAAGTTTTTGGCGACCTACCTATCTACGTTTGCCTTGATAGCGTAGAAGTTTGGGTAAATAAGAAAGAATTCTTACTAGATAGCAAGAACGTACCTATCGAAGAAGCGGGCGTTCCTCCCGATTATTTCTCCGAAGTAGGACAACTTTGGGGCAATCCGCTTTATAACTACGAAGTAATGAAGAAGAACGACTATAAGTGGTGGACGGATAGAATTATCCATTCATTAAAACTCTACGACGTATTGCGTATAGACCACTTCCGCGGACTTTACGAATATTGGGCAGTACCTTACGGTGAAGAAACCGCCAAGAACGGCAAGTGGAAAAAAGGTCCCGATATGGAACTTTTCGAAGCACTTTATAGACGTATACCCAAAGAAGAAGTTAACATTATAGCAGAAGACTTAGGTATTTTGGACGACGGAGTAGACGACTTCTTAGAGAGAAGCGGTTTCCCCGGAATGAGAGTAATACAATTTGCTTTCGACGGCGATAAGACCAATAGACATTTACCGCATAACTACAAGAAGAATATGTCTTGCTACACTTCTACCCACGATAACGATACCACTTTAGGTTGGCTACTCACCTTAGGTTACGATACGCTCAAAGAAGCCTTCGAATACGTAGATTGCGACCTATCTTACGGTTGGGCGGACGGCGCAGGTCAATGTAGAGCAACGAGAGCTTTCATTAAGTGCTTGATGCAAAGCGTAGCGGACGTAGTAGTTATTCCTATGCAAGACCTTTGTGGCTACGGTAACGATACGAGAATGAATTTGCCGGGTACAACCAAAGGTTGTTGGGAATATAGAACCAACTATACCGCGCTTAACGCAGTAGACCACGGTTATATTAGACATCTTATCTATACTTACGGTAGAAAATAATGATAAATAATTTTGACCGCGAGTTTTTGGCAATGAGAGAAAGGGAAAAAGGTAAGAGATTACTCTTGCATGCTTGTTGCGCACCCTGTTCTAGTTATTGCCTAAGTGAAACGGTTGATTATTTTGACGTAGACGTATTTTTTTACAATCCTAATATTGATACCGAAGAAGAGTATAAATTACGTCTAGAAGAAGAAATTCGCTTTGTAAAGGAAGTTTACGGAGACAAGGTAAAAGTTATCGACGGCGGATATAACAAGGAAGAATTCCTTAATATCGCACGCGGCAAGGAAGATTTAAAAGAAGGTGGAGCGCGATGCTACGCATGTTACGCGCTCCGTCTTGATAAGGCGGCGAGATACGCACTAGATAATAACTACGACCTTTTTGCTACCACGCTAACGGTTTCGCCGTTAAAGAACGCCCGTTATCTTAACGAGATAGGTGAGAAGTTATCGAATAATTACGGAGTTAAGTACCTTTATAGCGATTTTAAGAAGCGCGAAGGGTACAAAAAAAGTATAGAACTTTCTAGTAATCATTCCCTTTATAGACAGAACTACTGCGGTTGCGAATTTTCTAAGAAAAAAGACAATTAATATTCAGTTAAGGACTTAGATTTATCATTAATCTAACCTAAACAATAAGGAAATTAAGTATATGAAGAAAAAATTTACGGTGATTTTCGTTATTCTAGCCGTTATATGTACGGCAGTATTTTTCACCGCGTGCACGAAGACGGAAAGCGGAATGTCCGCATACGAATTAGCCGTTAAGAATGGTTTTGAAGGCACCGAACAAGAGTGGCTCGAATACCTAAAAGGTGAAGACGGCAAGGACGGCACTAACGGTCAAGACGGTAAAGACGGTGCTAACGGCACCAACGGTATGGACGGGAAAGACGCAAGTATCACCGCACTCGACCTCTATAACGAAGCTGTAGCGCAAGGCTACGAAGGCACCTACTTTGATTTTATCAAAGAGTACTTCGACGTTAACGTAAGCACCGATTATAGCGCGGTGATAGCCAAGAACCTTTCTCAATCGGTTAGCGTAGTATGTGCATTTGAAGTCACTAAGAACGTCACTCAATACGTCCCCGGTCAAGGATTAGTTAGCGTACCTACTACGGAAACCGCTTATTCAGGCGGTAGCGGAGTTTTCTACGGCATTAATAAAGAAACGGGTAGCGCGTACATAATAACCAACTACCACGTTGTTTATAATCAAGAAAGTAATGACGAAGACCATATTAGCGACGACATCAACGTCTATTTATACGGTGGAGAAATAAGCGGTCAAGGTATAAAAGCAACGTACGTAGGCGGTTCGATGAACTACGATATAGCACTTCTCTACGTAGAGAATAACGATGCAATTAAGAGTGAAGATATTAGCGCGGTAACCTTTGCCGATAGCAATACCGTTAGCGTTGGCGAAACCGCTATAGCAATAGGTAACGCAGAAGGTGACGGCATTAGCGCAACGGTGGGCGTAATTAACGTTGATAGTGAAGAAATAGAACTTACTTCCGCCGACGAAAAGTCCACTATCGTTTTCCGCGTAATGCGTATCGATACCGCAGTTAATTCGGGCAACAGCGGTGGCGGATTGTTTAACAAAGACGGACGTCTTATAGGTATCGTCAATGCAAAAATCATTAGTAGTAACGTCGAAGGTATAGGCTATGCACTTCCTTCCACTTTGGTAAAATACGTAGTAGAGAATATTCTCGATCACCAAACCGAAGGCGGAGTAGTGAAAAAATGCCTACTAGGCGTCACCGTACAAACCGTAGGTAGCAAAGCAATCTACGACAAAGACAATGGTAAGGTAAGTATAGAAGAAACGGTAAAGGTTATCGAAGTTGGCGAAACAGCCCTTGCTTACGGTAAGGTACAAATAGACGATATTATTAAGGGTGTAAAAATCGACCGTAACGGCGACGGCACCGTAGACGAAACCTATAACCTTACTAGATCGTTCATACTAGTAGACTTAATGCTCACTATGCGCGAAGGGGACAAACTTACGCTAGTGGTATCAAGAATGGTAGAAGAAGTAGCAACCGAAGTAGAAATTACTCTCACCATGACGGAAGAATGTATCACGGTTTACAAATAATATGAAGAACTATTTTGAAAAAGAAGGATTAACTATTACTGAGAAGCAACAAGCACAACTTGTTGCTTTTCGTGAGTTATTGCTTGAATATAATCAAAAATTCAACCTAACGAGTATCACCGACGAAGAAGAAATTACCATCAAGCATTTCGTTGATAGCGTTATGGGATACAAACATTTACCAAAAATAGGCAAAGTTATCGACATAGGTAGCGGAGCGGGTTTTCCTGCAATACCTTTGATTATCACGGGTGACGGAACGTTAGAGTTTACCTTACTAGATAGTCTTAACAAGCGCGTCAACTTCCTTAACGAAGTTATATCTCGTTTAGCATTGCCTAACGCAACCGCAATACATTCTAGGATAGAAGACCAAGCGAAGAATTATAGAGAAAGTTACGACTGCGTCATCGCGCGCGCGGTAGCCCCCCTTAACGTTTTGTGTGAATACGCCCTTCCTTTACTAAAGGTAGGCGGTACGCTAGTTGCGTACAAAGGGGACGTAGAAGAAGAAATAATCAACGCAAAAAAAGCCCTTTCTATCTTAGGCGGTAAGGTGAAAATGGTGGACGAATATATCTTGAACGGCGAATACAAACGTAGCTTCGTCATCGTTGAAAAAGTCAAACCCACGCCTATCAAATACCCTAGGGGACAGAATAAACCAAGGAATTCCCCACTATAACAATGATACGACTATTGACAAAATCAAATATAGTCGTTTACAAAAATCAAATTTTATGTTACAATCAACGTAAGCAAAAATAACGAGGAGATTTTTATGGCAAAACCTGTAAAAAGAGGTCTATCGGCACTTCTAGCTAATTTAGAAGACGTGTCGCCCGACGTAAAAACCGAAGATAAAATCTATACTATCCCGATAGATAGACTTTTTCCTAACCCCGAACAACCGCGTAAAATCTTCAATGAAGAAGGTCTTATCGAACTCGCGGAGTCCATTCGTAATCACGGTATAATCCAACCTTTGGTAGTTAAACGCAAAGGCGACGACTACGTTATTATAGCAGGTGAAAGACGTTACCGCGCGGCAAAAATGGCATCGCTTACCGAAGTTCCCGTTATCGTTAGAGAATACGACGATATCAAGACGAAAGAAATAAGCCTTATCGAGAATCTTCAAAGAGAAGACCTTAACGCAATAGAAGAGAGCGAAGCGATTAGAGAGCTTATGGAGTCCTACGGACTTACTCAAGAAGAAGTCGCACAAAAACTAGGCAAGGCAAGACCTAGTATCGCTAATATTTTGAGACTAAACAACCTTACTAACGAAGTAAAAGAGTTCGTCCGTAAGGATAAACTATCTGCAGGTCACGCACGCGCACTACTAGGCGTAAGCAACCCCTTACACCAAATAGAAATGGCGAAGAAAGCTATTCTAGAAGGATGGAGCGTAAGAGAAACGGAAAAGCAAGTTAAGTATTACCTAAAGCCCGAAACACGCCCCAACAAGATAACCGATAAGGTAAGAGAAAAAATGAGTGTTGAAATGCGCGAATTCGTAGACGATATGACGAGAGTATTCTCTACCAAAGTTAGACTTATGGGTAACGAAACTCGCGGTAGAATAGCAATCGACTATTACAGCAACGACGATTTGCAAAGAATTTACGAAGTGATAGAATCACTCAAAAAGTAAAGAGATAAGTTGTTATGAATACAAAAATAAAAGATACCTTAAAAAATAGTGATAACAGTCGCAATAAGGTATCTTTTTGTTTAATTTGTATAGCCGCATTAATTTACGTAGTATATATTATATTTTATTGGGTTGGTGGAGCGGCAGGTGTTTATTATAGTCTAATTACTAGAGTTTTGGTGTGCATGGGATGGTTATTAGTAACTATCGCTAATCCAATTTATGCATGGCGGTATGCAAAGCAGGAAAATAGTGTCCTTGTAATAACCTACATTATGGTAATGGTTTTTAATCTTTACGTGTCTATCCGTGGGATAATTTTGTTAACGTTATAAGTATGAAAGAAAAAGTTAAAAAAATAGGCAATGACAGAACTATTAACAAAGTATCCTTTTGGTTACTTGTTACCGTTGCGTTTATTTTTATTCTTTATCTAATATTATGGTTTAACGGCGATAATTTCGTCGAGTGGATGAAATCAGTATACGAAGATAATTTATATGCACAAATCGATGCGAGAATTGTATATGGATTTATACAAAATGTCATTATGTGTGTAGGTTGGTTTTTAATAACGATAAGCGGTCCGCTCAATGCTTGGCATTACGCAAAAGAAAAGAACGTTATTTACAAAATCGTATTCGTTATAGCATTTTTGATTGTAATATACGTATCAATACACGCTGTAGTGACGTATGATTATGCGCACCTCTTTAAGTATTATGTAAATTAAAATTTATTATAAATAGGAGACAATTATGGCAAAGAAAAAGAAAAGTTCGTTAGGTACCTCAATCACCCTTAACAAAGTATCGTTTTGGACGCTTACCGTCACCGCAATACTTTATCTAGTAGCACTTATTTTAGGATTTTTTGACATAAGCCTAGTTATCGTATCCGCACTCAAAGCAGTAGCAGCTGCAGTAGCAATTTGCATCGTTGCAGTTAACGCATGGCGCTACGTAAAAGGCAAAAGCGTAGTTTGGAAAATACTTTATTTCGTTGTACTACTCGTAGTGCTCGTAGGTATCGTATTACCGCTAGTACCGCTACCATTGTAAGATGAAAACGTAGATAAAACAAAAGGCGCATCTAATCGGATGCGCTTTTTTTAATGATGCCACTATCGTTTGCCTAACGGCAAAGCGATATATTCGCTTTGCGTGGTGAAGTTTGCTCTAGCGAGCAAGTGAAGTTATCTTTGATAGTAAAGTTTTGCTTAACGCAAAGTGAAGTTTTGTTTTGCAAACAAAGTTAAGGATAAAATATCCATATTAATGACGACTACTATAACGAAAGTATAATAAGTAAAGTTTTTTTGGCGGAAAGGTTTGGAAAACGCCCCGACGGCGTGTAGGTCGTGTCCTAAATTATTTAACACGCATAATTTACTTATATTGTGGATAAAAATGTAACCGACCAATTTGCGTGCAGGGACACTCCCTGCAAAAAAAGGGTTTTTCCATACATATTCTAAAAAATTATTTTTTATCTGAAGAATTTAGATATTCTTCAATTGCTTTTTTCTTTATCTCTTCTTTACGTTTTTCGAGTGCGATATATTCTTCAACCGCCTTATTTGCAATTTCTTGCTCTTTTTCTTTGCGGATACGTTCTTTTTCTTCTTCCGTTAAGGTTATTACTTCTTCTTCCTTACCAGCGGGATTTTTTATCTTCATAACAAGTTGATAAATGGTACTTATAAGCACTAACGCCATAGGTATTATTATCATCGTTGCTATGCCACCGGTAGAGCCAAGGAAACTATATATATCACCTAGGGAAGAGAATTTCATTACCATCTTTGCGCGTAAATCGGTGATAGGTATGGGCTTATCGGTAGGCGCAGACGGGTTATCACCCTTAGTTTGAATACAATGGCACTTCATTTCGCTATCGTAGTACACGTCTTTTATTACGCGGTGAGTGTTGTTGATTATATAGCCGTTGACCACTTGTTTGAACGTCACCACGTCGTCCACGTCAATTTGCGAATCCACCTTCATATAGTCGTCAAGATCGGTGATTTGCTTACTAAGGATCATTTCGTTGACGTCAATAGTAGGTGCCATGCTGTCCGTTTCTACGTAGTAGAGTTTTAGCCCGAATAGCGAAGTTTCTTGTCCGCGAAGTGCTTGAATACATACGTAACCAAGACAAACCAACGCAAAAACGAACACGATAGCGAGTATCGTGGTAAAAATTACGTTAAAAACTTTTTTTGGGGTAATCTTTTTACTTTTTGCTTGATTTTCCATTTTTTCTTGCCGCGCGGCGCTCTTGTCTACGTAACTTTTTGCGTAAACGGTTGCGGTCACGTATCTTCTTATCAATATCTTCCGTCAATTCAAGCAAAGTCTTTTCGTCCATTCTCTTTGATGCAAGAGCGATAAGCGCGTCTATTGCAATCAGTTCTTCCGCGGTGTTGCGGATCTCGAACCCTGCATAAAGCGTCTTCAACGCTTCTTCCGCTTGCTCGTGGTTAAGTATGATTTTTTTCGTTCTTTCATTCTCAAATTCACGCAAAACGCCCACTTTTAGGTTGATTCCAAGTGCAGTAGCGAGTTCTTGTTGTTCTGCCCAATATTCGCTTGCTTCCGCTTTCATCTTTTCTAAAGTTGCGGTTTTCTTTTCGTTAATACGTGCGGTATCGTTTTCTTGCGTTTCTGCAAGACGAGCGAGCATTTTCGTTTCTTCTTCACGCGCTACGCGCTCACTTTCTTTGTTCGCTACGTACGCAATATGATCGCGAAGTTCGCTTTCCATATTCTCTTGCTCTACACGGAATACTTCCATAGCTTCGTTGTAGAGTTCTTTCGCTTTTTCTAGATTAGATAATGCTACCGCTTGCTTTTGCTCGTATTTATCGTGAAGATTTTGACTTTCTATCTCTTTTTGACGAGTAATTTGTCTTTCGGAAGCAACGCGTTCGTCTTGTATACGGCGCAATTCTATTATGCGGTTAGCTTCTTCGCGTCTTCTAGTATCAAGTTCTTCCTTTTCTTTTTGAATACGCGCAAGCTCTTCACGCGCTTCTTGCTCTTGACGCGCAAGCTCTTCACGCGCTTGCTTTTCTCTAAGCTTTTCTTCCTTCTTAGCCGCCGCTTCTAACTTACGCATGCGGAGTTTATGCTCTTCTTCCTCTTTGCGTAGTTGTATACGTCTGCGCGCTTCTTCCATACGCGCTTTGCGCTCAAGGTCCTTTTGTTCACGCAACGCAAGTCGCTTTGCAATAGCTTCTTCTTCAAGTTGCTTAGCAATAAGCTTTTGTTGACGGATACCGTCTTCCTTTGCTTTGTTTATCTTAAACTGACGTATTACTCTATCGAGCGCACCGTTCATCTTGCCGATTTCGCCCAAAGTAAGGGTTGCTTCGCCCGCGGTAAGCTTGCGATATATCCTTCTTATTTCCGACAATTCCATCTTGAGGTGAGGGAAGTCGTCGGGCACGAAATCGTCTATATTCTTCGTACGATAGTCGTCCGCTTCTACTAGCTTAGCACCAGCGCCGTCCTTGTCGCCCGCGAAGTCACCTTCAGCACGCGTAGCGGCAATAGATTGCATAAGCACGGTATTAAGGAATACAAGTCCGCGATATTTGTCGGCAAGCGCAGGGGGCATTTCGGCAGTTTCGGTAACCGTATCGATAGTAAAGTCCATCTTTTCTGCGGTTTCTACGAATTGCCACAATACTAGCGCCTTCTTAAAGTCAGGGTTCTTAAGAATAACGTTCGTTCTTTGAATAGGGGGACGGACGAGCGCGCAAGAACGCATTTCTTTCGCGAACGGGCTCGCTAAGAAGTCGCTAATAATGCTCTTGATGTAAACCACACGTTCCATATCGCTAAGTTGGTTCGTGCCTTTACGCTTTACGACTTCGTCGAACGGGAAGTTCGCGCTACTTTCCATCTTGTACTTAACTTTGTTCTTGTCGATAGCGAATTCGCTTTCTAACGCAACGTCCAATTCACCGCTTTGAAGTAACGCGCCTTGCATTACCAAAAAACGCCTATCTATGAAGTCACGGAGTTTAAGAAGTAGGGTATAAATAAATCTATTTTCGTATATATCGAATGATTCTTCCTTGCTCGTGTTAAGAATCTTCGAAGGAATAACAGTACCATTCTTATCAACGGACGCAATAAGGTTAGTATGTTGCGATAAGTGCTTTACGCTTTCTACCGAAATACTTCTCGCTAAGCTTATATCAACGATATCTTCTTCAATTACAATGAACTTACGGGGATTACGTACGATGTTATCTAGACTAACGATACAGTCTTCAATGGTCTTTATCCATTCGCTATCATAGTTACGCTTCGTGTATACTTGCGAAAGTTTATAGTCGTTCTTACCTGCAGAAATACTATCCATGTAGGTAGGATAGATGTCTTCCTGCTTAATCAGGTTATTGATTTGATAAACGATCTTCTCGTAAACGTTAATGCCGGCCATAAATCAATTATTAGAATAGTTTCTTCAATCTCGTTAGATATTCTTTACATTCGGTCATGTTCTCTTTGCCGAAATTATCGTCAAGATACTTAATGTAATCGTCAACTTCGTCACGTATGTACGCAAGGTTGAGTGATTCGAACTTACGAAGTATCTTGTTACATAGTACGTAGTCAAGTCCGTCTATTTCCGTTCCACCGCAAGCAACGTATACGGGTACGAATTCACGTAACTGTTTAACAATACGGTTACCAAACGCAAGACGGAAGTGTTCTATTACGTAGTTGTCCATGTCTTCGAATTTCTTAAGGTTCTCGTCGCTTACCTTGTGTTCTTCTTGTGCCTTATGGAAAAGTTCTTCTAGGTACGTGTAGTCGATAGCAAGGCCCTCGGTTAAAGGTGCATCGAACGGTGCAGCCTTACTATTAATGTTGATAGGCATACCTCTATCATAAACCTTATCCGATATAGCGAAGGTCGAGTCGTCGTTGTTTGCCGTGCCTACGTACCACATGTTTTGGGGTAGACTAAAACGTCCTTTCATTATATGCTTCGGGTCACTCGGCCAACCTGACGGAACAAGGTCGATTACCCATTGGTCACGCGACGGCATTTCTAGGATAGATAGCATTTCTGCGAAGTAGTATTCGACACGCGCTATGTTCATTTCGTCTAGTACGGTTAGATATACGTCCTTGTTGTAGGTAGCGTCGTACATCGCTTTAAGAACTTCCGTTTCGTTAAAACGCTTGGTAAATTCGTTGAAGTATCCAAAAAGTTCCGTTCTATCACGCCAAGACGGTTGAACCGATGCTATCGTAGTGGGGTTCTTAAAGAAGTGTCCCATACATTCGGGTAGTGACGTCTTACCGGTACCGGATATACCTTGTAAGATTATAAGACGAGTAGTGGATAGAGAAGCAACGAATAGGCGGATAATCTTAGGTTCGTAATAAAGTTTACGCCAAGGTCTTTCAGGGTTGTTAGCCGCATAGTTACGGAATCTATCGCAGATTTGTTCTAGGTTAAATCCATAACATTCGTATTCACGCGGAACGAATTCGGTGTCGGCATACTTTACGTCAACTTCCGTTAGCTTGTAAAAACGGCTTTCGCCTTC
>JAZSMH010000030.1:0-31347 GCA_045535785.1 Clostridia bacterium
TAATTTTCCCAAAAGTGAATACGAATTCCTGCAAAGAATGGAAGATTCTCAATTAACAGTGGTACATACTATAGAAGAATTTTGTGCAGAGAATTACCCATTAGGGAATGGATATAATTATGACGTTGAAAAATTAAATTCTGTACAGGTGAAAATACCGAAAGAATTGTTCGTAAAAAATAATAATAGGGTAGGAATTTATGCACTTATTTTAGATGAGAGTTTTGGATTTGACATCTATTATAAACATCAAGAAGACGGAATTTTTATTAGTAGGAAATATATAAAGGAGGCACTTGACAATGAAGAATAACGTAAAAGCAATTAAAGGTATTTTATTAATAAGCATTTTTTCTTTAGTGGTATTCATATTTTTCAATTTTATATTTTCTTTAGGAGTTCCCAGTTTATACGATAAAACGGCACACGCAGAAGAAGATATAAATGAACAAATAGAAGTTATTCATTCGGAAAGTTTATCTAACGATGAAGAACAACAAATTACGTATTCTACTGATGATGCGTCCACTGCTTCACCGATACAGTTGGTATGGATAGATAATAATAATAATGAACATCCATTAGCATATACTAAAGTTAAATTATCAACGGGTAGTATAGATTATACTGATAGTAATGGATATTTACCGATGGGGATGTTAGCAAACGTAACGTCAACGTTTGATTTAACAATATATTCAGCAGGGGTGAGAACATCAGTAGGGCGTGCGGCGAATGTCGTATATATTAATATTCATTATAATTTATCGGTTGTACAACAAAAAATTATTGTCAATGTATCAACTTTGTTCGGTAAAGTATCACAAATTTCACAAGCACTTATTTTTGCCGATATGTTTGCAAAAGAAATGAATGGAACGGCGATGGATTCGGTTAAGGCTTTGTACCCTTATGATATAGGTACTAATTATGATGATAATGAGGAAATTATTTATTTATTAGGTACAAACACGGACGACGAGTATGCAGATTGGGACGTTATCATGCATGAATATGGACACCACGTACAAGCGCAATTAGGAATTACAGATAATCCAGGTGATTGGCATGTTGGTAGCCTTAATATGATAGATCATTATATGTTAGACTCTTATCCTAATTTAGGAAATAACAATTGTGGGGGAAAATGTGCAAGGCATAGAAGTAATTATCCAATAGACAAAGAAGATGCTAAAGAAGAAGGAATAAAAATAGCCTGGGCGGAAGCATGGCCAACGATTTTTGGAGAATTAGCACAACAATATTATGCTAATGAATTATCTAATATAGTCGGGGTGGCTGATGGAAAATATTCTGATTATGAATCTGTACCCGAAGTAGATGTTGGTTATTATTATGAAAATATATCACGTAAAAAAGGAGAAGGGTGTGAAAGGTCTGTCATTGCAGTTTTGTGGGAATTGTTTCAAGTTTTTATAAACAATGACATAGCATCAGCGGAAGCCGAAAAGGTAAGTGTAAATATAAAAAAATGGTGGGATATTACGACTATATCACAAACGTATACGCTCTCTGACTTTATTGCCAACTTTTACGAGCAATACCCAGAATATATCGGAGATATTGGATATGCATTGGAAGAATATAACATTGCAGCAACAATATATATGGAGGAAGGAACTAATATAGTAGAACTAAATACTACTATGACGAGTTTTGATATTAAGTATTCAATTGACACAAGCGTTATGACGTACTACAAGCCCGATAAGTTCTACGTTACAGTTTTTAGCGAAGATTATTCAGAGCATTATACTTCACCTTTGTTAACGAGTGACACATATACCGTTTCATCTATAACCTTTGCTATGGTTAAGACTTTTGTTGGAGAAACCGTACATATTGCGTTTAGAACGATACAGTCGGGTGCTTCACCTGGTTATTCTAACGTAGCACAAGGTGTATTCACTGGACCGTACTATTCGCACGTTATAGACGTACCCAAGAGAATATTTACTACTAGCGTATCAAATGATAAGGTGACGATAACAGGCACGTATTGTGATATAGTGGGTAATATGACCATTCCAGAAAAGATAGATGGTAAAACTGTTACGGCAATAGGTGATAATGCGTTTTCAGATCAAGTGAATCTAAAATGTGTATACTTTGAAGATTATTCAACTGATATGTCCATTGGACACAGTGCGTTTGCTTATTGTGAGGAATTAACGCTTATAAGAATACCCGACAACGTTGCAGAAATAAAAGATTCAACGTTTACTGGGTGTGGAGGGATGATATGGACCTATAGTGGTGGATCTATGACTAGAATAGGCAATTTTGCATTCTACGAAACAAAGTTACCTGCATTGAATACAATTGCGTCTAGTGTTACTACCATTGGACAAGGTGCCTTTTATAATTCAGGCTTAATAGAAAGTTTTCACCTACCAGAAAATAGTCAATTAACTACTTTAGGAAAGTGGGCCTTTAGTGATAACGGCGAATTAAAGAGTTTGGTGTTATCAGAAAATGTAACAAGCATAGGTGATTACTGTTTCCAAAACTGTGACAATCTTACAATATACACAGAGCATTCTAGCAAGAAACCGGGTTGGAGTAATTCTTGGAACAGTTCTAATAGACCAGTTGTATGGGGATGTACGTTGTCTATTGATAAAAGTTACGTGGTGTCGTTTACAAAAAGCGCGTCTAACCCATCTAATGCAACGGCAACTAATGGAATAACTGAACCATTTAGATTTGGTTATACTTTCGGCGGTTGGTATACTACTGATGATTTTTCGGGAACCAAATATGACGATATACTATCCGCACCTAATGGTATCCTTTATGCAAAGTGGACGGAGAAGTCCTGCGTAGCCGAAGGCACGCTTATAACTCTTGCTAACGGTAGTCAAGTGGCGGTAGAAGACCTTACTGGTAACGAACAATTATTAGTATGGAATATGCTTACTGGAGAATTTGACACCGCACCCATACTGTTCATTGATAGTGACTCTGTTATGCAATATGAAATAATAGAGCTTACCTTCTCGGACGGTACGCAAGTTAAAGTAATAGACGAGCACGCATTCTTTGACATTAATCTAAATAAATACGTATTCTTACGAGAAGACGCGTATCAATATATAGGACACTACTTTAATAAACAAGGCTATGACGGTGACGGTAATATGATATGGACTACCGTACAACTAGTTGACGTTGATATATATACGGAGACCACCACTGCTTGGAGTCCGGTAACCTACGGCCACTTATGCTATTACGTCAACGGCATGCTATCAATGCCCGGTGCAACGCAAGGCTTTATCAATATTTTTGAAGTAGACACAGAAACAATGCGTTACGATATGACCGCATATAATAACGATATAAACACCTATGGACTGTTTACTTATGAAGAATTCTGCCTAGAAGTAATAGAAATACCCGAAGTTATATTCAATGCGTTTAACGGACAATACCTAAAAGTAGCAATGGGTAAGAATCTTATAGACGAAGAGGGTATAATGCAGCTAGTAGAGAGATACTCGGAGTTTTTCTAAATAAGTGAAATATTATCTAAAAAACAAAAATAGCGTGTGACGATTTTGTCACACGTTATTATTTTATTTGTAAAAAAGTATTTTTATAGATAAAACAATTTCATAATATTATTTAGTTAGAATTTTTTAGGGAAAGGTTTGGAAAACCCCTTTTTTGCAAAAAATGGGTTTTCCAAGACATTTTACTAAATAATCCAACGCACTTCATTGGGTTTATCCAAATGCAGTTCGCCCCATTTATTTTCTTTTTTCACACGGCATTCGCCGTTGATTACGGGCGTACCTGCGGTGTATTTGAAGTCGATTACCGTTTCGTTGTTTAGGTTGATATAACCGCAATAATCACCCTTGAACACGCACGCATAGCCTTCGCTAAACGACGTCGCGCAGTCATAGATAATGGGTATGATTTCTTCACCTTTACGGTTGATAAAGCCGAATTTCTCGTCCTTTTGTACGCAACAAATATCGCCCTTATAATTAAACACTTCGTCGTATATGGTAGGTACTACCATTATTTTCGTATCACGATCGCGGAAACCCCACTTGCCACCCTTGTTGATTTTTACGTAAGCGTCCGATTCTTCCTTGATGGGTACGTGTACCGGTCTAGGCGGTTTTTCGGGCAAAGTTTTAAGAACTAGCGGTGCGTTAACACCGGGGATAACCTGTTGCTTCTTGTTCTTTTGCTTTGCGTTTTGACTAGCGCTTGCTTGTGCAGTTTGTTTATTTTGAGTAGCTTGCACGCCTTGTTTATTCTGCGTAGCCTGCGCGCCTTGCTTGTTTTGCGTTTGCTTACCTTGTTGAACGGGCTGTTGAGCCTTATTCAGTTGATTTTGTTGCTTATTCTTACCGCCTTCTACGTTGGCGCTGTTTTGATTTTGCGTTTCGGTAATAGGCATCGGACGCAAGAAAAGGTCGCGCTTTTTGATAGCGTTCTTTACGTCAAAAAGGTTCTTTTTGTTGAATTTACAAATTTTATAAAAATCCGTTTCGCACCTAATAAGTACGTCGCGTATGGTGTTCAAACCTGCGCCCAAGAGAAGATTCAAGGTCTCTTCGCGCAACGCAAGGTTCCCGATAGATTCGTTAAGAACGCTATCGGGGAACGGTGGGTTATACGCTATTTTTTTTGGTCTTTTGTGCTTTTTGTTATTAGCCATAAATTAAATTCTTGCTACGCCAGTTTCGCGAGCTGCTTGTGCTACCGCTGCTGCTACCGTCTTACCAACGCGAGTATCGAATGCCTTAGGTATAATGTAGTCGGGAGCGAGCTCTTCGTCACTTACAAGACTTGCGATTGCTTTCGCTGCGGCAATTTTCATTTCTTCATTGATATCGCTTGCACGTACGTCTAATGCACCGCGGAAAATTCCGGGGAAGGCGAGTACGTTGTTGATTTGGTTGGGGAAGTCGCTTCTGCCGGTACCAACTACAACCGCGCCTGCTTCAAGTGCTAGGTCGGGCATAATTTCGGGTACGGGGTTAGCCATAGGCATTACGATTGCGCCCTTGTTCATACTTCTTATCATGTCTTGCGTTACCGTGCCGGGTGCGCTTACGCCTACGAAAATATCCGCGCCGTTCATAGCGTCTGCAAGAGTGCCTTTTTTGAAAGTACGGTTAGTAAAGGATGCGATTTCTTTCTTAGCAGCGTTTAGATTTTCGTCACCTTCACAAATGATACCCTTTCTGTCGCACATAATAACGTCTTTTGCGCCCATGTTAAGAAGAAGCTTTGCGATAGCAACGCCCGCTGCACCTGCACCACTGAATGCAACTACGCAGTCTTCGATTTTCTTATTAACAACTTTCAATGCGTTGATGATAGCAGCGGAACAAACTACCGCGGTACCGTGTTGATCGTCGTGGAAGATAGGAATATCGGTACATTCTTTAAGTTTGCGTTCGATTTCGAAACAACGAGGAGCGGAGATATCTTCTAGGTTAACACCGCCGAAGCTTCCACTTATTAATTGAATAGTTCTTACGATTTCGTCAACGTCCTTACTCTTTACGCATAGAGGGAAAGCGTCTACGTCGCCGAAAGCCTTGAATAGTACGCACTTACCTTCCATAACGGGCATACCTGCGTCGGGACCAATGTCGCCAAGACCAAGTACTGCGGTACCGTCGGTTACTACGGCTACGAGGTTCCATCTACGAGTTAGTTCGTAAGACTTGTTGATATCCTTTTGAATTTCTAGACAGGGTTGTGCAACACCGGGGGTGTAAGCAAGAGAAAGTTCTTCCTTGTTGCTTACGGGTGCACGATGGTTGATTTCTATCTTACCTTTTAATTTTGCGTGTAATTTTAGTGATTCTTGAGCGTAATCCATTTTTTATCTCCTTATTTTTCCCACGGGAATACGTATTGAGTAAGTCCAAGGTCGTCACGAACCTTGCTCATTTCTTTTTGTACTGCTTCGTTGATCGGAACGCCACTATCTTTTCTTTGTAGCCAAATTTCGTATTCCTTTTCGCCTGCGCTATAAATTCTTTCTTCACCGGGAGCCTTCTTAGAAGCGCGGATAGAACGAATGATTTCGCCCGATTTTTGTCTGCATAGGTCTTCACCTAAGAAGTGGTCGGTATCGATAGCAATGAAGTAGTGACCAAGG
Source organism: Clostridia bacterium (assembly GCA_045535785.1). Classification (GTDB taxonomy): domain Bacteria; phylum Bacillota; class Clostridia; order Christensenellales; family DTU072; genus CAG-1782. Next base: position 6,158 of record JAZSMH010000030.1, read on the forward strand.
TGGTAGGGTACCTTCTCGCCGTTAGGACCAACGCCGTTAAGTGCCTTACCATAGTTACCGTCTTGAAGTGCTGCGGAAAGTAGTTCTACCGTTAGAGCAAAACCATAACCCTTGTATCCACCGAGAGCTTCGCCCATACCGCCTAGGGTAGTAAGAGCAGCGGTGCCTTTTCTTATCTTCTTAAGTGCTTCGCCAGCATCGCCTTCAACGGCATTACCGTCGATATCGATTACGGTACCGGGGTGTACGTCTTCGCCGATTCTTTCGTAATACTCGATTTTTCCGTTTTGCGTAATAGAAGTAGCGCAGTCGAAGTTGAAGTCAAAAGGTTCGTCGGTAGGTACGCCGATAGTGAAGGGGTTAGTTCCGAACATACCTTCTACGCCAAGAGTAGGAGCAACCGAAGGACGTGCGTTCGTTCCGGTAAAACCGATACAACCGGCTTTCGTTGCCATAGTGGTATAATATCCTGCAATACCATAGTGGCAAGAATTACGTACAACTACCATACCCATGCCGTATTCCTTTGCTTTCTTAATAGCAAGCGACATTGCTTTGTAGCCGATAACTTGTCCCATACCGTCGTGTCCGTCAACTACAGCGGTAGTAGGGGTTTCTTTGATAATTTCAAAATTGGTAACAGGGTTTTGGATACCTGCGTTAATTCTGTCTATATAGATAGGCTTAAAACGGTTGCAACCGTGGCTTTCGATACCGCGTCTGTCACTTTCTAACAAAACGTCCGTACAAATGATAGCATCTTCTCTAGGTACACCGGTACCAACGAATGCGTCTACGATAAAATCGTTAGCGGTTTTCCAATCAAGTATTACTTTGGGCATAAAAATATCTCCTTATCTAAAAAAATTACTTGTTATTTTAGTGCATAGCACTAAGGTATATGATACCAAACGCGCGCCCTTTTGTCAAGGTCTATAAAAATATATCCTTATATTTTTAAACGTCGGGCATTTCGTTGCATTCATAAAAACTTCTCGCTACTATTTTTAACTGCTTTATTCTCGCTTTTTCTTTCTTTCTTTTTACCACTTGACGCCAAATAAGTACAACCACCACTATAACGAAAGTTATTATTGCCAAAATATCTTGTATAAGGTTAGTTTTTGCCGTACCGTAACTACTTCTATATATGGTGACGTCATCGTTAAGAATAATTTCGTTGCTTATTTCCTCAACAAATCCACTATCACCATAATAACAAAAGTTATCGTCAAGTATAAGGCTACTAGAAGTAATAGGTACGAGCATATCGGTACGAAAGCCATCGTCATTTACTATCGTAACGCGGTAATTATACCTTACCGTATCTATGTAATAAATCCCGCTATCATACGGCAAATATCTATATCTTTTCGTCTTATCCTTATCAAGATAAACGTTACTTACTTTGTGAGTATCGGTATCCAAAATTGAAGAAAAGGTACACCCGTAAGACAAGTTATACTCTTTATCGTTAATGAAGAAAGTTATCTCTTCGTCAAGTAAAAGATATATAGATAGAGAACTTGTCGCGGTATAACTAGTAGAGAATTTTTCTTCAAGAAGGGGATCTACATAGTACCCTAAGATAGGAATACCTTCGTAAAAAGTAGGTAAGTTTATACTTCCGCCGACGGGGATAGATAGAGTTGTATATTGATAATCAAGCGCACCTTTGTAGCGCGCAATTAGAGTAATAATTACGTTTTCACTATCGTCGTTTATTTTCGCAAAGAACGTTTTATCAGTTGTAGCAACAATAGGGAAGTCGACTTTATTTCCGTCACTATCCACCCATTCAACGCTTCCGTTTTTCGGTAATTGATACCCGATATTATTTGCAAAATCAAAAAAATCTTGATAGGTAAGCCCTACTTTTATTTCACTACCACACGGTGTTTTTATTTCCGTTAAGCAAGAATTTTGATAGCAAAATTTTATAGAAATTTCGTTTTCGCTATCGCTGTTTATGCTATCGGTGTTTTTGCTATCAATATTTTCACTATCGTTTGAATTCATAGCAAAAGCCACGCTAAGAGATTCGCAAGATAACGTTGCAAGAACAAAAATAACAATAGGGAGCAAGAGAAATAATTTTTTCATTAGCAAATTGTAAGATTTGAATAGGTGAAGAAAGTCCTTTCTTCGTTATCATTTTTCACAATCATACCGAAGTTATCGTCAAAGCCCACTACGCGCCCAACGAAGATATCGTTACCGTCATCAATAGTCACGTTTTTATTTATGGTAACGGAAAGAGAAGAATATTGCTCGCGGTATGCGTTGTTATCATTATTGTACGCGCGCATAACACCGTCACGCATAAGCCTAGCAAGGTTAGCAAAGAAGTTAAAATCAAATTTTTCGTCGGTTAATGCAGTAGCGATATCTTTTATTTCTTCTGCAAAGCCATTTTCGGGCGTAACTACGTTGATACCTATGCCGACCACCACGAAGTCAAGTTTTCCGTCAGGGGTAAAAGCACTTTCACAAAGTATCCCGCACGCTTTTTTTCCATTTACAATTATATCGTTAACCCACTTTATTCCGTAAGGCAAATTGAAGACTTTTTTTAACGCGTTAATTACTTCTACCGCAACGCGCGAAGTAAGTCCCACCGTCTTTTCTAGGCAGTTAGGTCTAAGGAGTACGCTCATATAAAGTCCACCTTCGGGGGATAAGAATTTTCTACCTTTCGTACCTTTTCCACCCCTTTGAAGAGTGGCAAAAATCACGCTTCCTTCGCGTAAATTCTCTTTTTTTGCAAGAAGTTTACATTCTTCGTTGGTAGAAACGGGATTGTCCGAAAAAATAATCATAACGGTATTATAATATCATTTTTTTAATAAATCAATCGATAAATAAAAGTGGCTTGATTTTGCCGTCCAAAATTTTGCCAATTTTTACAAATTCTCGCCAAAGGTGGCAATTTTGGGTGATATACTGCACGGCGAACAAGTATGGAAGAACGCGAAATTATATCAAAAATCAGAAAAATCGAAAAAATTATCTCTACACGCGACAAGTACGACACGCTATCTCGCTACAACACGGGCGATAAGGTGCACCTAAAGCAACTTACTTTTCACCGCTCAAAAAAACGCAACCGTTGGGTTTTCGGTGGGAATCGTAGTGGCAAGACCGAATGTGGCGCGGTAGAAGCGGTTTGGCTTGCACGCGGTATTCACCCGTACCGCGAGAATAGGGATAACGTTTTTGGCTGGGTAGTCAGTGTCAGTTACGAAGTGCAAAGGGACGTTGCGCAAAGTAAAATTCTACATTACCTCAACCCCGAGTGGATAGCGGACGTCGTTATGCACGTAGGGACTAAGAGCAACCCTTCGATAGGTATAATCGACACGATTGTCATCAAGAACGTTTTTGGTGGTTTATCAAGGATAGGTTTTAAGTCGGCAGACCAAGGCAGAGAAAAATTCCAAGGCGCCAGTCTCGACTTCGTTTGGTTTGACGAAGAGCCCCCTTACGATATTTATCAAGAATGTAAAATGCGTGTTCTCGACAAAAAGGGTGACTTGTTCGGTACGATGACTCCGCTAAAAGGTCTTACTTGGGTGTACGACGAGATTTACTTGAACAAGTACGACAATAGCGAAGTCTTTTATATAAAGATGGAATGGGGCGACAACCCTTTTCTCGATGAAGAAGAAGTCAGTAATCTTACCCGCAGTATGGATAAAGAAACGCTCGACAGTAGGCGTTACGGTAATTTTTCGGCAAAAGGCGGACTTGTGTATCCCGAGTTCGATGCAGAAATTCACGTAATAGATCCCTTTGACGTCCCCAAAGAGTGGTACGACGTAATCAGCATTGATCCCGGGCTCCGTAACCCCTTATCCGCGCACTTTTACTGTAAAGACGGTGACGGCAATATCTACGTAATAGCCGAGCACTATATGAGCGACAAGGACGTCAAGTACCATTCGGAAGAAATATTGAAATTAGCAAAATCTCTCGACTGGCATTTTAACAACGGATACCTAGAAGTAATTATGGATAGCGCTGCCAATCAAAGAACGTTAGGTTCACCCAAAAGCGTAGCCGAGCTATTTTTTGATCACGGAATAAGAGCCGATTGTAACGTTAACAAAAATATGTTCAGCGGTATCAACAAGGTAAAGGAGCTCTTTTCTTACCGCCCTGCTAGGATATTTATCTTCCGTACTTGTAGCAATATGATACGCGAAATAAAGAGCTATTTTTGGTCTAGCGGTGACGTGCCTATCAAAAAAGACGACCACGCAATGGACGACCTACGCTATTACGTAATGCGTAACGAAAGACTAGAGAGGACACCGAAGAAAAGCATTTATCAAAAGGATTACGAGAAGGCGTACAAATTGGCAAAACAGAGGAGATAGCTATGGAAGACGTACTGTACAAAAAAGCAAAAGGGTACGAGGTGGAAGAAATTAACCGTGAATATATAGTTGACGAAGAGGGCAATAGGAAATTAGTAAAGGAAAAAACCTCTACCAAGTACATTCCGCCTGACCTCAATGCGCTAAAGGTATATATGGAATTAAAGGATACCGAATTAGCGAGAATGAGCACCCAAGAATTAAATTCAGAAAAATTACGCCTATTGCGGGAATTAAGAAAAATTGAAAGGAAGAAAAAAGATGAAAAGTAAAAACAACGTTGACAAAAGAGTTATTGAATTAACCGAGGAATACCGTAGACGGGCAGAAAAAAGGAAGAATTTGGAGCGCAATTGGACGTTAAATATTAATTTTTATAACGGTAATCAGTATACAGAAGTTTTACCTACTGGCGAAATTTGCGACGCGAGCAAAAGGTATTTTTGGGAACAAACTAACGTCTACAATCATATCGCACCCATCATCGACGCGCGACTAGCTAAGTTCAACGGAGTTAAGGCAGAGGTGAGCGTCAAGCCTAGCGGTATCGAGCAAGCCGACAGATTGGTAGCGGAGTTTTCTACCAAGCTACTAAAGAGCGTCAAGCAAAATCTTAACTTCAAAAAACTTCGTAGGATAGCGGACTATTGGGCGGAGATAACGGGAAGCGCCTTCTATAAGATAGGCTGGGATAAGACGGCAGGGCTATGCCTTAGTAAGGATAAGGACGTCTACGAAGGGGAGGGTGTTGTCACGGTATGTCCTCCGTACGAAATTTTCCCCGATGACCTTACGGCAAGCGAGATAGAAGATTGTGGCAGTATCATTCACGCAAAAGTCTATCCAATAGACGTAGTTTATCAAAAATGGGGAGTAAAAGTTGATCCCGAGCAGGTTACTATAATGCAACTCGATGGACAATCGTCTTACGTAGGCGACTTTAGGTTCGGCGCAAAGCGTGCTATCAGTAACGACGTAGAAGATTACGTGACGGTGATAGAAGAGTACGTCAAGCCCAACGTAGAATTTCCCGAAGGAAGATTACTTATCGTAGCAGGCGATCAAGTTTTGTACGACGGTATTTTACCCTACCTTAATGGTAAGAACAGCACTAGAATTTTCCCCTTCGTTAAGCAGGTTGCGCTATCTACCCCAGCGTCCTTTTTCGGCAGTAGTCTTATAGAAAGACTTATTCCCGTACAGCGCGCCTATAACGCAATCAAGAATAGGAAGCACGAGTTTTTTAGCAGAATGACCGCGGGCGTACTTATGGCGGAGGACGGTAGCATCGACGTAGAGAACCTTGAAGACGAAGGCATTTCTCCCGGCAAAGTTATCCTTTATCGGCAGGGCGCAAAAGCTCCAGAAATGCTCAACTTCGGCTCGGTACCCTCGGAGTTTAGTGAAGAAGAAGACAAACTCCTCAACGAGTTCGTTTCGGTAAGTGGTGTTAGCGACTATATCACTAACAATTCACAATACGGCCGTAACCTCACCGCGACTGCGCTTAGCCTAATTATCGAACAAGACAACAACAGACTTTGCGTCACCACCGACAGTATTCGTAACGCGTCTAAAGAAGTATCCGAGCAATTATTGAGGCTCTATAAGCAGTTTGCTGGCGAAGGTAGACTGATAAAAATCGCAGGGGATAACGGCACGTACGAAATAAAAGCTTTCAAAACCTGCGACGTCAATTCTGACGAAATAGAATTCGACGTAGCGGACGAAAGTTTGAATACGGTAAGCAACAAAACGTTACTACTTGAGAGTGTATTTAAGACGGGATTATTACAAGGCGACGACGGCAAGATAAGCAGTACCACGCGCAAAAAAATGCTCGATATGCTAGGTCTTGATACTCTCTACGAATATGACGTATCTACAGAAGAGTTACATCGCAACAAGGCGAACGATGAGAACCAAATAATGGAGCTTTATACTCCCAAAATCGATGTATTGGATAACCACAAAATACATTTAGAAGAACATAAGCGCTATGCAATAAGTATAGATAACGATAGCGATAGCGCGAAGAATTTATTGAAACATATAGCTTTACACGAAAATGAATTACACAAAAATAGCGTAGCGTTAGAGGACGCTAAAAAATAAAAACGGAGGAAATTATGGAACAAGAACAAACTTCTATCCTTTCCGAGAATATCGACAAAAAGGAAGAAAATTCTTATGGAAAATTCAAATCAGCGGAAGACTTATTAAAAGCGTACACCGCGCTAGAGAGTGAGTTTACCAAGCGTAGCCAAAAGCTCAAAGAGTACGAAAGAAGCGTACCGACTGCGCGCAGTGTAGAAGAGCAAGCGGAAGAGCTTGTAAAAAAATATCCCATAGCGAGTGACTATGCCGAAGAACTAGCCCAAGAAGTTGCGGTAAGCAAAGTAAACGATAATAACAAATTAAAAGAGGCATTGCTTGAAGTGCTAGTCAAGAAGGTTAAGTCACCTGCGGAGATGGCGCGCGACAGCGAAGTAATCGACCGCGTCCTTCAGGAAGAAAGCAATCGAGATAAGGTGATCAACGGTTACCTTGCGCGAATTCATGCGCAACAAGTCCCCACCCACCTTAGAGGAGGAGCTATCCCCACTTTACCCACCTATCAACCCGACAGCGTGCGCGAAGCAGGAGAAATAGCAAAACAAATTTTACAAAAATTATAGGAGAATATTATGATTAACGCAAGCAACATGGATAAGGTACTACGCTCGGTTTACCTTGACGTAGTAGGAAAAACCCTTAATGACAAAACAAGCGCGTTTTACAAAAAAGTTCAGAAGAACAGCAAGAACGTCTACGGCAAAGAAATGATAGCATCGTGTGCAATCGGTATCAACGGCGGTTTTGGTAGCCGTGACGAAGACGCTGACCTACCCCAAAGTGGCATACCCAACGTAGTTTCGTTGAAAGCGCCCATGATTAACATTTATGGCAATTTAGAGATCAGTGACAAACTTCTACGTATATCCGAGAATGGGGTAAGCACCGCTATTGATATGCTCAATTACGAAATAGAAACCCTACTCGCATCTTCTAGATTTAATTTACGCAGAATGTTAATGCAAGATGGCAAAGGCATATTAGCTAACGTAGTAAAAGAGGGAAGTTTACTTAACGATATTTTAGTTGATGATACGCGCAATCTAGTAGAAGGTATGTACGTCGACGTTATTAACGAGGACGATGAGGTTATTGCTGAATCTTACAGAATCACCACTGTTTTCACTGATACGAAAAAAGTACGTCTAGACAGGAGCTTGACGCCGGATCAAATAAACACGGCACTATATTTTACGTCGGCAGGCTCTTACGGAAAGGAAATTTTTGGCGTTCCTTACATCTTTTCCGATGATATCAACACTATCTACGGCAACACCAAGTTTATAGTAACGCCCATTTTACCCCAAAAGCACACCTGCACCGAAGTAAGCGCGGACACCTTGCAATCGGTACTAGATAGTCTAGAAGAAAAATGTGGTTCCGAGCCCGACATGATCATATCTAGTTTTGATATGAGAAGAAAGTACCTTGCTAGCGCAAGAGAAAGCAGACTCAACGTAGACTACATGACGGTAGACACCGGATTCAAGTCCGTTTGTTACAGCAACGTACCTATCTACGCCGACAGTTTTGCACCCAACAACACTATGTACTTTATCAATACCAACGACTACGTGCTAGGACAACTAGGCGACTGGGCATGGATAGAAGGCACCAATCACGAAATTTTGCGTCCCGTTCACAATAAGGCGGCATATAACGCAACCTTAGTTAAGTACTGCAACCTTGTCTGCAACAGACCTTTGGGACAAGCAAGACTTACCTTTGAAGAATAAAATAAGCACGCAAAAAATTATGCGTAGCAAAAAAAAGGGCACGTAGACAAAAGCGGTTAACGTAGACGGTAACTATACGTGCCCCAGCAAAAAAAGGGCACGTAGACAAAAGTGTTAATATAGACGGTAACTATACGTGCCCCAGCAAAAAAGAGGCGGAGATGAAGATAAGAATAACTAACGATTTGTTTTCCATAGCGGAGAGAATAAAAGAATTAAACAAGGCGTACGAAATTTATTTTGACACGGATATGCAAAAATTCGTTTTGTACGCCAATAATAAGTTACAGCTTGTTATCCCTTACGATAACCTGGACGAAAGGACGATAAGGCACGCATACTTTACCCGTAGCGAGAATTATCAAGAGGTAATCGACACCGTTGATAGATATAACGCGTTGCTAGAAAAAGAAGTCCTAAAAAAAGCGCAGGACGAATTCGAGAACGAAACCTCGCACGCTCTCCGCCTCGCTAATATTTAAGAAGGAGAGATTATGACGTTATTAGATATAAAAAAACAAGCAGCATTATTGTTAGGCATTTCTACCAATTTTACCACGCCCACGGTAGAGAATCTAGCAATAGATAAGTGTGCAAAAATTATAGTCGAAGAGGTGTCCGAGCAGTACGTAGACGTAAAACATATAGAAAAAGCTTTTGCTCGTAATGGTAAGATTTTTTATAGCGATTTAAGCAAAAAGGTTAAGTCGATTGCGGTTGTAAAAAGGAACGGTCAAGCGGTCAAATTCAACGAGTATTCCACCTTCTTTACGGTAGATAAGGACGGCGAGTACGAAGTAAAATATAACTACTTCCCTAGCGTAGAAGACGGTATAGAATTAGATATTCCACCGCGCTTTACCACCCATATTTTAGGACTAGGTATAGCGGGAGAATACTGTTTTAGAAAAGGCCTCATTGACGAAGCGGAAGACTTCCGTAGACGCTTTTTGACGGCACTAACTAACGTGACGAATACAAAAAAGAGCTATAGAATTAAGGTGGTGCGTTAATGGATAAGTATTATCAATACAAAAAACCCACCGTAGAGAAAAGAACGTTTATGATATCCAATTTTGGTGGTATTGATACCCATAATCCCGAAAGTAGATTAGCATTAGGCTTAGCGAGATACGCGCAGAACGTAAGAATGGTCAATGGTAGAATACGCCAAGGCTTCGGCATCGACGTAGCTAGATACGACGGCAAGATGTTCCCGTTTCCTACCGATCTAAGCATAGGCGTAGTCAAAGAGCCATTCTTTTATCAGAGGTACGATTACGCACACAATAGGCGTGACGATAGATTGCTTGTGGTTCATAATAATAACGACGTTTACCAAATCAAGCTTAACGAAAGAGTTAATTACGAATATACGGGTATAACGTTAAGCGGACTACAAGTAGGTATGGTTAATTGCCACTACAACGGTCAAGATTGCGTGCTTATGTACGACGATAACGGCATGATGTATCTCTACGATGGTAGTGAGTATACGCCTAATGCAAAAGTTCCGTCTCTAGGTAGTGTTTGCGTACTCGGCGATAGATTTTACGGCACGGAGATAAAGGACGGTAACCGTGTTTTTTATAGTGCGAAGAACGAACCGCTCGTTTGGAATGATAACGAAAAAGACGCGGGATATATATCATTTACCGAGGACGGCGGATCGTTACAAAAGATAGTCGCGTTCAAGGGTAACCTTTATATTTTTAGAGATTATACCATTTATAAACTCACCATCTACGACGATATAAAAGACTACGTGCTCACCAAGATTTTTACCGGCAACAAGAAGATTCACGCAGGCTCAATCGTACAGACTCCCGACAAAATAATATTTATGACGGACGGTGCGTTTTACTCCTACGAAGGTGGTGACGGCTTCAATATTATGTGGCGCGATTACCACGCCATGATAGAGAGCGCGGAACAAATTTCTATAGCGCAATACAACGGTAAATATTATATAACGGCACGCTTTTTCACCGACGGTTCAACGACCAATGAAGGAGGCGACTACACGGGCTTCAACAACGCGGTGCTATCCATCGATCAGGGCGTAGGAGAAGTGGGTATACTGACGGGCGTAGGCGTTAACAAATTCGTCACCATGTTCGTTGAAGACGTATATTATTTAGTGGGAATTTGCGAAAGAATGCCCTTCAACGTGTGCAGTATCGACGAAAAAAGAAGCACTATTTTTGGACACACCACCTACAAAAAATGGCAAAGCCCCAACATAACTTTAGACTTTATGAAGGGCAATAAGCGCCTAAAAAAATTCTACATGCGTTCAAAATACGACGCGTCCGCAACTATCGACTTAGACGAACAATTTAAGTTTCCATTCCCGGGCAAATTCGAAGTCCAATGTCGCCCCGTCAACGGCACGTGCGAAACTTTAAGAATTACGATAGAAAGCACTGCGGACGAAATGAACGTGGACACTTTCGGTTTTGAAATAGAACAATCGGAGAAAAAAATTTATGGCAGAAATTGAAGAAAAACTTAACGAAATACTCAAGCGACTTATCATTTTGGCACAAAAAATCGATTCGCTCGCTAACTAACAAGGAGCAACTATGTGGGAAAACTTACTAGAAATGGCTACCGAGTCGGGCATTTGGGCGGTAATGTTCATCGTGCTGTTTTATAAGCAAATGAAAGAGAGCAAAACGCGCGAACAAAGCTACCAATCAACCATTGATAAACTCGCCGACAAACTAAAACTAATCGCCGACATAAAAATCGATATTCAAGAAATAAAAGACTTTTTATCAATAAAAACCCCCGAAAAACCCCAAGAAAGTAGCGAAAACTTAACTGAATAACAAAAAAAAGGTGCGGTAAAGAAAAGTTATCGCACCTTTTTATTGTTGTAAGAAGTAGCATATTGTTTTTTATTAGCAATATTCAGGGTTGGTTCTCGATTCTAAAATCTCTATATCATCACATTTAAAACGCAACAAATAGCTATAAACTATTCTACCATTTTCAAAAAAAGCATCGTCAATCCAGCAATTAGAACCATTTTTGAATTCTTTTTCTACTTCTTCAACAGAAGAAGGTTTCCACATATCTTCCCATGGGGTATCTAGTGAATAGTCTTTTTCTTCATTCCATAACCAAATATCTGACACGTTTTTGAACTTTAAACGCTGAAATAGTGAATTTTCGTCATTTTTTGATTTTATTGAAGTAGGACACCTTACAACCGTTAAAAACATGTTATTATTTTCAAAATGAAAGTCAAAGACGCGTCCGTCATGATATTCAAAATTGTAAATCTCAAAGAATTTTTCGCCTGTCATATTAAATTCTCCTTTTATTAATATGGTGGTCTATTTTATTTGCCGTTGTTTTTTCGCCATATATATTGTAATAAATATTTTCGCTATTTTTTGCTCGGTGGAGACTTTTAGTACTTTTATATTGAAAAATTAATTTTTAGTGAATATTTAGCCAAAAATCGGCACTTTTACCATAAGCTATCGACATCGCTTTTAGCATATCGTAGCCAGGCTTTGCTTTTCCTTTTAACCACTCGCTCACTTGACTTTGCTTGATACCTATTTTCGTTGCAAATGCCGTTTGCGTAAGATTATTTTCTATCAAAAAATCCGCAAGGATTTCTTTAAACTCTAATTGCTCCATAATTAAGATTATATAGAAAATTCTATCTATTATCTTTACATATAGAAAATTCTATGTTAAAATTTAACAAAAAGGAGATAGTTATGAAAAAATTATCATTTGTCATATTTATAGCGGTTTTTTTAGTATTAACATTTGTTTGTGGAGTATCCGCAATTACACCCCTTACGGCAAATGCAGCAAGTGGAACAGGAACGGAGAACGATCCAATTATTGTTGAGTCCTACGCTGAATTGAAAACTGCATTAGAGCAAGACACTCCCACAACGAGATATATCAAGTTGGGAAGTGATGTTTATGCAAGTGACTATAATCCCAATAACGTATTTAATTGTTCAAGTGGAACTTCGGTAGATGTTTATTTGGATTTGGCTGGTCATACGATAGAAAGAAGCGGCTATACCGAAACAGCTCTTTTTAATATTGGTGACAATTATTCTTTGACCATAAATGATAGCGTTGGTGACGGAGAAATCAAATCGTCTTACAATTTGATTGAAAGCAAATCTTTGTACTATACAAGCGGAACAACGTCCTATCTTACGATAAACGCTGGTAAACATAGCATCGAAGATAAAACAAACAACGAGCTTGTTCACTCATGCGTTAGAATTGCTGGCGGTCATGTTTTGATAAATGGCGGTTCATTCAGTGCTAAAACCTATGCCATTAATCAAGAGCACGGCTCTTTGGAGATCTATGGCGGAACATTCCAAACAACTGCTGCTTCGTGCATAACTTCGTACAAACTAATTAATGATATTATTTCCACAGGTTCAGTTGTTACTTCAAATGGTGGTAGCGTAACCGTTGGTAATAATGATAAGCAGTTATCGTATACAAATATAGAGATTACTCCTACTGTTGCGAAAGCTATTGATGTTGACATAAGCAATAAGGAATTAACTCACGGTCAATCTGCAAGCTTTTCCGTAACAAATGTGGGCGTTAATGCGACCGCATATACTTGGAGTGTAAAGAAAGATTCTACCGAATTTACAACAACGATGCCCGAGTTGTTTGAAGGAGTAAACACCAAGCAATTTACTATAAAAGCTGTCGGCGCAAACTGCGCCTTGGACGGAGCAACGGTTAGTTGTATTGTTACTTTTGGTAATGGTCAGACAAGCACCGTTGACAAAACCGCGTTATTAGAAATTGCACATCAAACAACGAGAACTTTTGATAGTACAAATCATTGGTGGGTTTGTGATGACTGCGGAATGGAAACGGAAAAGGATGCACACACCTATCAGACCTATTATACAGGCGACGCATACAATCATTTCAAGGCATGTGCTTGTGGCGCTCGTAGTCAAGAAGGTGCGCATAATGACGGCAATGACGACGGATATTGTGATATCTGCAATCTTACGATGTTTGTGGTAACTTTCGATTCTAATGGTGGAACAGGAAGCATGGCATCAGTTAAGGTTTGCGATTGGGGAAACTGGAAGTTGCCCGAATGTACTATAACAGCACCTACAGGTAAAGAGTTCAAGGCTTGGCAAATTGGCGATAAAGAATATGCAGTAGGTGACGAAGTAGAAATTTATAGAGCCACAACATTAATTGCTCTTTGGAAGGAAGCCGGCGTTCCCACATTATATCAAGTTATTTATCAACCCGGAGATACAAATGGGAACAATGAATCTATTGAATATGAAGCAAACCAAACAATTACTTTTTTAGATTGTGAAGAATTAGGTTATACACGTGAAGGATTTGAGTTTGATTATTGGTCAATTCGTATTTTAGGCGATAATTTAACGGAAGTTGCACAAAAACGACCGAATGAAACATACACGCTTACAACAGACATTATTGCGGTTGCTATGTGGAAAGAACTTCCGCACGTGCATACCTACGATGGAACTTATCAGTATGACGATGAATACCATTGGAAGCAATGTTCTGATCCGTTTTGTCCTGATCTCGAAGACAGCATGATTGAAACGGCGTTCCATGTTCCGAGCAATGCGACCTGTGTACAAACAGGTACTTGCTTCTGTGGTAAGAGTGGCTTGTACGGAGAGTGTGACTATAGTAGCGGAGTATATGTTTATTATGATGCACAGTACCATGTAGAAAAGTGTAAATACTGTGCTTCAACAAATAGTGCTTACTTTGAACATACGGGCGGCACTGCGACTTGTACCGAGAAAGCAGTGTGTTCCGATTGTATGCAGGCATATGGTACTACTAATGAGAATGCACACAGTGGCACATTAGATTGGATAAAAACCGCAACAACACACCAGAAGAAATATACTTGTTGTGGCGATGCAGTTGTAGCGGAAGAAGCTCACGAGTGGAATAATGGTGTTTGCTCCGAATGTGAATACGTTTGCTTACATACAAACGTAGCCGTTACGAAGAAAGATGGTCAAGACGCAACTTGTACCGTTGATGGCTATAAAGACTATTATCAATGTGCTTGTGGCAAACTCTTTGCCGACGAAAACAGCACTATGCCGATAGATAATCTTGATACGTGGAAAGCAAACGACGGTAAGATTGTTGCCAAACATACTTACGGCAATTTAATTCCCGAAGAAAGCGCAGTACATACTACAACGGAATTAAAAGCAGGTTTGAAAGCGCATTATTATTGTTCGGTATGCGAAACGTATTTTGATGAAAACAAAGTAGAAACAACACTTTTGGCTTTGACGATTGCCAAACCCGAACACGTTTACGGCGACTTTATCACGAGCGATAGCAACGAGCATTGGAAACAATGTACTTGTGGCTTAAAGAGTGAATTAGGCGACCACGTTTATACGGACGAACTTGACACTGATTGCAATACTTGCGGACGTATTAAAAATTCCGTACACGTTCACGGTAACGGTGTAAAACAAGACGGCAAAACGGCTACTTGTACTGAAAACGGTTGGCACGATTATTATAAATGTATTTGTAATCAACTTTTTGCCGACGTAGATTGTACGATAGAAATTACTGCATTGGAAGATTGGAAGAACGGCGACGGTAAAATTCGAGCAAAACACGAATACGGCGACCTTATCGAAGAAGTAAAAGCAACTTGCTCCGCTACGGGTAAACAAGCGCATTACCATTGCTCCGTTTGTGGAACTTTCTTTAATGCGAATCAAGAAGTAAAAACCGAAAATGAATTGACGATTTCTATTGATGCAAACGCTCACACCTACGGTGCTTGGACTTCTAACAGCAATGGAACGCATACGAGAGTATGTAGTTTGAATGGCGAGCATAAAGAAACTGCTGATTGTTCGGGTGGAACAGCAACTTGCACAGAAAAGGCTATTTGTGAGCATTGTAATACGGCATACGGCGATACGGCACAGCATAATCACGGCACTACTTGGGAAAGCGATGCGAATAACCATTGGAACGAGTGTTCTTGTGGTGATAAGGCTAATATAGGCACTCACGCTAATAGCGATAGCAACGGCAAGTGTGATACTTGTGATTATCAAATGGGTAACGGCGGTGCTCCTACTCCCGATGAACCGAAAGACGGACTTTCTGGCGGTGCTATTGCAGGTATTGTTGTCGGTTTAGTAGTTGTTCTCGGACTTGGTGGCTTTGCTCTCGTTTGGTTTGCTATCAAGAAAAAGAGTTTTGCTGACCTTGTTGCAATCTTTAAGAAGAAATAAACGTTTGTAGTTGCATTGTTTAGCTTTTGCTAACGTTTATATTATTCTAACTATGAGAGCTATAGCCTAACCGCTATGGCTCTTTTTTATGTTAAACTATATAACATACCACAATAAAGATGACAACCTACGTTATATATTAAAAAAAAATTCACAGAAAAATTTTTCCCAAATTGCCCCTTTGCTATTGACAAATGCCATACCGTTATGCTATTTAATAACAGGTAAAACAATTACCTACTTTTTGCGAAAAGGGGCACATATTGCTTCTTTGATAAATAATATCATATGTGCATAACGTAACACGCCTTATTTCTTTATTTCGTAGATAACACTTAACCTATCAACTGCGCTCCGGTCGCCACCGGTGCATGCAAGGACACTCCTTGCAAAAAAATAATAAATGTGTTATTATATATAAATAGGTAACAAATTGAAAAAAAGTAGATTTTTTATTATTTTATCTTTTATTATTGTACTTACTTTGCTCGTAGGCACGCTTTTTGCGTGTGATTTTTTTGCTAACAACGGGCAAGACGTTGACGATAACGGTGGACAAAGCACCGACGACACCGACGGCGGTAAGGATGGCGATAAGGACAAAACCAACAACGACGTCGACGGTATGATGCTAGAATATCATGCCGAGATTGACGCTTATACTATCAAAGACTACCGCGGTACCGATAGCGAGATTACTATTCCTGATAAATACCAGATGCGCAAAATCGTCGGTATTAACGATTACGCTTTTCGTAGCTCGGCAGGGCTTACTACCATTAATTTTTCCAAAGAAATCCTTACTATCGGAGTGGGGGCTTTTTTAGAATGTAAAGACCTTGTTGCAATCAACGTACCAGACGAGAATTTAGTCTTTAGCTCGCGTGACGGAATTTTGCTTTCAAAAAAAGGCGACGTACTTATCCACTATCCCATAGGCAAAAGGGAAGAAGAATTCACTATCCCTAACGGCGTAAAAGAATTAGGCGACTATTCTATTAAAGACGCCACTTTCGTTACCGTTAATTGCAATGAAGAACTTAAGAATATTTGTAGCAACGTTTTTTCTAACTGCGCTAATTTAACGGAAATTAATTTTAATAGCGGACTAGAAATAATAGGCGAAAGCGCGTTCGAAAATTGTGTTTTACTAAAAAATATCAACTTACCAAGAAAGGTTAATGCCGTAAAAGAGCGCGCATTCTACGGTTGTTCTCACTTAGAAGGGATAACCGTTGACAGCGAGAATACCTCTTTCGTCAGCGACAACGGAATTTTATTTACCTACGATAGGAGCGAATTAGTATATTATCCGCTAGGCAAAACGGACACCGAGTACGAAATTCCCGACACAGTGACTATCATAGGCTCGTATGCTTTTTGCAATAACGATAGTCTCGCGCAAGTGACCTTTAACGAAGGAATAGAGAAGATTAATAGCCACGCATTTTTTGCGTGCCATAACCTTCGCGTAGTTGATCTTCCTGATACGGTGACCGATATCGGTGCGTACGCATTCAGTAACTGCCTTTCTCTCGTAGGCATAAACGTAGGCAAATCTCTTGCCGAGGTAGGCGAGTACGCGTTTAACCGTTGCGAAATTCTTTCGTCAATAACTTTACCCGACACTGTGCAATTCGTCGACAGACACGCTTTTCGTAATTGTAGCGAGTTAAAATCTATAACGATAGGTAAGGGCATAAGTAGTTTCGGTCACGAAGCCTTCATTAACTGTGATAAGTTAAACACCGTCAACTTCACGGGCACCGCCGATCAATGGAGTGTGATTCGCTTTGCCGACGAAAAATCAAACCCCACTTATTTTGCAAAAAATATAAATATAGACGGCGAGTTGTTAGAATCGCTTATTTTAAGAGAGGTTACGCGCGTACATTGCTACACTTTCGTCAATTGCGAATGCATAACTTCGATAATCTTCCCCAACACCCTTACCGAAATAGGTGAGTCTTCTTTCGACGGTTGTAAGAACGTTGAATATATCAAGTTTAAGTCCGATCCAAAATTCCTCGACGAAAGAGCTTTTGACGGAGTGAATAAGGTGACTAGCGCCGTCCTTCCTGCATTAAGTGAATACGCGTTTAAGGTAGAGAATATAACCAATCTCACGTTATTCGGTGGAAGTTTAGGCAAGGTAAAATTTAAGTCAATGCCCAATTTAACCGATCTTACCCTAAGTTACGGCTATACCGAGATAAAATCGGGCGAACTCGCTAATTGCGCTCTTGTCACCACCCTTACGTTGCCGTCAAGCATTGTCAAGATAGAAGCGGACGTATTTTCTGAATTTAATTCTCTAGAAGAAGTCAATTATAAGAGTAGCATTGATAAATGGGCAATGATAGAATTCGACACCCTTCTTTCTAACCCCGTAGCAAAAGCAAGGAATATACTTATAGACGGAGATAAGGTAACCAAAATCAGCCTTAGCAAAGCCCTAACTAAGGTTAATCCTTACGCATTTGCAGGCTTTATCGACGTAACGGAGGTAGTTATTCCCGATACGGTTAAGAGTATAGGAAGTAGTGCATTTTATTATTGCAATTCCATTATAAGTATGACGCTACCCTTTGTCGGAGGTCAGGACACGCTACTCAATATCCCGTCAGAGAAGACGCTCTTTGGATATATTTTTGGACAAGACGAATACGAGGACGGAGATAAGGTTTTACAAAAATTCAGCGAGCAAGATATCGTCACGTACTACGTACCGCATTCGCTTTCCCATATCACTATCACGGGTGGCAAAATGCAGTACGGCGCGTTCAGTAACTTATATATGATCAACGAGGTCGTTCTTGAAGACGGCGTTACTAACCTAAGCGAGGGCGCATTCTTACACTGCACCTCACTCTTTAGGGTGACGGTAGGCGACGGCATCGACGCTATTAATAAGGACGCTTTTTATGGTTGTAGCTATTTAGATAGCCTTACGTTAGGTGCCAGCGTAAAAGAGTTCGGCGAGAATAGCCTTTTCGGTTGCGTTTCTCTCAAGAATTATATAGTTAGCGAGGATAACGAAACCTTTTCTTCTATCGACGGCAATTTGTATTCAAAAGACACCAGGACGCTCATAAGATACGCCAACGGCAAGACGGACACAAGCTTCAACGTTGGTGATAACGTCATACGAATATCCGAAGAAGCGTTCTACAACGCGAAGAATTTGGTCACTTTGCATGCAGGCAAAAACGTAGGCTTTATCGATAAATCAGCATTCCGCTCTTGCGAAAATCTAGAAGAAGTCACCATTGGCGATCAAGTCACCACGCTAAGCGGTTGGGCATTCTACGGCTGTACCGCGCTACAAAAAATCACCTTCGGAGCAAAAATTCAAACCATTGGAGAATTTGCCTTCGGTAGTTGCGAGAGCATAACTTCAATAACCATTCCCAACACGGTTACCACTATGGGTAATTCCGTCTTTAGTGGCTGTGTCTTATTAGAAACGGTATTGCTAAGTAGCCAAATAACTTCTATCGGCAGTTTCTGCTTCTACGGTTGCTCTTCGCTATCCCTTATCAACGTACCGTGCCTACTTGATAGCATAGGTGAAAAAGCCTTTTTCCAATGCACCAGCCTCACCGCCATCCACTACGCAGGCAAGAAAAACGACTGGTACACCCTACCCAAAGAAGAAACTTGGGACGAAGACCTACCCGACTACGTCATCTACTGCACCGACGGCGAAATCTCAGTATCAAAAAATTAGGAAAAATATTTATGCTAGACGTTGTTGCGGCGCTTATATGGAATGAAGATAAGTTTTTGATTTGTCAAAGACCTGCTACCAAAACTAGGGCTCTTATGTGGGAGTTCGTGGGTGGCAAGGTGGAAAAAGGCGAAACCAAAGAAGAAGCTTTAATTCGTGAGTGCCAAGAAGAGCTAGGTATCACGCTTAACGTAGGGGATATTTTTATGGAAGTAATTCACGAATATCCCGACATTACCATACGTTTGACGTTGTTTAACGCAACGATAGCCGCAGGTATTCCGCAAATGCTAGAACACAACGATATTGAGTGGATTACTCCGTCAGAGATCCCCAATTACCAATTTTGCCCTGCGGACGAAGAGATTTTGAGAAGGTTAATTAACTACGCAAAATAGTGATTACTATTTATTTAGTGACAAGCGCGAGATTCGTTTGATAATACGATGCTAGCGTTCCTATATCCGACCAATAGTTGTAGTCGACGATAGCGTACGCGACGTCGGTTAACCTAGGAAGCAAATCTTTACCAAAGTCGTAGAAGCCGTCCGGTATGAAGTTAAGGACGGTTTTTTTCATGACGTAAATTCCCGTATTTATTAAGGACGGGTATACTACTTGCGGTTTTTCTACGAATTTTTTTATGCGGTTTTCAAAGTCAAGTTCTATTATTCCATAGCCCACGGGGTTAGGGTGAGGAGTTGCGACTATCGTAAAGAGAGATTCCTTTTGCTTATGGAATTCTATTGCGCGCGTCAAGTCTATTTCGCTATACGCGTCCCCGCTTAGCACGACGAAATCTTCCCCTAGATACCCTTCGGCATTTTTTACACCGCCCGCAGTACCCAAAGGCTCGTCTTCAAAAAAATAGGTTATATTGACACCGAACTTCTTGCCGTCACCGAAGTAATCCACTATCGCATCGGGTAAGTACCCTAAGGTTATGCCAATTTCGGTAATTCCGTGATTTTTGCATAAATTAATCACGTATTCAAGGACGGGTTTGTCGATAATATTAACCATAGGTTTTGGAATAGAATTCGTTAGTGGCATAAGACGCGTGCCTTTTCCACCTGCCATTATTATTGCTTTCATTTTCACCTCGATATTTCTATTGCCAATTACCGCCTTTTTTAACCGTTTTTTAATAATTTACGCAATAAATTTTTAATACGGAGCAAAAAAGTCAAAAATGCTTGTAAAAAGGTGGTTTTTGTACTATAATTGAGTAGAATTTAAGAGGTAAAAAATGGCAAAAAAGTTAAAAATAGCATTTTTGGGCGGAGTAGGCGAAATCGGCAAAAATATGACGGTTTTTTCATACGGCGACGAAGCAATTATCGTTGACGCAGGTCTAACTTTTCCCAATTTTGAAGAAACGCCGGGCGTAGAAGCGGTTATTCCCGACTACACCTACGTAAAAGAATTAGGAGATAAAGTAAAAGGCATTTTCGTTACGCACGGACACGAAGACCACATAGGTGCGATTCCTTACGTTTTGCGCGACGTAAAAGCCCCCGTATACGGAAGCGGTATCGCTCTCGGACTTCTCGATAGCAAGCTTTCCGAATCAAGAATAAAGGACGCTCGCCTTAATACGGTAGAAGACGGCGAAGTAGTTAATATAGGCAATAGTTTTTCGGTAGAATTCGTCCGTATGACGCACTCGATTGCCGACAGTTACGCGCTCTCTATCACCACCCCTAGGGGAGTAGTTTTCCTCACGGGCGACTTTAAGATTGACCAAACTCCCATCGACGGCAAACGCACTGACTTAACTAGAATTGCAGAGATCGGTAGCAAAGGCGTGCTACTTCTTATGATGGATTCTACCAACGTAGAAAAAGACGGCTACTCGATGAGCGAAAAGAAAGTTTTTTATAAACTCGACGAACAATTCGATAAGCACAAGGATAAGCGCATAATAGTAGCCACCTTTGCAAGCAACATTCATAGAGTGCAACAAATCATTAATTGCTCGATTTTCCACAATAGGCGCGTTGCTTTTGCAGGAAGAAGCATGATAAAAATTGCCGAAATAGCAAGAACGCTCGGCGCGCTTCGTTACCCCGACGACGTTGTTATTCCCATCGAAAAAATCGACAAAGTACCCTACGATAGAGTTTGCGTAATCTCTACGGGAACGCAAGGCGAACCGCGCAGTGCGCTAACTCGTATGGCTAACGACGATTTTAAGAAGGTAAAAATTAACGATCTAGACGCGGTACTATTTTCTTCGTCCGCTATCCCCGGCAACGAAAGGTCGATTTATACCGTTATCAATAATTTAAGTAAACGCGGTGCAACGGTCGTCCATAACGCACTCACCACCATTCACGCAAGCGGTCACGCGCATAAGGAAGAACTAAAACTTATGTTCGCGTTGCTAAAACCCCGCTTCTTTATCCCTATGCACGGTGAATATAGACACCTTATGCTCCATAGAGATTTAGCACTCGATATGGGAATAGTCGGTGGCAATATCTTCCTACCCGATATTGGTAATTGCGTAGAAGTCGATAAGTCTGGCATTAAGAAATGTTCTTCAGTACAATCGGGCGAAATCTACGTTGACGAAGGTACCGTCCTACTAGATACGGAAGACGTAATGAAAGAGCGTAAGCTCATGGCTAACCACGGTTGCGTTATCGTTTCGTGCAAAATAACTTTAACGGACAACGACGTTGAAGAGCCTGTTGTTATCACGAAAGGTATAGAAATAAGCGAAGACCTAGTGGAAGAAATCAAGAACGATATCCGTTCTAGTATTGCGAGCGGAGAATTAGAAGTAATAGGCGCGGAAGATTCGGAAGGAAGAATCAAAAAATCTATTCAAAAGAAATTAAGTAAGCGCCTCAATAAGCGCCCCGTAGTAGTTGTTATCGTACAAGAATGAACGAAGTAAAGAAGTTTATCGACAATTTAAGAATGGAGTCACACGCATCGTACGTTCCTACAATGCGCGCAAAAACTACCGACTTACTTATAGAATTGCTTGATAAATATAAACCCAATACCGTGCTAGAAATAGGCACTTGCGTAGGGGTTAGCGCACTGACCGTGCTCAATTCTAGCAACGCTTTCCTTACCACGATAGAACTTGACGAAGATAGACATTTAACGGCTAAACGTAACTTCAATAAGTTCGGTTTCAATGATAGATATAATGCGATTTTAGGTAACTCTGACGAAGTGTTAGGATACCTAGACGATAAGTTTGATTTTATTATCATGGACGGAGCAAAAGGGCATTATCGATACACTTTCGACCTTATTTTGCCCCTTACGAAAAAAGGTACGGTTATATTTATCGACGACGTAGATTATCACGATATGCTAACGAAAAACGTTATTCCGCATAAGCATAGGACGATAATCAACAACATGAAAGAATTTATTAACTATATAGAAAGTAATTACCGTTACGATAAGTACGATATAGAAGACGGCGTACTCGTAGTGACGGTGTGAGGTACGAATGAGTAATATAGAACTTCTCGCCCCGGTAGGGAGCTATGGCAAATTATTGACTGCTTTGCACTTTGGTGCAGACGCGGTATATCTAGGCGGTAAGAGTTTCGGCTTGCGCGCCTTTGCCGATAATTTTACCGTAGAAGAAATAAAAAAAGCGGTGGAAGTTACACACGCGCAAAACAAAAAAGTCTACGTCACCGTTAACATTTTTGCAAACAACGCCGACTTTGGTGAGTTGAACGAATACGTAAAAAGTTTGCAAGATATAGGCGTTGACGGACTTATCGTAAGCGACGCGGGTATCGTTGCTTATCTTAAGAAGATAGGGATAAAATTGGATATCCACCTTTCTACCCAAGCCAATACGCTCAATAAGTACGCAGTAGAATTTTGGCGCGACCAAGGCATAAAGCGCGTAGTGCTAGCAAGAGAGCTCAATTTAGACGCGATCAAAGAGATAAAGGACTACGTAGGCGACACGGTGGAATTGGAAGCTTTCGTACACGGCGCAATGTGTATTGCCTATAGCGGAAGGTGCCTTCTTTCTACCTACCTTACCGATAGGAATAGCAACCGCGGTGAGTGTGTGCAAGCGTGCCGTTGGGAGTACGCAATGCGTGAAGTAAGTAGATCGAACGAATTGTTTATTCAAGAGGACGAAAGGGGCAGTTATATCCTAAATAGTAAGGACATGAACACCTTGCCTATTCTAGATAAAATTATCGAAGCGGGCGTAACTTCGTTGAAAATCGAAGGCAGAATGAAATCGGAATATTACGTAGGTTGCGTAGTCAACGCGTACCGTAAGCGCATAGACGATTATCTAAACGGTAGGCCGTACGATACCACCCTTAACGAAGAATTGTTCAAGGTAAATCATAGGGAGTACACCACGGGATTTTATCTCGGTCAAGCGGAACAATGTTATACTACGAGCAAGCCCGACAACGACTACCGCTTCTGCGCGGAAGTAGTAGGGTACGACAAAGAAAAAGGCCTTCTAGAAGTCATTCAACGCAACCGCTTCTATCAAGGTGACGAACTAGAAGTGGTATCCGTTACAGGGTGTAAGACCATCAAGGCGGACGAAATTTTCGACGAAAAAGGCAACCCCGTTCCCGACTGCAAATACGTTCAACAACGTCTATTCATTCGCACCGACTGCGAATTAGCTAAGCGCGATATGTTGCGTAAGAGAACCAACTAAGGAGTAGATATGCTTAACAAAAAAACTATCGTCTTTATCACCGATAATCAAAAGAACGACGTAGCGCGTCTTATCAAAAAAGAATTTGAAAAAGACAATTCTTACGTCTATATCGCCGTCAAAGAAAAAGAAGTCGAGAGCAAGGCAAAGCACTTCTTTATTGACGTTTTGGGTGCCCGTACTATTAGATTTAGGGATGACGTAGCCAAGTTTTTTGTAAAATTATTCAACATAAAAACTAAATCAAAACCCAAGTCAAAGCATCGCATTTACGAAACTACCAAAGTTAAAAAAATGACTAACCTTTGCTACCGCTACAACCCCACCGTTATCGTAACGAATTCATTTAACGCGCTTAGCGGAATAGTTAAGACGGTAAAAGATATCGGTATAAAAACGATAATTTGTATGTTGTGGGACGAATACGCTATTGACGAAAGAATCATAAGTAGCGAAGTAAACACCTACTTTGTAGACAACATTTGCGTACGCAACGCCCTTCTTCGTAACGGTATCAGCGCGGACAAGATCGACGTCAATCCGTTGCCCGTAGATAGCGAATATTACGGTGAATACAATCAAGGGGATAACAAAGAAAAACTAGGATTTGCGCGCTCGCGTAAACTCGTCCTTATTGATGCAAGCGATCTTGAAGACAACAATTTCAAAGAGATAATTGACGCTAGCTCGCGCCACGACGGTGAATGCGATTTTGCAATTTATTGCGGTCACAACAGAATTAATTACGATTTTGCAATTAGCAAAAAACTTTCCGCGTTTAACGAAACAACGAGCAGTTACACCCTATATTCCGCCGCAGACGCTATCGTATGTAGGCCAAAAGCGGAAAAATTAAAATGCGCTACCGCGTTAAAAAAGCCCGTCCTTACCGCCTTTTCTTTGGGTGAAAACGAGCGCGCCAATGCGGACTACCTATTAGCCGACGAAAGGGTAAAATACTGCGCGTCTATCGACGACTACAAACGCTTCCTTACCCTAGTAGAAGACAACCGCGCAACCCCGTCTTCCGACTCAATAGACCGCCACTCTACCGAAAAAATCGTTGAAAAAATCAAACAATTAATTTAGTGTAATTTGTGGAAAACCACGTTAGGTATTGTCTACAACTTTGTTTGCAAAACAAAACTTCACTTTGCATTAAGCAAAACTTCACTATCAAAGATAACTTCACTTGCTCGCTAGAGCAAACTTCACCACGCAAAGCGAATATATCGCTTTGCCGTTAGG
>JAZSMH010000059.1:0-3396 GCA_045535785.1 Clostridia bacterium
GGTATTGACTAATCTTAGCATAGATAGTATAATAATATAGTTATGTACGATTTTTTTAAGATTGCTGACGTTGATTACTATTACGAAATGATGAAGGACGACTTTCCATATGAAGAAAGGCGCGGTTATTACGCGCAACAACGCGCACTTCTTGACGATAGGTTTCGTTGGCTTAGAATAGAATCGTCTGCATTTGGTGACGAAGTAGGGTACGTAAGTTATTGGGAATACGAAGATTTTATTTTCGTAGAGCATTTTGCTATCGTCAAAGAAAAACGCAACTTAGGCTACGGCAAATCCGTCCTACCCGAGTTTTTAGAAAAGGTAGCTCAAGGTAAACGCGTCATCTTAGAAGTCGAGCACCCCACCGACGAAGTAAAAATACGTCGCGTTGAGTTTTACAAAGCACGCGGTTTTTATCTTAACGATTACGAATATCAACAACCGTCCTACCACGGCGAAGAAAGCGTACCCTTACTCTTAATGAGTTACCCCGTACCGCTCACGGATACCGATTATGATAAATTCGTTTCTACCACTAAGTCTTCCGCTTACAGTGTCACAGATTAGCCACTACGCGTGGAGCGGCAGGTGAGCGACCTGCAGCGCAGTTGGTCAGTTAGGTGTTGTCTACAAAACAAATAATAATGAGTGTTAAGTATGTTCTTGATACGCTATTTTTTAGCCGACGGCGGTCGGAGCGCAATTGGTAGGTTAGGTGTTGTCTACAAAACAAATAATAATGCGTGTTATGGTGTATCCATAGCGCGCTATTTTTTAGTAAATAGGTAATAGTGAATAGTGAAGAAGTGCGGATAAATAATATATAATAACCATATTAAAAAAAACGTGTTTTTCAACACGCTTTTTTATTTGCTTCTAATAAGTTTTATTCCGAAGCCGTTATATAGCCCCGATAGGGTGACTTCGACGATTTTGTTATTTTCCTTTTTTACGGTATTGTCGATTACCTTGAAGTTACGATTCTTTAGGTAGTAGATACAACGTTCTAAATTGGGGGAGGAGTACACTAGATAGCCCTTTGCACCCGCTTTATCTTCCGATAGCACTTCCACACCCGACACGATTTTGTTTTCGGGGTTGTAGTTTTGTCCTGCGAAGCGCGAGAAGACTTTTTGTAGTTCTGACGGAGATTGCTCGGTTGATAATAACGCTACGTGATCAAGTTTTAGACCAATCATCGTATCTACCGCGTCGCGCGCCGTTCTCGTAATGTTGTCGAATCTGCTATTATCGAGTTCGCCTTCGTCCGCAAGGAAAGTACCCGCGCAACAAAGCACCTTATTGAACGCTAGATAGTCGTTAAGATTCTTTATATTGATACCACCCGTAGGTATGAATCGCATGAAAGGGTATGGGCGCGAAAGAACTTTTAGCATCTCTACGCCACCGTTAAGCTCGGCAGGGAAATAGTTAACCACGCGTAAGCCCTTATTGTACGCTTGCTCGATATCACTAGGCGTGCTACATCCGGGGAAAACGGGAATACCAAGTTCGATACATCTATCGACTACCGAAGGGTTAAAAGACGGTGTGATAATGAATTGCGCGCCTGCGTTAACCGCATCTAATACTTGCTTAGGCTCGATTATCGTGCCCGCACCTACGATTAAGTTGGTACATTTTTGCGAAATCACCTTCAACGCTTCGGGTGCCGCGCTCGAACGAAAAACGATCTCTATCGCCTGTACGTTAGCACCTATGAGTGCGCCTGCGAGAGGAAGTGCCTTTTTTGCATCCGATATTTTTACAAGGGGTATGATCCCGCACAAATCAAGTTTCTTTATGATTTCTTCGTACGCGCGGTTAAATTTAGGGTTATAAGTTGTTAGCATTGATAGCCTCAAAAAAGTTTTCTACCGATATTTTACCATAAAATAAAATTTAGTCAAGAGTGAATTTTTTTTAATATTATATTAAGCATACGTTTTTGCGCCAATTTTAACATAAAACACCGCTTTTTTCACAAATTAAAGATAAATAGGGGTATTATTGTGAAAGAAAGCAAAATAATTCTACAGAATTTACTATTTCCAAAAATCGATATTTGTACGCAAAACGAATTATATTTTCGACTAAAAAATAACGCCTATTTTTCATATTCCGAGCAAAAATTGATACTAAATAATCTTGCAAAATGCTCTTTTAATACCTACTTTAACGCGTATTCAATGGAAAAAAGAAAACGTATAAATACTTGCCAAAAAATCTATTTTTCTCTCAAATTCCAAGGGGAGATAGAACTTAATTTCGTCAATTCTTATTTATCAACTGACAGCGCAATAATACGCGAGATAAAAGGTAGTTGGGTAATAAAAAGCGCGTCAATAAGCACCCAAATTGTCGAATTACCTAACGTTGAGCGCGGTATACTTTATCCGGAAATAGTGGGACTTAATAGAATTAATTATATTTACGGTGGTTGTTATTTTTGTAAAGACGAACCGACCAATTACCCAAAAATCGCCGTTGTTATATGCACTTACAAAAGGGAAAAATTCCTTCTTAACAATATCGCGAAATTGCAAGAATTACTCGACGATAACAAAACTTTTGTAAATAACAATTTACTCGAAATTTTTATCGTTGACAACGGCAACACACTTAAACGATACGGCAAAAAAGGAATTAATATTATTTCTCAAAAAAATTTTGGTGGAGCAGGCGGTTTTGCGCGCGGAATGATAGAAGCAAGCAAAAAAAATTTTACTAACGTCCTACTTATGGACGACGACGTGATTTTTGAACCCGATATTTTTATCCGCCTCTACGGACTACTTAGTTATATAAAAGATAAAGAAACGTTTATCGGTGGAAGTATGTTTCGCCTTGACCGCAAGAATATTCAAAACGAACTTGCCGATAGATGGGATTACCAAAAACGCAAAGTAAAACCCATAGGGCACTTGCTTGACCTTAACGAAGAGAAGAACGTTTTACTTAATGAAGAAACGAAAAGTATAAACTATCTATCGTGGTGGTTTTGTTGTATTCCTATTAGCATAGTAAAAGAAAATTTACCTTTACCACTTTTTATTAAGCGCGACGATATCGAGTATGGATTGCGTTGTGGAAAAAACTTCGCTACACTCAATGGAATTAACGTTTGGCACGAACCGTTTGAAACAAAACGCACGCCAATATTAGAATACTATTATTTACGAAATCGCCTAATTATGGATAGTGTACTCAACAAAGAAAAATCCCTTATTTCCTTAAAAAAAGAACTCTTTATAGAGAGCGCAAAAAATATAAAATCTAATAATTTTGATAAAGCATATTTTAGATTGTTGGGCGCTTTTCATTTTACGAAAAGCGCGGAATTTTTAACGAGCATAGATCCTAACGTTTTGCATAAGGTTATCTCTCAAAAAG
>JAZSMH010000023.1:0-1632 GCA_045535785.1 Clostridia bacterium
GTGTTTTCTTATCGCGCTAATGCTTGATACTACGTTTGCTACTGCTCTAATTACTTGGTCTACGTCAAAGTCTAGTATTGCGCTGAAGATATTCTTTGCAATAGTGTCGCCGTATAAGCCCTTTGCTTCTGCGAAGAATACGTTTAGAGTTTCGCTATCATAGAAGAATGCATCTGCTAATAGGTTTGCATCATCAATTAGAGTGCTTACAGGTACTAAGCCGTTTAATCTGTGTACCCATAAAGTACCTTCTAATACGTCGATTAGAGTTTGTGCTACTGCGTTAATCTTTGCTTCGTGCTTTTCTAATCCTTCAATACTTACAAGTACCTTTGCAACTGATGCTAGCACTGCATCCATATTGAATTCAGGTACTGCCTTGAAGATGTATTTAGCAATGGTATCACCATATAAACCTGCTAATTCTTCAAGTGCGGTGTTGATAGTTTTATTAACAATATATATATTAAGGATATCCTTAGCGTTTAAGATAAGGTCTGCTACCTTTGCCATGCCGTTTAATGCGGGCTTAGCAAGAGTGCCGTAAATCATATCCTGTAATAATGCTGCTGATTCTGCAATTACTAATCTGTGTTCAGGAAGAGCAACAACTAATACGTCTGCTATTGCAGAAATTACCTTTCTAACCTCAAATTCGGGAATTGCAGTGAAAATATGTCTTGTTAAGGTATCGCCGTAAAGCTCAGCAATTTCATCAAAAATTGCTGATACTGCCGCGATATCCACAAAGTGTTCAACAGCCTTCTTGGTTGCAAGAACTAATTCCGCTACCGTCTTATTGCCGTCTAACTCAACGGTAATTATAGTTCCCCTGTGGCTTATTTGAATAATATTTGCTATATCGTTTACGATTTCTGCATCATCAGGTAATGCAGCGGCTATAACGATCTTTGCAATTGAAGCAACTACAGCATCAATATTAAATCCGGGAACAGCACTGAAGATATCTCTGGTTATAGTGTCACCGTATAGACCTGCTAATTCATCGAATGAAACTGCTACTGCTTCGTGTTTTGCAAAATAGGTTACAACCTCTTTAGTTGCTAGAACTAAATCTGCCACTAGTTGACTACCGTCTAATCTAATGGTTCTTATGGTTCCATCAAATACAATTACTAGAACGTCTGCAATATCGTGTACTAATACTGAGTGCTTCTTTAATGAATCAATGCTTGCAACTACGTTTGCAATTGCTCTGATTACGTCATCTACTTCAAAATCTAGTATTGCACTGAATGCTTCTCTGGTTAGAGCATCGCCGTATAAGCCTGCTACCTCTTCAAAGAATGCTTTGGGAGTATCACCGGGTAAGAAGTATGCAACAACGTCATAAGCGGCCATTACTAATTCTGCCATCTTACGTGTGCCGTGTAGTCTTACTTCACGAAGCTTTCCTTCTAGCATAATTTCTAGAACGTCTGCTATATCGTGTACTAATACTGAATGCTTCTTTAATGATTCAATGCTTGCAACTACGTTTGCTACTGCTCTGATTACGTCGTCTACGTCGAATTCAGGAATTGCACTAAATGCTTCTCTTGTTAATGCATCGCCGTATAAACCTGCTACTTCTTCAAAGAATGCTTTGGGAGTATCGCCGGGTAAGAAGTG
>JAZSMH010000022.1:0-4049 GCA_045535785.1 Clostridia bacterium
TCTGCGAAATTAGCGGTGGACAGATAGAGATGTTGGAGCGTGGCGAAGGCACCTGTACAGTTAGCGGTGGATATATAAAGATTTGGACTAGTGGTGTCGGTGCCTTCACCATCACCGGTGGAACCTTCGGCTACGATCCCACTGCCTATGTGGATACAGAAAACTACACCGTGACCAATAACGGCGACGGAACATGGACAGTTACCGCAAAATAAACCAAAGTGAAAACAACTATATAAAAGAGTCTGCGACGCACAATGTACGCACAGACTTGAATGAACTTAATACAACATAGAGCTATAGCCTAACCGCTATGGCTCTTTTTTCACAATTTCGCAACCTATATTGTAAAACAATCCTTAAAAAATGCTTCTTTTTTCTCCGTATTTTTAAGATTGAATATTATTATATTGATATTATATAGATTCAAACCAAAATCAATTCTTAGCAAGCAAAATAAGAACAAAAATAGCGATTCCCCAAAATATTATCTTGGGTAGGCATCCATTCCCACCGCCCGAACCACCGCCTTTTGACGTGGTGCTTTTGTATGCGTGATAGTCGTTATGGTTAGGCATATTTCTCCTTTTATTACCCGATTCTTGCAAGCGATTTTCGTTATGATACTATTATTTTATTGTAGAGTTTTGTGGCTGTCAATATCCACGCGTCTTATAAAAGTCACACATTATAATTAATTACGTTGCAGAAAAAAACCGCTGATAGTCCTATCATCGGCTCTTGGCGTTTTGTAATTCTACTTTTCACTCTTGCTTTTTAAACTTGACTCGCAGTTTACTTTCACTACATTATTTTCTCAGTTTTGTATCTCTTTGTTGATTATTATGATACCTAAAATGTAATTATAAGTGTTTTTATTACTTATCACCCAATATATACTTGTTTGCATTATTGAATAGTATATCACTTGCATAAAAATTATCAACCGTTTTGTTTATATATTCTATACCGCTTTTTAGGTTAGGCGGGCGGTGAGTAAGGCGGTGAGCGTCCGAGCCTAAGAAGTGTATTTGGCTGTTTTTTAATAAATCCCTTGCCGTTTCTTTGCGCGCTTGACTGCTTTCTTCTCGTAAACTATACGCGTTAACTTGTATTAACGCACCGTAATTAACAAGCAGTTGCACCATAGGTCCCGTTATATTAACGTAGCGTTCCATGTGCGCGATTATCGGTTCGTATCCGTTATATACTAACGTTCTTACGATAGTTAACGCTTCCGAAGGTCTACAATCGGGATACAACTCTGTAAGTACGTATCTTGTGCCGTTGAGCGTGGGAAACGCTCCAATTTCTAATCCATAGACTATTTCGTCGATATAATCGCTCGCGCAAAGCACTTCGCACCCTTGATATAGATTAACGCTAAGGTTTTCTCTCTTCACCGCTTCTTGAAGAAGAGAAAATTTCTTCCTATACTCATCCCCGTCTTGAAGAGAATATCCGTTATGCGACGTGCAAAAAATATCGGTCACGCCTTGCGCTATCTCCATTTTTATCATAGCGATAGCTTCGTCAATATCCCGCGCTCCGTCGTCAATACCGGGCACGATATGTGCGTGAAGGTCTACTATGCGATTTTTATTTAAGAATTCCACTTTTACTCTTTCCCTAAACCGTTAATAATTTACTATCCCTATTATAACATACTTTTTCCTTACTCAAAAAATTGCATTTTTTTTCAAAATCACCACTTTTCCCTTTTATTATAGCATTATTGATATATTCTGTATAGTCCCAAAATAATTCACCGTACCTTTAATAATAGCATATTTTTTGAATGCTCAAAATTTTGTATTTTTTAAGGTAAAACTTCCTTTTTCGCTGATTTTTTCCTTAATTCTTGAAAAGTACATCGATATACGCTATAATGTTATTATCAAGTGGTTCTATGGAGATAAAATTATGAAAAAATTCTACAAAAAATTATTACCATTATTAATATTTGCGTTTTGTTTTATCCTTATGGGTTGTGTGGACGATATGTTCAAAGACATACACAACTTAATATATGACGAAGGAAAGTATTGGTGCTACGTCGATACTCCAGATGAAAGCAATATTGCATATATCGAAGTGGAAATACTTGAAATATCAGAATATGAAGCATCTCAATTCAACAATTCCTTCAAACAAAATCTTAAGTACGTAACAGGTGAAAATAAAGATAGATATCTGAAGGCTAATATGCTATTAATTTATACTAATGGCGAAGAAGAAATTGTAAATTTGTCTTCCGTTAAATATCCCGAACAGTATGATACTATCATTTTTGACGCTATCAATACCGAAAAAATCAATTCCGTAAAAATCAGATTTTCGTATAATGGAAGTTTAGCTACCGATAAATACGAAGGTGAATATTCAAATGGTTTGGAAGTTTTATTATCAATTGGTTCAACTACTTTATATAAGCATAGTTATGATTTATCCAATTTTGAAACGTATCATACGCATGGAATCCATAAAGGCAATTATACAAGGGACTTAACTGCTTCCGAACAGTCTACTTGTCTAAAAGAAGGTTATCAACAAGTTAAATGCAGAGAGTGTGATTACGAAATAGTTGAACGTTTTCCTCTTGTAACCCACAAATATGAAAATGAAAAATGTATTTGGTGCCATAGTAAAAAATACCCCGCTCATTATTTTTATGCAAGTTATGAAGATAGAGAAGAAATCGTCAAAATAATCACTTCTACCGAAGAATTGCAACAATATTTTGATTCCTCAAAAAATGAAATTACCGATACTTACAACAATGCCTATTTTGAAAATAAATCTTTAGTTTATCTTTCGTATTGGACAAGCAGTAGCATTGAATATAACGTAACAAAAATCGAAGTTGTAAACGGAATAATGAACGTAAATTTAGATATTACTTCCCCTTCAAATCAAAATGACGATTACCTATTAATGAATATTCTTGCGGAAGTTGATTACAAGGCAACCCCAAATACTGAACTTAATATAATTGAAAATTTTATCGGATTAAAAGATGGACAAACGTTAGATAGATGATCGTCAATCACCATAGGCTATGTCACAAAGAATGGTTGATTTATAGCAAAATTTTTTTGCTAGATTGACGAGAAAAATACAAGTAAGACAAGTGTTTTGTAAGGGCAGTATACCCGCTGTGGTCTATAACCGAGCAAAACGCGAAGTATTACGCAGTAGTTTTCCGTTAAAAATCAAACAGGTGATGTGACAGAGCCTTACCATATATCACGTTAAAACTGTCGTTAATGATAAAACGTGAGCTCGGCACAATGCCGAGCCCAATTCTTATATTGCTTACGCTCTACCTTGCGTTAATTCTTTATTCATCGATATCTAGATCTACGAATTCTTGAATTTTTACTTCTTTTGCGCGACGTTTTCTTATCCTGCCGACTGCTGCGCTCATTGCGTTGTAGCTTCTGCTTACGCCGTCACTTGTGTAGCAATAGTTAGCGGCGCGGTCACGCTCTATGCCTATGTTTTCGGCGGTTTCTACCGCGTCGATATTGGCAGCAAGGAACATGAATTCCCAACCGTATTTTTCCTTCTGACGGCTTATCATTTCTTTTATTTTGCGACTAGTATATTTTTTACTTGCATTCTCCATACCGTCGGTGGTGATTACGAAAATCGTGTGTTCGGGTACGTCTTCGTTACGTGCGTACTTATGGATATTGCCGATATGGTGAATTGCGCCCCCGATTGCATCAAGCAAAGCGGTGCAACCGCGCGGTTGATAGTCGTTTTCCGTCATGGGATCAATTTTTTGTATATCCACTCTGTCGTGAAGTACGATTTCTTCATGGTCGAACAATACGGTGGATACGTAAACCTTGCCGTCACCTTGTTTTTGCTTCGCTATCATAGAATTAAATCCGCCGATAGTGTCTTTCTCTAAGCCCGACATCGAGCCACTTCTGTCAATAATAAATACTAATTCCGTTACGTTGTTCTTCATAATAAAAAATCTCCTTTCGCTGTATTCGTGCCCTTATTGTAGCACGGCGAAAAAGAGATTTGGTCGCTTG
>JAZSMH010000036.1:0-9893 GCA_045535785.1 Clostridia bacterium
ATTTTTCTCAAGAGTTATCGGACATTGCATCCATTTTGCGGTGTAAGTTCTATCCTTTTCTGTCATTGTGAAGGTATAGGACAGATCTGTGCCTGTACTTACTTTGGTATCGCCAGAATACCAGCCTAGCCAAGTGTAGCCATCATTGATAGTTGCGGTTAACGTAACTTCTCCACCTACCGTTACTTTGTAATCACTATATTTAGTATAATCACCACCTTGGGATAGGTTAGTTGACGTAGTGACTGTATAATACGTCCACTTCGCAGTATAGGTTTTACTTTCTTCTCCCATTGTGAATGTATATGATAGGTTTGTGCCTTCGCTTACTTTAGTGTCGCCATCATACCAGCCTAACCAAGTGTAACCTACGTTGGTGGTGGCTGTTAAAGTTACTTCTTCGCCTGCCGTTACTTTATAATCACTATATTGAGTATAACTACCACCTTCGGATAGGTTAGTTGACGTGGTGACTGTATAATACGTCCACTTAGCAGTATACGTTTTGCTCTCTTCTCCCATTGTGAAGGTATATGATAGACTTGTACCTTCACTTACTTTTGTTTCGCCATCATACCAACCTAGCCAAGTATAGCCTACGTTGGTGGTCGCGGTAATAGTTACTTCATCCCCTACAACGTAAGTATCCGTTAAACTACTTATTGTTCCTGCAGAAGTGTTATTTCTGGTGAGAGTTATTTTATACCATTTCGCAGTATAAGTTTTGCTCTCTTCACTCATTGTGAAGGTATATGATAGGCTTGTTCCTTCGCTTACTTTGGTGTCGCCATCGTACCAACCTAGCCAAGTATAGCCTGCGTTGGTAGTTGCAGTAAGAGTTATTCTTTCGCCTAAAGATACTACATTATCATTGTATTTCGTATATGTACCAGCACTTGAAAGGTTTGTATTAGTCGTTACCCGGTAACAAATAAATTTTGCCACGTAGGTTACGTTATATGCAGGTACGTTAACGGTATAGGTTGAATTAGTGCTTATGCGAGTACCGTAAATAGAATTTATATACCAACCTTCAAAATAGTACCCTGTTTTAGGTGTTGCTATTAAAGTAACACTTGAATTGTAGTCGTATTCTCCGCTTATATTATTGACGGTGCCTTCGTCGGTGTTAGCGGACTGTACCGTAACGTTATAACTGTTTGCTTCCCAATGTGCTTTGTAGGTGACGTCTTGAGCATATCTATATTCTAATGCCACTCCGTCTTTGCCTGACATGACTTTCGAGCCGTAATACCAACCTACGAAGGTATAGCCTGTTTTCGTAGGGATAGGTAAGGTGTAGGATTTATCATAAGTAGCGGTGAACTTATTGTTGCTTAAATTACCACCGTCGGTATTTAGCGTAATAGTATATTTTTTAGGTGTTACGGTAACTGCCGTGAACGTTTTAAACTGCTCGGTAACGTAATAAGAACTTACGTCCCAAGTAAGGTCGTAGCCTGTCATTTCGTTAGGCGGATTAAGGTCTATGGTGGTATGCGATAACGCGGTATAACTCTTAACCACTTGATCGTTTGCCTTTAGCTTTATCTCCGCATAGAAATTACGCCAAATGGATAAAGTATAGGTTCTGTTTACCTTATCGTCGGAAGAATTAACAACTATATAATATAAATTCTCACCAGGTCTTAATTCGGACGCGTACTTGGTAGGAATAAGAGTTTGACCTTTTTTGTCCGCATAAAGTTGCCAACTGGATTTTTTAGATACTTCCAACATACCCGATAATTCTACTTCTTCTATTTCGGGTGCAACTTCCAAACTAACAACCAATCCTTCGACCTTACCGCCGGTAATAGAAATTACCTTCGCACCGTCGTCAACCTCTTCCGAGCCTATACTGCCACCGCTATTATCTCCAATATCGGTATTATTGTTATTATTACCGCTTCCAGTATTAGTATTATTATTTCCGCTATTTGTATCGGAATTATCGCTCGTTGAGTCGGTGGCGCCGTCCTTTTTGTAAACGCTAGTACCCCACGTGGTGAAAGTAATCACACCGTCTTCTATGGTACCGCTCATCCAGTCGATACCGTCCTGCCATAGAGTAATTACGTTACCTTCGAGCGTGTATTCGCCCGTTTCTCCAGCGGCGTCTAGCCATTTCTTGCCGGACTGAAGTTCTATCCACGAGTCTTCTTGTTTTTTGTCACCCTTATATTTGTAATATCTACCATTGATACCACTATCAGAGCAAGCAACTAATAGTCCAACGAAGATACTCATTATCAAAATTGTCGATAAAATTAACCCAATTTTCTTTTTCATTGTCAAATTCTCCATAATAATTGCGCGTAATGCGTTAAAAAAAGTTATAATACTTCCTATCATAATGATTTTATAGGAATATTTCCTATATGTCAAGATAAATATACGAATTTTGCCTATAATTTATATGTATGAGCACAAATGAAAATGATATTGCAAAAATCGTAGGGAATAACTTAAAACTTGCGCGAAAAGCGAAAGGACTTACGCAAAAGCAAATTGCAATAGAATTAAAAAAATATCAATCTGACTATAGCGAATACGAAACAGGCAAGATACAACTTGATTATGAAAAAATAATATACTTATGCAGAAGGCTTGATATTACGCCTAACGATTTATTTGATGTTGATTAAAAATTAAATCCCCGATATAGCGTGATACTCTTAACGGAGTATCACGCATCGAGATAAATCCCTCGCGAGATTTTCGATATACGCCATGGCGTTCGATATGTGCTGACGCACTCGATATGTTTGCTGCGCAAACGAGGGATTTATATCATATCGAATTGGCACGTAGCGACAATATATCGAGTGGGCGAAGCTCACATATCGACAGAAAGAAAAACAAGAGCAAAAATAAGAGGAGAAAATCCTTCTATTCTTGCTCTTTCTGCTTGTTATATGGGTTTGGGCTTAGCCCGTTTGCGTTTGACTAGTCAAATGCGATGCTTGCACTTTTGTCAAATTGTTAATTCTCCGCTAAGGACATCATCCTATGATTTTATGGAGTTTTTATTTTCATTATGCTACGTTTATCCACACCGACGGGACTATGCCGTAGTTGTGCCCGTCTTTTTGTTTGGGTTTTTGTAATTCTAGCGACCTTTCTAGACTGCCGTCTACCGCTATTCCGCACACGGTGCCCGTGCTACTGCCTGCGCTACGAAGGTAATATATTGCCATTTTTTTGGTATATTCGGTGATAATCGCTCCGCTACCTAGCGCGTAGTCGGTTACCGTTTTTATTCTTGCTTCGCTTGTCGAGTCGTAGCCTTCGTTTTCGTCAAAAGTTTCGCCAAACGCCTTCAAGAAGACTTTATCTAGCGTTTCTTCACCTTTTGTATAGTCGGACTTATAATAGTTAGTGGTATCGTTGTCGATAGCGGTATCGACTATAAGGCTTTTTTGTAAAGAAGAGAAGGTTTTATCCAAGAATTCGCCGTTAAGGAAGGTACGCAACGAGCTAAACTCCCACGAGCAAGCGTATTCTTCGGTAATTGCACCGTTTTCACCCGTAACGAAATAGGCATTCTTTACGTCGCTATACGCGTAACTATTTTGATAACTTTGCGCGTCTATTATATATTGCGCGGTCAGTAAAATATTGCCGTCGTCGGTGATTTCTTCCACTATCCACTCCATAGGCTCGACGAGATAGAAATAATCTTTTTTGTCAAGGCGGATATTCTCTACGTAACTGCCGTCCGAGAATTGAAGCAAGCCTTTTGCGCTCTGCACGAGAGTTTTTCTCACGTACTTGTTGCCGTCAAGGACGTAGTAGCCGTTTTCTTCCACCAAGCCTTTCAATGCGGTGATAGTATCTACGTCGGATACGAAAGTTTTTGGATATAGCCCGAAATAAACGCGTTCGCCCACTTCGGCGGTATCGCCACCGTCAACAAAGTAATAGCCGTTGCTTTCCATATAGACATAGATAGAAAACTCACACTCGGTGCATTTATAATTATTGAACGCGTGCGCGCACGCGTGCGTGCACGAAGAGCAAATACCCGTACTAGCATCGTAGTTATGCGTATACTCGGTATCGTACACCCTTTCTTCTTCTCCGCAAGCGGTGCAAGTATATAATTGATAGCCGTATTCAGAACACGTTCCGTCTACGTGAATACCTGCATCTCTAACGTGTTTTTTTGGCGTTTCGTTAATGATCGTCTCTTTTTCGCAAACGCTACATACGCATTTTTGATAGCCCGTATTGTAACAATCGGCCTTTTGCGTAAATACCACCTTGTAGTCGTGACCTTTCGCCGTCTCAAGTTTTTGAGTATATTCGTTGGCACAATTATCACAGCGGTAAGTTACGTAGCCGTCGTTAGCGCAGTCTGCATATTCTCTCGCAATAATCACGTACTTGTGATTTAACTTCGGATACACCACTTCCCACGTGCCGTATACTTCGGAAACAAAGGTCTTCTTGCCGTCAGTTAGGCATTCGGGAGCAACGAAAGTCACCGCGTAATCGCTTTCGCTTAGTTTTGGGAACTCTTCGTATTCTAATTCACCACAAAGGGTACATTTTCTTTCGTTAACGCCTTCTAATTCTTCGGTAGGCTCGTAAAGAAGCTTCCATTCGCTAAACGTATGCGTACATTCTACTTCGGTGCCGTCGACGTTTTCTTCACACGCAAAAAGCACGCAAGATAGCGTGCAAACGAATATAAGTATTAAGATAAGGAAAGGAATTCTTCTCATTCTATGCGTAAATTATCTCCGCTTTGCTCATATTGAACGC
The DNA here is from genome assembly GCA_045535785.1 of Clostridia bacterium. Taxonomy (GTDB): domain Bacteria; phylum Bacillota; class Clostridia; order Christensenellales; family DTU072; genus CAG-1782. Next base: position 4,771 of record JAZSMH010000036.1, read on the forward strand.
GCCTTCTTCAAAATTGATCGTGCCTTGCGCGGTGCAAAAACGAATTTTTGCCGTACTAGGCGTTGCGTAAAAAGCGTTCTTTTTTACCGTGGTAATTCTCGGTAAAACCACTTCGCCACCGAATTGATTGAAGGTATTCTCGTCTATCACCGTGTAAAGAGAGTTTTCTTCAAAAGTAACTTTTGTCGCACTCTTATAAAAACAGCTTTCACCAATGCTACTTACGCTATAAGGTACGATTATGCTCTCGCCTTTGTATCCAAAGAATGCACGCGCGCCTAAATAAGTAAGACCGCACTTACTGATATCGATAACGGCGGTACAATTATTGAACGCGCAGTCGCTCACTTCGTCAACGTTAGCGTTAAATACTATTTTTTCACCAACGTAGCCGTCAAATGCACCGTTAGTAATGCGCTTTACGGACGCGTTATCGTCAAAAATAACTTGACAGTCCGCGTTATAAAATGCGTATTTTTGGATTTCTACAACCTTTTCGCCAACGGTAACCGAACCGCTAAATTGTGAAAACGCGTAGTTAGTTATCACTTTTAGATTATTAAGCGCAACGGTGTAGTCACCACCTGCAAATGCACATTCGTCGATTTTGGTAACGTTATCACCTAGCGTAAACGTGCCGTTAACCGCTTTGACGGGTACTAGCGCAACGGTCTTGCCGTCTTTTGAATAAAGAATGCCGTCTTTGCTAGAATAATTTTGGTTATCGGAATGTACCGAAATATTGCTTATATTGGTGCAACCAACTATCGCGCCGTGGTCGATTCTTTCTAGATATTTAGGTAAAGTTAAACTCTCTAAGGTATTGTTATTACCGAACACGTTGCTACCTAGTGCGGTTATCTTAAAGCCATCGTAAGTAGCGGATATGGTAACTATTCTCTCCGTTCCGGTATACGAAAGTACCGTCAACGTGTCGTCAGAGTTAATTCCGTAAGTAAAGCCGTTCTCGTCTTTTTTGGTAGGAATATCTCCTGCATCTTCTATAGACGCGCTTCTTTTGCGCCACTTAGCGTAAAGCGTAGTATCCGCGGTAAAGCCGTCTTTAACCGAGAACTCTCTCGTAAACTCCGCATCGTAGTACCAACCTTCGAAGTAGTAGCCGATATAGACGGGATCATCGGGCATATAAGAATCAACACCGTGCTTAACAACAACGGGATCAATAATAATATCGTCAAATCCGGTAACGAAACTAACGGTGATACCCTTATCTTCGGGCTTTTCTTCACACGCAATAAGCGCGGTAGAAATAACCACCACCAAAAGAATAATACAAATCACCGAAAATAACTTTTTCATACCCACTCCGAATTTTATTAGAGTATATTAGTCCGCTTCCGTAAAAACCAAAAATTTACGACAAACATACTCATTATTATCATAGATAATAATATAATACAAAGCAAACCTTTGTCAAGTCTTAACTTATTTTAACGTTATTTACCAAACAAAAAAGCGCGATTATCGCGCTTTTTTAACTTTTATCTCAAAAGGAATTTTTATTTTTTAGTCTTTATCAATATCGTCCATGGTTACTTCACCGGTGATAGAGTTTACTCTAACTTCGTACTCGGTGCCGTCGCTACCTACTAGGTCGATATCGTATTCATAGTAAGAGTTGGTTAGCTTGTTGCCGATTTCTAGATCGCTGTTGATTTCTTGAACTACGGGGTTAAAGGTTAAGAATCTGAGTGATACGTATCCTTGTGCGATAACTTTTGCTTCGTCTCTGGTTACTTCTATTGCGTCCTTTGCACTGCTAGCGGATATTCCGAATACTGCGCCTAATACTCCGCCTACTACTAAGAGTGCTGCTAATGCTACTATTACTATCGTGGTTGCTGCCTTTTTAACTTTCTTTGCCATTTTTGTTTTCTCCTTTATACTCTATTTATTTTGTTGTTTTGTTGGTTGATCTTCTTTCTTTATTAGTCGTTATCTCTATCTATATCGTCTACTACTACGCTTCCGTCGATGGAATTAACTATCAATTCGTATTCAAATCCGTTAGCGTCTACTAGGTCGATGTCGTATTCGTAGTAAGATTTCTTTAGGTTGAATTCTACTTGGATGTCGCTATTGATTTCTACTACCTCTACCGCTACCGTTACGCCTAGGTTGTTGATTACGTGGTTCTTTGCGATTTCTCTTGCTTCTTCTCTGCTTATCTTGATTGCTTCCTTTGCGCTTACCGCCGCCGTACCGAATACTCCGCCTAGGACACCGCCTGCCATTAATAAGAATACTACCGTTACTACCACTACCGTTCTTATTAGCGCTTTGAAGTTGAATGCTTTTTGTGCTTTCTTTACTTCGTCTTCTTCTACCGGTTCGATTACGCGTCTTGCGTCCTGTCTATCCAATATATCGTTAAGCTTGCGTGCTTTCTCTATTTCGCCTTCTACGTATTCTCTTTCTTCTTCAGTTGCCGTTCCGTCTAAGTATTTTTCGTATAATTCTTCGAATTTCATTTTATCTTTCCTCCAATATTTGTTTTAAGTTTTCTCTAGCTCTATATAAAAGTACCTTTACGTTGTTTTCGTTCTTACCTATGATCTCGCTTATGGTCTTGATCGGGACGTTTTCGAAATAAAATAGGGTTATTATTTCTCTTTGCACTTCGCTTAGTAAACTTATTGCCTTATAAAGTGCTTGATACTCTTCGTCCCTTATTACCTTATCGATAAGCGCTTCTTCTTCGTCCGCGAGTTGAAGGTCGTCGCTCAGTGCTACTTGCCTCTTCATTTTTCTTTGCATCGATAAGAAACTGTTCCTGCACACCGTCAATAGCCAAGGTTTGAAGTTCTTAATGCTATCGTCCGCCGTCTTAAGTGCCTTGAAAAATGCGCCTTGTGCGATTTCTTCCGCGAGTGATTTGCTTTTCGTTAGAGATAACGTATAGATTAGCGCGTCGTTATAGTACTCTGCATATAGCCTTTCTACAATATCGGTCTTCATTCATTCCTTTCCTTATACTTTCGTTATCTCTAATTATAACCGTCCGTTTTTCTTCCGTCAAGGGTTCCTTTTCTTCCCTTTACACCTAATAGACGCACCCAGTTACAAAAGGTTACAAAAATTTTTTATTTTTTTTGAAATTATTTTTTAATTTATTTTTGAAAGATTTGGAAAAACCCTTTTTTGCGACAAAAAAGGGTTTTTCCAAGCCTTTTCCCAAAAAAACTTAACTAAAAATTAAATCTTATATAAGTAATTACTTTGGTTAAGGTATATACCTTATATAACCAACTGCGTTGCAGGTCGCTCACCTGCCAATTGCGCTGCGGTCGCCACCGCAAAAAAAACGACAAGTCGCCTTGTCGTTCTTTTTATATAATTGCCAAAATATACTGAAAAAAGTGTAAAATTACTCAATTACTACTTCTGCGCCAGCAGCCTTTAATTTAGCTTCTAGCTCTTCAGCGGTTTCTTTGCTTACGCCTTCTTTAACTGCCTTGGGGCATCCGTCTACGATAGCCTTAGCTTCTACTAGGCCAAGACCGGTAGCTTCTCTAACAGCCTTGATAACTGCGATCTTGTTAGCGCCGATAGCCTTCAAGATTACGTTAAATTCAGTCTTTTCTTCTATTTCGGGTGCTGCTGCTGCAACTGCTCCGCCTGCTACTGCCATGGGTGCTGCTGCGCTTACGCCGAATTCTTTTTCTAATGCTTTTACTAAATCGTTCAATTCTAGAACGGTCATAGCTTTTACTTCTTCGATAATTTTAGCGATATCTGCCATTGTTAATTCCTCCGATTATATTATAAATAAGTTATTATTACGCCTGTTTTTCGGCGATAGCTGAGATTGCTCTTGCAAGACCAGCCATGGGTGATTGTAACAAACCAAGTATTTGAGAAATAAGTCCTTCTCTGCTGGGTAACGTTGCTAATACTTTGCAACCTTCTTCGTCTAAGTACTTACCGTCTACGAATCCGCACTTAATCGTCATCTTCTTGAAAGCTTTTGCTTTGTCCATAGCGATTTTTGCAGGTGCTGCGATGTCGTCAGATCCTAATGCAATAGCGGTAGGTCCGTTAAGTGCGTCGTCAAATTGGGTGTATCCTAGTTCGTTAAGAGCAATCTTCATTAGTCTGTTCTTATAAACGCGATACGTAACGCCACTCTTACGGTATTCACTACGCAAAGTCGTATCTTCTGCAACGGTCAAGCCCTTATAGTCAACCAATACGAAAGAACTTGCGTTTTGCAATTTCTCTTTTATCTCGGCAACTTTTTCAACTTTTGCGTCTCTTAATGCTGACATTGTAGTTATACCTCCTTTCAGATTTACAATTTATACCATTTTGGCAAATGTCTATATATTTTTGCTAATAAAAAACTCCGCATATCAAAGACACACGGAGAAAATACACGTAATTATATCATTGTCGTATTCTCATTCTCGGCAGGTGACTTTCGTCTTTATGCAGTCATGCACCGTGCGGTCTCTGAACAAGTTATTTTATTAAAGCACGATAATTATATTAATATTGAATACGTTTGTCAAGCGTTTTGCCTGCGCTTTTTCGTTATTTTTAATTTATTTTTAGTCCAATTCAAATACTATTGCTTCGTAGGGTTGTAAGGTCATATCGTTAAGGACTATCTTATCGTTATCATAATTATGCATTACCACTTTGCAAGAATTGTATTCAAGCTCTTTAGGAAGTTTGAACTTCGCTTTTTTGTCGGTGTAGTTAGCTAGCACTACGTATTTTTTACCATTGTACGCTCTTTCGTATACCCATAGTTTTTTATCCTTAGGGTAATATTGCTTGTAAGTACCGTTCTTAATAATTTCGTTACCTAGGCGGAATTTGTTTACCTTTTGATAGAAGTACCAAATGCTGTCTTTATCTTCAAGCGCTTGCTTTACGTTGATGTCAACGTAGTTAGGATTAACGACCATCCAAGGTTCACCTGTAGTGAAGCCTGCGTTCTTTTCGTCACTCCATTGCATAGGCGTACGCGCGTGATCGCGTGCCTTTTTATTAAGTGCCCATACTACGATAGGTAGCGCAAAAGGTGCGATTTTTTTGACGGTGTCGTAAATGCGGGTGGATACAACGTCCTTGTATTCTTTACGTCCCATGTGCGC
>JAZSMH010000005.1:0-4439 GCA_045535785.1 Clostridia bacterium
TAATTCTTCTTAGGCCTATGACTTTGCATTCCCGCATTTCTGCGGATTACACTTCATATTAGCCTCTATAGTAGTTAATGAGACAACCCTTGGTAATAATCTCACGCTCATCATCGGTAAGTTCACCGAGGCGTACCGTAAACGGAACAAGTTTCTCACCAACCACATATGCGGTAATCTCGGACTGTTTCTCTACTACTGCCTTCTTAATATCCTTTAAGAAAATGTAGTCGCCGTTCTTAAACGGTAACTCGCCGTCAATTAAGAACGGAAGCATACCCCAGTTGATCAGATTACTGCGGTAACGCTTGGTTGCGTATTCTACCGCGATATTAGCTACACCCCCTAGTACTCTTTGGCAAGAAGCCGCTTGTTCACGCGCACTGCCGTCACCGGGCTTGGTCGCATAAATAACGCTACCTATTTCCACTTCGCCTTCTACGTTAGTTAGTTCTATTGCTCTAACGTATTCAGCGGTAAGTTCACCTTTTGCAACAACGTTGACTTCTTTTGCTCTACCTACGTAGTCGGGACGTTTTCTACTCAAAGTAAACTCTGCTAAGCGTAAAGGATTACTTCTGTAACTACTTGTTTCGCCCGAAGGAATTAGTTCGTCGGTGGTGGTTACGGGATCTTCGATAACCGCTACCATTTTCATAACTAAATTGCGTTTTAGTTCGCTCATTTCCGGCCAATCGGCAATGTTGGGGCCGTATGCTAAGGGTAAATTCTCGTCGCCTTTATTAAAGCAATCGGTAATTCTGTTACGGTAGATAGTATCATCGTAATTAAACGGCTTCTTCTTCGCGTCGTAGTCAACGTCAAGCGCGCTAGTTAGGTATCCACCGTTAGCGGCGGTTGCTGCAATACTTCTTGCATCCATTAGTGCTACGCACGCAAGTTGTCCTTCGCCGGGCTTGCTACCTTCGCGCGATTCGAAGTTACGGGTAGTGTGTCTAATAGAAAGTCCGTTGTTACCAGGTACGTCGCCTGCCCCAAAACACGGTCCGCAGAAAGCGGTCTTTACGTTGACGCCTGCGTTCAAGAATTTCGTAATAACGCCTTTTTTAGTAAGGTCTACCATAATGGGTTGACTACCGGGGTAAACGCTCATAGATAGCTTATCGCCTATGCTCTTGCCGTCTAGAATGCTAGCAGCTTCGTACAAGTTGTCGTACGTACCGCCTGCGCAACCTGCAATAATCGCTTGGTCTACCTTTATTTTGCCGTCTACTATTTTGTCAACGAGAGAAAGCTTACCTTTTTTCAAAAGCTTGTTGCCTTGCTCTTCAACCTTAGATAAAATTTCGTACGGGTTAGCTAGCAATTCTCTAATAGTGTACGCGTTACTTGGGTGGAAAGGAAGGGCTATCATAGGTTCTATCTTAGACAAGTTAACCTTGATGAGAGCATCGTAGTACGCTAGTTCGCCTTGTTTAAGTTCTTCATACTCTTCGCTACGCTTATGGGTAGTTAGGTAATCTTTTACCTTGTCATCGGTTACCCAAATTGACGTAAGGCAGGTTGTCTCGGTAGTCATTACGTCGATGCCGTTACGATATTCTATAGGTAAGTTCTTAACGCCCGAACCAAAGAATTCCATAACTTTATTTTTTACAAAACCGCACTTAAAGGTTTCTTTGATTATAGCGAGTGCTACGTCTTGGGGGCCTACGCCTTTTCTTAATTTGCCTTTTAATTCTATACCTACAACGTTTGGGTAGTTGATATCGTAGGTTTGGTTAAGAAGTTGTTTTACAAGTTCGCCACCGCCTTCGCCTATTGCCATAGTGCCGAGTGCGCCGTATCTAGTGTGCGAGTCGGAACCTAATATCATTTTGCCACAGCCTGCCATTCTTTCGCGCATGTAACTATGTATTACGCCTTGGTGCGCGGGTACGTAGATACCGCCGTATTTCTTTGCTGCAGAATAACCGAAGTTGTGATCGTCTTCGTTAATGGTTCCGCCTACCGCGCACAAACTATTGTGGCAGTTGGTGAGTACGTAAGGCAAAGGAAAACGCTTGAGTCCGCTTGCTTTCGCCGTCTGAATAATGCCTACGTAGGTTATATCGTGGCTTGCCATACAGTCGAATTTTATATTCAACTTGCCATCTTTTTGCGTTGTGCCGTTGACGTTATGTTTAGCTAAAATACCGTAAGCAATGGTGCCTTTGTACGCGTTAGCGTAGTCAAGACCGGCTATCTCATTCTCTTTGATAACCTTGCCTTGGTAGTAATAAACGCCTTTGTTAATCTTCTTAATAGCCATAGTTTCTCCCATATATAAGTAAAAATATATTTTATTGTATCATAAAGCACTGCGTTTGTAAATGGTATAACGTAAAATGGTGCAAATTTTTATCTTTTTTATGTGGGTATTAAATGATACAGTTAAGTCTTTACAAAAGGGCTATTCCGTAATATAATCAAGGCATAAAAACAACAAGGAGATATTAAAAATGCCTACCGTAACTATTAGAATCAACAAGAACAATTTGCGTTGCCTTACCCCGTACATTTCGCGTTCTTTCGGCGTGCCCGTAGACGTTAGAGAAGATGGTAATGCGTTCGTGATTTTCACTCAAAGTGAAGATAGAAAGAATAGATTTTTCTTCGACAAGAGAGATTTTCATTCCGCTAGTGACGTTATACGTGCTTTGACTTCTTTCGTTTGGTAATTAGTGTAACTGTAATTCTCTTTTTATACGCGACGAAGAAATATTCTCGGTGCGCGGTAAGTAGATTACTTTGCAATACAAATCAAGAAAGTCGAATTTACCTTGCCAGTCGTCACCCATTATAAAGACGTCAACGTCGTGCTTAAAAATATCGGACGGTTTTTGTTCCCAAGAGTTTTCTTCTATCACCTTATCGACGTAGCGGATAGATTCTAAAATTATCTTGCGCTGAGCAAAAGGGAAAACGCTAACTTTACCTTTTTGCAAATTAAACTCGTCTGTAGAAAGCCCTACTATTAGGTAATCGCCGTATTGACGCGCCTTGCGTAGAAAATTGGCGTGGCCGTAGTGGAATAGATCGAACGTCCCGTAAGTAATAACTCTTTTCATAACTTTTGTTCTCCTTATTTTTCCGTTAGTGAGTCGATAAGACTTGATAAAAAAATCGACGAACTAGCATTCTCATAAGAGCCTGCCTTATCGTGGTGGGCTTTTAACTTATTCCTGTACTTACCATAATCAAAACTATTTATATTAGCGATTAACTCTTTGTTACTTTTTGCAAGCGGGTAAGGAAGGTCTTCTATTGGGTATGCAAAATTGCGCTCGAACTCTCTATAATCGTCAATATCGGGTGTATACAAAAATATGGGTAAATCTAAAAAACTTGCATCCCATGATATTGAAGAATAATCGGTAATTATAGCTAAAGATGCCGTCAATAATTCTTGCACGTCGGGGTAAGAAGATACGTCGATAATATTCTCATTCTTTATATCTAACATAGACTTAACGAAGCCGTGAGCTCGGTAAAATAGTACCCATTCACCGCCGAATTTTTTTGAAAGTGCCGACAAAACTTCGTCGACCTTAAGCCCGTGAATCGTTGCGGAAAAACCTATTCTAAAAGTAGGCGCATAAAGTGCTATTTTTTTATTAGACACCCCGTAATAGTCTTTTACTTCTTTTGATATCTTCGCTACCAAACTTTTGTCGAAAAAGATATCGTTACGCGGTAAACCACAAGGAAGAAAAACACTCTCTTCGTAGTTAAACGCGCGTGCAGTATTGCTAGTAAAAAATTCGCTCCCCGACACCATATAGCTGGGTTCGGGATTACGCAATCTAAAACGTATTTTGTTAAAGTGCGACTTATCTTGTAGGTAGTCAAAACCGATATTCTTATAATTAATTCCACCGTGCCAAAGGTTAATATAAATTTGATTTTTCTTCTTAGGTATATAGGCGGGCAGATAATCGTTATAGATGACGAACTTTGACGAAAGTTGCGCTTTTAGGTGCTCGTATGTTCTATTCTTGATAACCTTAACTCTGATATTAGGTAATTCTTGACAAGATAGAATATCGTCCGTTATCCAATATATATCGTACTTATCTTTATACGTAGATATTAATTTATTCATAAGGTATTTTGGGTTATCGCAGAAGCCTTTGCGACCGCGGATGTAGAAGGCAATTCTATACTTATCTATCCTTATCGGTAGTAACTTAAGAATAAATCGCGCTAGATAATAAGATAGTAACGTAAGTAATTTTTTTAACGGCATTTTGCTTTCTAACGTAGGTACGGTTTTTGATAGATTATCACTAAAAAGATAACTATTCCAAAAGTCGTAGGAAGTAAGGTATTTGTAGTTATCTTTATAGGAATTAACCGCCTTATAGTAAGAACGGTCAAGGAGTAAAAACGTTTTAAGAATAAGGGGTATTATTTTGATAATATTTTTTATCAAATGG
>JAZSMH010000010.1:0-17257 GCA_045535785.1 Clostridia bacterium
ATTCGATATGAGATAAATCCCTCGTTTGCGAAGCAAACATATCGAGTGCAAGGGCACATATCGAACGCCACAGGCGTATATCGAAAATCCCGTGAGGGATTTATCTCGATGCGTGTTCTCCGTTAAGGATAACACGCTAAATGCTCGGCTTTGTTTTTATTCGCGTGTTTTTTATTTTTATACGTTTTTGATCACTCCCGAAAATAGCGTGGTGCCGTAAACGTCGGTGAGAATGAATCCAAACGGTCTATCGATTAAAAAATCTTGATAGACTTTTTCGTAAGGTCGCGGTCCGGGAGAAGTTGCTTTGTTAGATATAATGGTAACAGCGGCACCTTCGATACCCTCCTTGGTTACGTCAAGTTTAGCGACGTGCTTTACTTGGTCTGCATACGCAGGTACGTTGCTTATCTTAGACAAATCACAAGTATCGGGATTGAATAAATCGTTAATTCCAAAACTTTCTCTCAGTACCTTAATTAAGTCGTTATCGAATTTTGCACTAAATTCGGGGAAAAGACAACGAGTGTAATATTCTATTCTTTGCTCTTCGTCAATTCCTTGATAATTACTAACGGCGTTAGCTTCGCTTATTTTTTCCGCGGTAAATACGTCTTCTACGCTAACTCCCTCGTTAGGTAAAATGAATTTTATCTTATAACCATTCTCGGTGCGCGTATAGAAAGAAGTAAAATCTTCCCCTTGATATGCTTTACCTAAAATATAGTACGATTGTAAGAATTTTTCTTTTTTCGTCGTAGCACCTTTGAATTCGTAGGCTTTGTTGGTCATCATTAAATCGTTACCATATTCATTCCAAACGTCCTTTAGGTAGAGAGTATTGACTAAGGCAAAAATCGTCTGCGGGCTAAATATAAAGGGTTGGTCGATTTTGCCATTGGTTTGTTCTTTTACAAAATTACGGATAGCATTGCTTCCCTTTTCACTAGCAAAATCGGTAGCAAAAGAATAGCAATAGAAGTCTTTGGCTAGTTCTTCCATAGTAGACATATTAGGCGAAAAATCGTTATCTACCCAAATTGAATTGGTGAATTTTACTTCGCCTTGTTCTTTTTTCTTGCCATAATCATCCGTTACGTTATTGACGATATTGATATTGCGATAAAGAATTCCTGCGTAGTCGCAAAGAGTGTCATAGTCGGTGCCGAGCGCGGATAGAATTTCTAACTTAGTATTACCATCGGCGCAAGCGGAAGCAAGGGCGAGTGCCATATATACCGATACGGGTGAAATGGTAAAATTATCGCCACCGAATTTTTTGTAAGTTGCGTAAGTTAAATTAGAAGCGAAATTTTCTACGCTTTTTGAAAAATTCTCATCAAGTTTTTCTCTACGCGTAAATGCGTGAGCATTATCGGGTGAAGCTAATTTGTCGCCTTTAATTAAAGAGCATCCCGAAAAGGAAAAAACTAAAATCGCTAGCAAAATAAATACAACGAGCGTTCTTTTTATATCAAAACGAGAGAATTTTTTCATACTTTAACCCCTATTTCCCCTTTTTATTTAGCATAACACATACTATATATACTGTCAATATATAGTGTTTTTGAATAGAATTGTTATTAATGAAAAACTTTGATTAAATTTTGTCAAACGTCGCTTACGTTGTCGTTTCGTGTTTTTCTTTCCTTGCAACGGCACGCGAAAAGGTAAGTGCGGTAACGGAATAGGCACCGCATTTAATAAGTTCTTGCGCGCAAGTATTTAATGTTGCGCCCGAAGTTACTATATCGTCTAGAATGAGAATTTTCTTATCCTTTACGTCTACTTTTTGATTTATGACGAAGGAATTATTTACGTTCTTATACCTATCTTGTCTTGGAACGAGCGTTTGGTCTACTACGTCTATACCTTTTGTCAACGTGGTGACTACTGTGGAATCAACTAATTTACTTAAAGTCTTAGCTAGGATTTTTATATAGTCGTAACCGCGCTTACGATAATTCTTCTTGCCCGTAGGTACGTAGGTTATGAAATCGAATTCTAAATTATTGTCAACGATAACCTTTGCCATAAAGTGTGCCATAAGGTGAGCAAAATAAGGCTTGCCGTTATCTTTTGCGTCAAGTACGATGCTCCGTGCAAGTCCGTCGTAGTGACAATATGAATAGGTGGGTAAATTGCCGTAAGTAGAAAAGGTATTCTCTAGCGGAAAAATTTGCTCTTTACACTTAGAACAAAGGTTGCTTCCATCGTTATCAAAAAGTTCTTTTCCACAACAAAAACAACTATAGTGTGGATAGAAATATTCGGGTAATTTTTGGAAAAATTGTTTAATTTTAGAAATCAACTCTACCCCACAAAACGTCTATTTTCGTCTTATTTTTTAATAAAAAATGTTTTAGTAATGAATACCTTTTTGCAGTATACGTGTTATTAACTGCGTACTGCAAAGTGCTCTCTTCGCCTATAATAACCACCATTTTTTTTGCACGAGTAACCGCGGTATAGATAAGGTTACGGGTAAGTAGCATGGGGATAGGTCTACTCAACACGAGTATTACTACGGGGAATTCGCTACCTTGCGACTTATGCACGCTAATGCAATATGCCAAAGTAAGTTCGTCTAGATTTTCTTTATCGTAGATAACTAATTTGCCATCGTCGTATTCAACGATAATGCGCTCTTTTTCTATATCTACTACTCTACCTATATCGCCGTTAAATACGCCTTCGCCTTTGTTGCCCGAATATTTTTCCGTCCACTCGGTGCGGTAGTTATTGACGATCTGCATAACTCTATCGCCTTTCTTAAAAATGGTATCTTTGTAGGTAAAACCTTCCGAACCTGAATTGAGTTCGGTTTGCAAAAGTCCGTTAAGCACTTCTACGCCCACTTCGGTTTTCTTAATAGGCGTAAGCACTTGTATATCGTCTTGAGATACGTCTAAGAATTTTGGTATTCTTGTCTTTATCATACTTAATACCGCGCTTTGGATACCTGAAGCAGTATTCTTTGTGTCTAAGAAGAAGTCCTTGGTTCCTTTAACCACGGGCATAAGGCCTTTGTTAATTCTATGCGCGTTACTTACTATCGCGCTACCTGCATCCTGTCTATATACGTCCGTTAAATAAACGGTATTGATAAGTCCACTACCTATTACGTCGGACAAAATGTTACCGCAAGCAACGCTAGGTAATTGATCCTTATCCCCTACTAGCACTAGTCGTGCGCCTAGCGGGATAGCTTTCAAAAGTGCGTTGAAGATATAAATATCCGCCATACTTATTTCGTCTACGATAAGTACGTCGACTGGAAGTGGGGCATTTTCGTTATAGCACGCGTTAAGGTTACTATTTTCTATAGAAAGCGTGCGGTGAATAGTCTTAGCTTCTTCGCCCGTTGCTTGCATCATACGCTTGCTTGCTCTACCCGTAGGTGCGCATAGCATAGGGCGTTTGCCGCGATTCTTAATGATATTAACAACGCATTTTATGAGCGTAGTTTTGCCCGTGCCCGGTCCGCCCGTGATAACGGTTACCGCATTATCAAATACACTTTTTACCGCGTTTTTTTGATTTTCATCAAGTATAATATTCGTCTGTCTTTCGAAAATTTCTATCTCTTGCTCCGCGTTAAAATCGTTGATATCTACCGAATAATTGAGCTTAAGTAATTTAGCTGCAATTCCGTTCTCAGTAGCGTAATTTAGGCTGGTAGCAACTAACGTAACGTCATCTACTTTTTCGCGTTTTAACTGAAAATCAATATCATAGACAGGTCTTACTACGTCTTCATTTAGATTAAGAATCTTGCAAGTTTCTTTCAATAAAGTTTCTTCATCAAGGCAGGTGTGTCCCCATTTTGCGCCGTAGTCGTTAAGGGTGTGAATAAGCCCTGCTCTTATTCTAAACTCACCATCGGTAGGAAGTCCCATTTTTAGTGCAATTTTGTCGGCGGTGATAAATCCTACGCCGTCTATGTCTTCCACCAAAATATAGGGGTTTTTCTCCATTATAGAGCGCGTGTAGTCCCCGTATTTACGATAAATCTTCATAGCAAGATTCATACTTACGTCGAACTTTTGTAAAAAGAGAATGCTCTCTTTCATTAGGCGCGTTTCGTTATAAGAGTTGATTATTTCGCGAAGCTTTTTGCTACCGATACCCGATACTTGAATGAGTTTTTCGGGGTTGTTCTCGATTACGTCAAGGGTTTTCATACCGAAGTAATCTACTATTTGGCTAGCGAGCTTCAGACCTATTCCCTTAAAAAGTCCGCTGCTTAAATATAAATACACGCTTTGTAAATCTTTTGGGTATTCGTAATTAACTTCGCTAACAACGAATTGCTCACCGTATTTTTTGTTAGGTTTGAATTCGCCCGTTATTTTTAACAGTTCACCTTCTCCAAGAAGTGGAAAAATGCCGACGGCAGTAAAATATCTGTCCTCGGCTTCAAATACCAAAACGGTATAACCGTTCTCTTCATTGGTATAAATTATTTCTCCAACTTTACCACTAAAGGTTTGCATTAAAGATAACTTTTTAATTCCTCCACTTTGTCTAGACGTTCCCAACTGAATTCGCTTCTTCCAAAGTGTCCGTAAGCGGAAGTAGCTTTATATTGGGGACGGTTAAGTTTCAAATTAGTGATAATCGCTAAAGGTCTGAAGTCAAACACCTTCTTAACGATAGCGGTGATTTGTTCGTCGCTTAGTTTGCCTGTACCGTGGGTGTTAACGTCAATAGATACGGGTTGTGCTTTACCGATAGCGTATGCTACTTGTAAATCCGCTCTATCACATAGTCCGCTTGCAACTAAGTTCTTCGCTACGTATCTAGTATAGTAAGTTGCGCTACGGTCAACCTTAGTAGGATCCTTACCGCTGAACGCGCCACCACCGTGGGGCACGTATCCACCGTAGGTGTCTACGATAATCTTTCTTCCCGTTAGTCCACTATCACCCTTAGGTCCACCTACGATAAATCTACCCGTAGGGTTGATGAAGAACTTGGTATTCTCGTCTATAAGAGCTTTGTCTATAGTGGGAAGAATAACGTAAGATAGGATATCTTTCCTTAATTCTTCAATAGCTACGTCACCATCGTGTTGGGTACTAACTACTACGGTATCCACTCTAAAGGGTACGTTGTCTTCATTGTATTCTACGGTAACTTGAGCTTTACCATCTGGTCTTAGGTATCCTAACTCACCACTTTTGCGTACCAAACTTAGTTTTTGGCATAGTTTATGCGAAAGTGAAATAGCAAGGGGCATAAGTTCTTCCGTTTCTTTACCTGCATACCCGAACATCAAACCTTGGTCGCCTGCTCCTATTCTATCAAAGTCGTCGGCGGTGTCTTTATGCTCGATACTGCTATCAACACCCATAGCTATATCGGGTGATTGGGTGTTAAGAAGAAGTTTTATTTCTACGGTGTCGGCATTGAAGCCGTATTCGTCCTTATTGTATCCGATGTCGGCAATCGCTTTACGCGCGATATCCTCTACGTCAATTTTTGCCGTGGTGGTGATTTCGCCCATAACGAGCAAGAAGTTCTCGGTACAACTACATTCACAAGCAACGCGTGCGCTAGGATCTTGTTCTAAAATTGCATCTAATACGCTATCGCTTATTCTATCACATACTTTATCCGGATGTCCTTCGGTTACGCTTTCGCTAGTAAAAAATCTATTCATAATTTCTCCTAATATATATAATGGGGCTAATTAATTATAGCCCCACCATATTTTTTAACGTTAGTTATTAATCAATATCGTCTTCTTCGAAAGTAGGTATTTCTACTTCGTCTACGTCGGCTTTATCGTTAAGAGGATTCTCGAGTCTTACGTTGGTGTAACGCTTCATACCCGTACCTGCAGGGATAAGTTTACCAATGATTACGTTTTCTTTCAAACCGATTAGGCTATCGGTTTTACTCTTAATAGCTGCGTCGGTAAGAACTCTTGCAGTTTCTTGGAAGCTTGCTGCGCTCAAGAAGCTTTCGGTAGCTAATGCTG
Source organism: Clostridia bacterium (assembly GCA_045535785.1). Lineage (GTDB taxonomy): Bacteria > Bacillota > Clostridia > Christensenellales > DTU072 > CAG-1782. The sequence goes on from JAZSMH010000010.1 coordinate 5,987, forward strand.
CTTTGCTTACACCGAGTAGTACTCTTTGTGCGGTAGCGGGCATTCCACCTGCTTCTAGTGCTGCTTCGTTAGCTTCTTCTAGAGTAGAAAGGTCAACTAGTTCGTTAAGGATAAGGTCGGTATCGTTAGGATTGCTGATCTTAACCTTGCGAAGCATCTTACGAATAATAACTTCTATGTGCTTATCGTTAATTTGAACGCCTGCGCTTTCACGATATGCGCTTTGAATTTCTCTAATGATAAGGTCTTGTACGCCGATGACACCTTTAGTTCTTAAGATGTCGTGAGGGTTAACGTTACCTACGTGGATAGGATCGCCTGCACTAACTCTTTGTCCGTCAACAACGGTAAGTCTCTTCTCTACAGGAATCTTGTAGGTTAATGCTAGACCTGCTTCGTCGCCGATAACGGTAACTTTTCTGATATTAGCGTCGTCGCTTTCTTCAATCTTGATGGTACCGTTGATATCTGCTACGGTTGCTTCACCCTTCGGTTTACGAGCTTCAACAAGTTCTACGACACGGGTAAACCTTGTGTAATGTCGGCACTAGATGCAACACCACCGGTGTGGAAGGTTCTCATCGTAAGCTGTGTACCGGGTTCACCGATTGATTGTGCTGCGATGATACCAACTGCTTCGCCGAGTTTTACGGGGTTACCGCTACTCATGTTAGCACCGTAACATTTTGCACAGATACCGTGCTTGCACTTACAAGATAGTACGTTTCTAATTCTTACGGAAGTGATGCCTGCGTTGATTATTGCGTCAACCTTGTCTTCTCTTATCATTTCGCCCTTACCTACGAGGATTTCTCCCGTGGTAGGATTAACGATATCTTCTACAACGAATCTACCAACGATTCTGTCTGCTAAAGGTTCGATAATCTTGCCTTCTGCGCCAACTAAATCTTTAACTTCGGTACCCTTAACGTCGCCACAATCTTCCTTATTAATAATGATGTCTTGGCTTACGTCAACTAGACGTCTTGTTAGATAACCAGAGTCTGCCGTCTTAAGTGCGGTATCCGCTCCACCCTTTCTAGCACCGTGCGAGCTGATGAAGTATTCTAGAACGGTAAGGCCTTCCCTAAACGATGACTTAACGGGGATTTCTATAGTTTTACCAGTAGGATCCGCCATTAGACCACGCATACCGGACAACTGCTTAATTTGGTTCATGCTACCACGAGCGCCTGAGTCGGTGATCATCCAGATAGGATTGGTCTTGTCGTTTTGTTCGAAGTTACGCTTTAAATCGTTAGCAACGTCTTCGGTAGTTTTGCTCCAAATAGCAATAACCTCGTTGTATCTATCTTCTTCGGTAGCAAGACCGCGCTTGAACTTCTTCTCGATCTCTAATACTGCCTTTTCTGCGTCTTCGATGATCTTCTTCTTGTTGTCGGAGATCTTCATATCGAATACGCTAGTGGTGATAGCGCCAATAGTGCTGTACTTGTAGCCGAGAGCCTTGATTTTGTCAAGAACTACCGATACTTCGGTTGCGCCCTTTAGCTTAAAGCACTTTTCTACGATTTGGCCTAGAGTCTTCTTCTTGATAACGAAGTTGATTTCTAATTGAACCTTTTCTTCAGCGGTGTCACGTTTTACGAAACCGAGGTCTTGAGGAATAGCTTCGTTAAAGATAATCTTACCAACGGTGGTAACGATAACGTGTTGATAAACAACGCCGTCGATTTCTTTACGCATTCTTACTCTTATCCAATCTTGAAGTTTGATTTGCTTCAATTGGTAAGCCATCTTAGCTTCGTCAGCGTCTTTGAATATACGAAGTTTTGCTATATCTTCTTTTTCGGTAGGCTTTTCGCTCTTTTCGAAAGTTAGATAATATGCACCGAGTACCATGTCTTGGGTAGGCGTAACGATAGGCTTACCATCACTTAGCTTCAAGATATTGTTGCTTGCGAGCATAAGTATTCTTGCTTCTGCTTGTGCTTCGATGCTCAAAGGTACGTGTACTGCCATTTGGTCGCCGTCGAAGTCTGCGTTGAACGCGGTACAAACTAGAGGATGTAACTTGATTGCTCTACCTTCTACTAGTACGGGTTCGAATGCTTGGATACCAAGTCTATGCAACGTAGGTGCACGGTTGAGTAGTACGGGATGATCTTTGATTACTTCTTCTAATACGTCCCAAACTTCAGGTCTAACTCTATCTACTGCTCTCTTTGCGCTCTTTATGTTATGGCAAATTTCTTTCTCTTGAAGTTTTTGATAAATGAAGGGCTTGAAGAGTTCTAGAGCCATTTCCTTAGGAAGACCGCATTGGTACATCTTAAGTTCAGGGCCAACAACGATAACCGAACGTCCGGAGTAGTCTACACGCTTACCGAGTAGGTTTTGACGGAAACGACCGTTCTTACCACGGAGGAGTTCGGATAGACACTTGAGTTGTCTATTGCCTGCGCCAGTGATGGGCTTGCCGTGTCTACCGTTATCGATAAGGGAATCAACTGCTTCTTGAAGCATTCTCTTCTCGTTACGAACAACGATTTCGGGAGCGTTCTCTTCGATCATCTTCTTTAGACGGTTGTTACGGTTAATAACACGTCTATAAAGTTCGTTAAGGTCGCTTGCTGCAAATCTACCACCGTCTAGGGGTACCATAGGACGTAGGTCGGGAGGAAGAACGGGTAGTACGTCTAGTACCATCCATTCGGGTTTGTTACCCGACTTATAGAATGCTTCTACTATCTCTAGTCTCTTAGCTATTCTTATCTTCTTAAGTCCTTGCGCATCTGCTAGTTGTTGCTTTAATTCTGCTCTTTCTGCTTCGATATCGATTTCTTGCAAAAGTGTCTTTAAGCTTTCTGCGCCCATGCCTACTTTGCAGCAGTTAGGACCGAATTCTTCGATAGCGTTACGATATTCTTCGTCTTGGATAACTTGCTTCTTGTGGAAGTTAGTTCTACCTGGATCAAGAACTACTACTGCGCCGAAGTAGATAACCTTCTCTACTTGCTTGGGGCTCATGTTAAGTATGGTACTGATACGGCTAGGAACGCCTCTAAAATACCATATATGGGTAACGGGAGCTGCTAGTTCGATATGTCCCATTCTTTCACGACGTACTTTTGCTTTGGTGAGTTCTACTCCGCACTTATCGCAAGTAACGCCCTTGTATCTTACTCTCTTATATTTGCCACAATGACATTCGTAGTCTTTGGTTGGTCCGAAAATTCTTTCGCAGAACAAACCGTCCTTTTCGGGCTTTTGCGTTCTGTAATTGATAGTCTCGGGCTTGGTAACCTCGCCGTGTGACCATTCTCTAATTTTTTCGGGAGATGCTATGCTTATTTGTATTGAATCAAAATTGTTAATCTCTATCATATCTCACCTCTTATATTTCGTCGTCATTATCAAAAGTGTCGTGGAGTAAATCCGCATCGCTCATGCTGTCGTCTACTTCAATTGCGCCCATGATATCGTTGAGATCGAATTCGTCGTCTTCGTCCTCACCTAGAACGTCTGCTTCGTCAAATTCGTCGCCATAGTCGAACAGGTCACGTTCCATATGATTAAGAGTGCTACCGCCCAAGATATCGTCGTCGTCAAGAGTGAGTACGTCTTCGGTATCTTCAACAAGAGTTTTTTCGCTCAACGTGTCGCTGTCAATTTCAAATCCAAGGTCAACTTCTTGAACCTCTTCCTTCGCAGGACGGATAGGTCTTCTTGCGACTTCTTTTTCGTCTTCGTACATTTCGGGAAGTTTGATTTCTTCGTTCTCGTCGGTAAATAATTTAATTTCTAGTCCGAGAGCTTGGATTTCTTTCTTCAATACTTTGAACGCTTCGGGTATACCGGGCTCGGTAGTAACGTTAGCCTTGATAATGCTATCGAATATCTTTTGTCTACCTACGATATCGTCCGACTTAACGGTAATGATTTCTTGCAAAATGTGGCTTGCACCGTATGCTTCGAGAGCCCAAACTTCCATTTCACCGAAACGTTGTCCACCGAATTGAGCTTTACCGCCGAGAGGTTGTTGGGTAACTAAGCTGTAAGGACCGGTGCTTCTTGCGTGGATCTTGTCGTCAACTAAGTGGTTGAGCTTAAGCATGTACATATAACCAACGGTTACTTCGTTCTCGAAAGGTTCACCCGTTCTACCATCGAATAGTTGGAATTTACCGTCAACGAATGCGTTGCCGTTCTCGTCGTATTTAGCAAGACCGTTCTCTAAGAACAATTCTTTGATGTCTTCTTCGCTAGCACCGTCGAATACGGGAGTAGCTACTTTGTAACCCATCAAGTTAGCGACCATACCTAGGTGCACTTCTAATACCTGACCGATGTTCATACGGCTAGGAACGCCTAGGGGGTTAAGAACGATTTGTAGTGGGGTACCATCGGGTAAGAAAGGCATGTCTTCTTTGGGTAATACTCTAGAAATAACACCCTTGTTACCGTGACGTCCTGCCATCTTGTCGCCTACGCTTATCTTTCTCTTTTGAGCGATATAAACTCTGATTAGCTTGTTAACGCCGGGAGCAAGTTCGTCTTTGTTTTCTCTAGTAAGGATCTTAACGCCTACTACGATACCGTCGCCACCGTGAGGAACCTTCAAGCTTACGTCTCTAACTTCTCTACTCTTTTCACCGAAGATAGCTCTAAGTAGTCTTTCTTCAGGGGTAAGTTCGGTTTCGCCCTTAGGAGTAACCTTACCTACTAGGTAATCGCCACTCTTAACTTCTGCACCGATCATTACGATACCTTCTTCGTCAAGGTTCTTGAGTAGATCGTCGCTTACGTTAGGAATATCGCGGGTGATGTTCTCTTCGCCGAGCTTGGTATCTCTAGCTTCGATTTCGTGTTCTTCAATATGGATAGTGGTGAACAAGTCGTGTTTAACTAGTTCTTCACTAATAAGGATAGCGTCTTCGTAGTTGTAACCTTCCCAAGTCATGAAGCCGATAAGTACGTTACGGCCAAGAGCGAGTTCGCCATTCTTGGTAGCGGGACCGTCGCTAAGTACGTCGCCTGCTAATACTCTATCGTTCTTACTAACGATGGGCTTTTGGTTAACGCAAGTATCTTGGTTACTACGTTTGAACTTAAGAAGTTCGTAAACGTCTTCTTCACCGTCGTCGGTGGTAACTACGATTTCGTCTGCGGTTACGCTCTTAACGATACCACTGTTCTTAGCGATAACGCAAACACCGCTGTCGTATGCTACTTTATGTTCCATACCGGTACCTACGATAGGTGCTTCGGGACGGAGTAGCGGTACTGCTTGACGTTGCATGTTACTACCCATCAATGCACGGTTAGCGTCGTCGTTCTCTAAGAAAGGAATCAAGCTTGCTGCAACCGAAACTAATTGTTTGGGATCTACGTCCATGAAGTCAACGCTAGATGCGGGATATTCTTTTATGTCTTCTCTATGACGGCAGATAACACGCTTATTAATAAATCTATTGTTCTCGTCAAGAGGTTCGTTAGCTTGCGCTACAACGTAGTTATCTTCTTCGTCTGCAGTAAGGTATCTTACTTCGTCGGTAACCGTCATGGTTTCTTTGTCAACTTTACGGTAAGGAGCTTCGATAAAGCCGTATTCGTTGATCTTTGCGTAAGAACTTAAAGAAGTGATAAGACCGATGTTTTGGCCTTCAGGCGTTTCGATAGGACACATTCTACCATAGTGCGAGTGGTGAACGTCACGAACTTCGAAGCCTGCTCTTTCTCTATTCAAACCGCCAGGTCCGAGTGCGGAAAGTTTACGCTTGTGAGTAAGTTCTGCAATGGGGTTGGGTTGTTCCATAAATTGCGACAATTGGCTGCTTCCGAAGAATTCTCTAATTGCGCTAGATACGGGACGGATGTTGATAAGGCTTTGAGGAGTAACGTCGGAGGGATCTTGAACGCTGTTCATTCTCTCTTTTACCATCTTCTCTAATCTTGCCATACCGATACGGAATTGGTTGTGAAGTAGTTCACCAACCGAACGTACTCTACGGTTAGATAGGTGGTCGATGTCGTCACATTGGGTAAAGCCGTAACGCATGTTAAGGTTGTAAGAAACGCTTGCTACGATATCGTCTACCGTTACGTGGTTAACAACGAGTTCTTCTTTGCGAGCAACGATATTGGTCTTAATTAGTTCCATATCTCCGTCGCAAGTGTCGATGATTTCTTTCAAAACGGGATAGTAAACCTTTTCTTTGATACCTAAGGTAGCGGGATCTACGTCGATATATCCTGCTAGGTCAACGGTGTTGTTACCGATAACCTTAAATTCGGTGCCGTCGCCCTTCTCGGTAGAAAGGTAAACTACGTTAATACCAGCGTTTTGAACTGCGATAGCGGTATCCATATCGAATACTTCGCCGCTAGAAGCTAAGATTTCGCCGTCTTCGGTGATGATATCTCTAGAAGAAGTTCTGCCATAAATTCTGTTAGCAATACTTAACTTCTTGTTGTACTTATATCTACCTACGTGGTGGATATCGTATCTTCTTGCATCGAAGAACATGTTACGGATAAGGATCTCTACACCGTTCTCGGTGGGAGTTTCGCCTTGCTTAATACGACGATAAAGTTCGTATTTTGCTAATTGCGTGTTGTTGATATCGCCGTCTTTGTTGGCAGTAGCAACGATCATAGGATCGTTATCGAACAATTCGCAAAGTTGTTCATTGGTACCGTAACCAAGTGCTCTTAGTAGTACGGTAGCGGTTATTTTACGATTCTTGTCAACGCTAACTGACAAAATACCGCTGTTGTCTTGTTTGAACTCCAACCATGCGCCACGAGTAGGCATGATGGTGGTGTTGTAGTGAACTAGTCCGCTCTTTTCGTCCTTTTCTTCTACGGTGTAAACACCAGGGCTACGGCCAAGTTGTGAAACGACTACACGTTCTGCACCGTTGATGATGAAGGTGCCTTTGTCCGTCATTCTCGGAATATCGCCCATAAAGATACTCTTTTCCGTCTTTACGTCGGTATCCTTTACGGTAAGTCTAACCGTAACGTGGAGGGGGAAGGTGTAAGTAGCATCTCTTTCTTTACATTCGTCGATAGTGTACTTACAGGGACCGTCGGTAGTGTGACTTAAAAACTCTAATTCGAACTTACCGCTATGGTCAACGATGGGTGAAAAGTCAGCAAAAACTTCTTTTATACCATTGCGGATAAAAGCATCGTAACTTTCTTTTTGCACCTCGATGAGATAGGGCATGTCTAGAATGGGCTTGATTTTGCTAAAAGTCCATCTTTCCGTTTTGCCACACTTAATCTTGTGAATTCTTTGAGACATCGCATTGCTCCTTATAAAAATAGTCTATAAAACGCACTTTTTATGCTAAAAAGTCGATTTTTGTGTCAAACGCGCAAATACCCCCTTACCCAAAATCAGGACGATAATTGGGATATGGGTAAAGTAGTGCATATTATTTGACAGTATAGCATTATAACCTAGAGTTCAACCGTTGTCAAACGTTTTTTACATAAAAATATTATTTTTATAAATATTTTTTTCGTACGCATATATGCGCGTAAAATTTTACAAAAAATCGTTATTGACAAAGGTACTAAGTGCGTGTTAAAATGTCAAAGTAACGCCACTTTACTTTTTTAGGAGAAACAAATGAGCGAAAATAACGTAAACGAAAGCAAAGAAGTAGCCGTTGAAGAAAATCAAGTAGCTACCGAAAAGAAAGAAAATATCATTAAGAAGTTCTTCAAATATCTAGAACAACACGAAGATTTTCGTCAAGTAGTGTTCTTTATGCTCTTCTCGATGCTATGTTTTGCCGCAGAAATGATATCTTATTATTCCATCAACGCGATATGCGCTGCGACGGGATTTACCGAAGAATTCAAGTGGTTCGTATTCGACTACTCGGCGGCTAATAGCGGTGGTATAGGCGGATTCTTAGCATTCCTTATCTCCACTACGATTGCTCAAATACTTACTTTCATACTTAACCGTAAGAAGACTTTCCGCGCAACCAACAACGTAGTATGGTCGGCGATCATGTATACCGTAATGGTTATTGCTATTATAATAGCAAACGCTGCTCTTTGCGGTGTTATTAAGGCTGCTATAATGGACGCTATGCTTGCTGCAAAAATCGATAACGGCATAAGCGATTTCGTTGCAGGTACGGTATCGAAAATGGTTGGCGGTGCATTATCTTGGGTAATCTCCTTCTTAATGAGTAAGTTCGTTATTATGCGTAGTCCGAAGGCGAAAAACGTAGCAACGGAAACGGAAAACGCAGAGAGCGTAGAAGCGAGTGAAGAATAATGCGACTAGACAAGTACTTAAAAGTGGCGCGCATAATAAAAAGGCGCACGGTTGCTAACGAAGCTTGTAGCGGTGAGCGTGTAACCGTCAATGGAAAAGAAGCGAAGCCGTCTAAAGAAGTAAAGGTGGGCGACGTAATAAGCGTAGCTTTTGGTGACAAAGCGGTAACGTTCCGCGTTATTGAAGTACCCGAAGGCAACGTACCCAAAAATAGCAGTAAAATGCTATACGAAATATTATAAAAAAGGAACAATTCGGGCTTTTTACGCCCGAATTTTTGCATTATGTTCGACGTAATTATCGTAGCTAACGGAATAAGTTCTCGCGCTGGGATTAACAAACTCACGGCAAAACTAGGTACTCAAACGGTGCTTGCTAAGACGGTGAGCGCGTTTTCTCACGAAAAAATATCAAAAATAATAGTAGTTAGCGACGACGAAAACGCTATTTTTAGCAATGCTATCCGCGTAAACGGTGGCAAAACGCGCAGTGAATCGGTAAAAAACGGACTAAAATATTGCTCTTCGCAATACGTCCTTATTCACGACGGCGCAAGGCCTTTCGTTTCTCTTAATCTTATTAAAAAGGTTATGGAAAACACCGTTAAACACGGCTCTTGTATCCCCTATATACCCGTAATCGACAGTATGCGCGAGATAAACAACGGCAAATACGAATACGTAGATAGAAGTAAGTACGCGTTACTTCAAACACCGCAAGGATTTATACGCGATCAGATAACCAACGTATACGATAGCGCGGATATCGTTTCTTACGACGATAGCGAGCTTTTTGCAAAAATCTACGGTCAACCATACTTTATCGAAGGGGAAATAAAAAACAAAAAAATAACCGCTTACGAGGACGTATTCGGCTACAACATGCGTGTTGGTACGGGATTCGATGTGCACGTATTCGGTGGGGATAATCCCCTAGTTTTGGGCGGTATCGTTATTCCAAACCACGTAGGCCTAATTGCACACAGTGACGGTGACGTAGTTATTCACGCGATAATGGACGCTCTACTTAATTCCGCTAACCTACCCGACATAGGCGTACTTTTCCCCGATACCGACGAAAAATACAAAAACGCAAATAGCGTAGGTCTTCTTCTCGAAGTAAAAAAACGCATAGAAAAATGCAACGTCAATATTAACAATATAAGCGTTACTATCATGGCGCAGACTCCGCGTCTTGCTTCAGTTATACCAAAGATGCAAGAAAGAATTGCCGAAATACTTACTTTGACTACCGATAGGGTATCTATCAACGCCACCACCACCGAAAAAATGGGGATAGTGGGCGAAAAGAAAGCAATAGCAGTGCTTTGTACCGTAAGTGTTTACTAACCACTACGCGTGGAGCGGCAAGGAGTGTCCTTGCATGCCTCGGTGGCGACCGGAGCGCAGTTGGTCGGTTAGGTGTTGTCTACTATATAAAGAAATAAGGCGTGACAGGTTTTTACTTGTCACGCTGTTTTTTGTTGAGTGGCGACTGGAGCGCGGTTGGTCGGTTAGGTGTTGTCTACAAAACAAATAATAATGCGTGTTATGGTGTATCCATAGCACGCTATTTTTTAGTGAATAGGTAATAGTGAAGAGTGAAGAAGTATGGATAAATAATATAACAATATCCATAACTTGCAATTCAGTTGCAAATTTCACTCGCGAAAGCGAATTTCATCTACGCAAGTAGATTTCACTTGCGCAAAGGCGCAAATTTCATTGGTGCAACGCACCCGTTGCGAGCCGCTGTGGCACCACTACGCGTGGAGCGGCAGGTGAGCGACCTGCAGCGCAGTTGGTCGGTTAGGTGTTGTCTACAAAACAAATAATAATGCGTGTTATATTTTATCCTTAACTTTGTTTGCAAAACAAAACTTCACTATCAAAGATAACTTCACTTGCTCGCTAGAGCAAACTTCACCACGCAAAGCAAATATATCGCTTTGCCGTTAGGCAGTTTTTAACGAAAAAAAAAACGGAATTAATTTCCGTTTTTTTCATAGATAATATTAAAAAATTTTGATATCAGTTCTAGTAGGTATTTTTTGCGTTTTGTGATAAAATCGCGTGAAAAACCGCTATTCCTTGAATATGCGCGGACGGATATATTCTCGATACACACCTTCTCTACTAAGTCCTTCTCGTAGTCTTCTAGCGACTTTATACATTTATCCAAAAATTCGATTTCTTCGTCCTTTTTTTCGCACACTAAAGCTATTTTTTTGCGTTCTTTGTAAGATTTTAACAATTCTGAAATTTTTTGCTCGTCGTAAATTATTCTATCTCTACCTCCAACCATTCTTTAATAGTGCCGTTAGTTTCCATTCTTTCGTCGTAGTCGCACTCCTTGCAAATCCCTTCTAGTATCCACATTTGCATTACGCTAAAACTATAACCGCGCTTGACGAAAAGTAACAGGTCTTCGCCCGACACTTCATCGTGATATTTTATCCTAAGTTCATCTTCTTTTACGTTATCGTAAAGTTTTGTAATTATCTCTTCCGTTCTTTCGCGCAATAGATTGACGTTACATTCCATTTTGCAAACAATCTCTTCGTAGTCGAATATCGCGCCTTTTTTTACCGTTAGTTTGTTAATTATTTTTCTCACCCCCGTCAACGAAATAGAGCATTTTTTTCGTAATGCAAATATATACGAATATAATAGCACTATCCCTTAGTCGGTTATGTCCCATAATCGCCCACCTTGTGCAAAAAATGTAAATTTAAGTAAAATCTTGTCTTAATTTGTAGACGAAAGGACTATTTACCATTATTTTAGAGAATATTGACTATTTTTAATGATGCGTTGTCTTGTGATAACGTGACGTAGTTGCTACGCAACAAAGTTATGAAAAAAAAATAAAGTCGGATCGTAGCCATGTCGTTCTGTGAGCCAAGGAGTTGTGTGATGAAATTGTCTTCCTAAGACCGCTTGGCCTCCGACTTATTATTTTAGAGAATATTGACTATTTTTAATGATGCGTTGTCTTGTGATAAC
>JAZSMH010000047.1:0-76077 GCA_045535785.1 Clostridia bacterium
ATTCGATATGAGATAAATCCCTCGTTTGCGAAGCAAACATATCGAGTGCAAGGGCACATATCGAACGCCACAGGCGTATATCGAAAATCCCGTGAGGGATTTATCTCGATGCGTGTTCTCCGTTAAGGATAACACGCTAAAGGCGTTGTTTTTTTTTACGATATGACACCAAGCGTTTACTAGTTGCAAATATTTAACATATGTGGTAACATAATAACGTTATGACGGAAATTTACACAACGTATGAAGACGATAATAAGAAGAAACCAAAGACGAAGCTAGGTAAACTCGTTAAGCGCGCGTTTAGCTATAACCACGGCACGCGTAAGAGAATTTGGGAATTGGATATTTTACGCGGTATCCTTATGATATTCGTAACTATCGACCACTGTTGTACTTTTGGTTTAAGTTTAGGGATATTTGATTTTAACACCGCTTTTGGCGAAATGCTCCGCGACGGCATAGTAGAATACACTAGAAGTGCATTCAGAGTAGGCATACAGCCCTTCGGATTATTTTTATTTAGTTACTTGTCGGGTATGAGTTGTAGCTTTACAAAGAGTAGCGTCAAGCGCGTTATAAAAATGGTATCCTTCTGCGCGCTATTTATGGGCGGATATGCGATTTTGCACTTAATTAACCCCGACTTCTTTATAGCGAGCCTAATGTTCAACATAATTGCGGTAGTAACTATTAGCGTAGTTTTTTGGGCGATACTCGACCTAATCAAATGCCCCACGTGGGTAAGGCTAGGTTTATCAATATTGATTATCTGCGTAGGTCTTACCTTCTACTTTATGTACTTTACAAGAGATTTTGCGTATATCAACAACGATATTATGGCACTTCTTGTGTACAACAAGCACGGTTTCCAACTCTCACCGCAGAATTTTGAACCGCTATTCCCACACATGGGTTGGTTCATGCTAGGTGGAATTATGGGTAAATATATCTATAGAGAGAGAAAAACGCTTACTAAGCACGAACAACCTTTTAAGGCGTTTATCCCCGTAGCATACGTAGGCAAACACTCGTTAGTAGTCTATATGATAGGTACCGTATTAGTACTTGCTCTCGTGCTAGGCATAAGAGAACTCGTTGCTCTGTTTTTATAATAGTAGCTTTCAACGTATTTAATTTCTACGAAAAAAACTGCGAACTATTTCGCAGTTTTATTTTTGTAAAAATATTAAATACGATACTAAACGGCCGTCAACTTGTTATAAGCGGTAGCGTTTGCGCCGTCGTATGCGTCACGGAAGAAATCGTAGTCGCTTTGCTTTACGTAGATCAAGCAATCTTTATGAAGAGAAGAGAACTGTATAGAGTTGTTGCTTTCTAGCGTTACCACAGATACCGCGTTACAAAAATCAATTTTCGTTAATTTTAAGCAGTTGCTTATACCTAGCATACCGATACTCTTTACCTTGTTTACGTTAAGGGTGGTAAGATTACCGCCGTTTTCACCGAAATTAATTGCGTAAGAATTAATTCTCTCTATGTAGTTACCGTAGGTTAGCATGGTAAAGTCTATCACGGTAGGACTCTTTATAAGCCCTTGCGAGTTAGTTTTTCTCTCGAATAAGTCGTAGTAATATTTAGTCGGCGAGAATTTTAACAGCGTATGCGTACCGAAGTTAGGTGCTTCTTCATCGTTTACTTCCACCGTTACTTTCGAACAAAAATAGTCGGCAAAGGACGGGTTTTGTTCCTTATATACGCTGATAAGATTTTCCGGTACCACTATACATATGCCCGTTGCATCGTCGTTGAACGCATCGGTGCCTATTTTTACCTCGTGCGTAGTGGGCATGTATATGCTTATATCGTTTAATTTTTCACTTTCAAAGGTTTTCGGTGCAATATAAGTTATTTTTTCGTCAAGATAAACCTTTCTATTTTTTAATGCAAGGTTGTGCCCAACGATAAGCGTGTCGATAGCTATCACTTTTTGACTTCTTTGCTCTTTGTAGATAGCGGTATCGTAAAAGGCGTTCGTTCCGCAAAATTCCACGCTCGCGGTGTTAGTTACGTCCGAAAGCAACGAACATTGATAAAAAGCATACTCTTTTATTTCAGTAACGTTAGATAGATCCACGTTATTGATTTTGGTAGATAAGAATACACCGTAGTCGATAACTTTTAACGAAGAGGGTATATCGTTAAGCACTAGACTTGAGCAGTATGCAAAAGCGAATGCACCTATAGTTTCTACGCTGTCGGGTAGGTTGATAGAAGTAAGTTTTACGCACGCGTTATCGTCCGTCTCGTACTCACCGTCCTCATTTTCCGTTGCCGTTAGACAAAAAGCATATTTGCCTATTTCTTTAAGCGCGCTACCGTTTTCTATCTCAACGGTAGTCAAATTCGTACAGCCGGCAAAAGCAAAATCACCTATTCTTTGGTAGCTAGCAGGGATAACAACCCTTTCTAATAGTGTATCACCCATGAACGCCTCGTCTTTAACGCCAATTACCGTTTTACCACTAACTTCCGCAGGGAAAGTGAGCTCAGTGTGTGGGATTTTAGGATAAAGTAGTCCAACCAAATATCCTTCTTCGTCTACAAGGAAGTGATTTTCAAGTTGCGTTGCTACGCAATAGAGATTGAGCGATTTAGTAACGAGGATAGATTTGTCGTATTTTTGAGTGCAAGCGTAATCTACGTACCAGCCGTCCACTCTATATCCTATATACGTAGGAAGAGGGTATGATATCGAAGAATTCTCCGCTAGTTGTTGAGTGTATATTTGACCGCTTTCAAAGCCTAGGTCTGCGTAATTTTTCAAATTATAATTGATAGTATAATAATTCCTACCTTGATTATCAATAGTAGGTCCGTCACCGTCGCTTACTATTAACGTCACCGTCGTAGATTTTTTACCGCTTGTCGCCGTAATAGTGGTTATACCTTCCTTCAAACCCTTTACGCTAGTGCCTTCTACGCTAGCGATAGTGTCGTTATTGACGGTGAGAGTATAAGGCGCGCTACTAGGTGATACCTTTACTTTGGGTGTTACCGTTTGACCTACGGCGATAGTAACCTCGTTTTTTTCAAAAGAAATAGCGTATGCTTCACTGCAAGCACACGTAAGCAACGCAATTAATATTACCATAACCGCCAAAAAAACGGGCAAAAATCTTTTCATAAGCGTATTATAACACAAAAATAACGATTTGTATATAAATAAGGTGATTTTCTATTGTCAATATTAGGTATAACGTAAAAAAATCAAATACTTTACAAACGAAAATTGGAGTGGTATAATACTTATGTATTATCACTTATGAAGGTACGGTATAATGATTAACGCATTATTGTTATCTACAGACGGAAGTTTAGGCGACCTTATGCGCCACGCGCTATTTCCTTCGGACGTTGACTTTTTCGGTATTCCCGTAGGCCCGTCTTTTTATTCTGCGCTTTTCGTCACCGCATTTTTACTTTTCGTAGCACTTATTATAAGGATATTCGTAATTCCGCGCTTCAAAAAAGTCCCCGGTAAGTTCCAACTAGCACTAGAAACGTTAGTGGGCTTTTTTGATAAACTAGCAAAAACCAACAGTCCCGAACATAACTCTTTCGTCGGTGCTTACATTTTTAGCGCGGGTATGTATATCTTCTTCGGCACCCTTATAGAATTAGTAGGGTTCCGTGCCGTTCTAGGCGACCTAAATTCCTGCCTAGTTATGGGCGTAGTAAGTTACGGCGTAATTATGGCGGGCGGAATTTATCACAACAAAGCAAAAGGTGCGCTTAACGTGTTAAAAGATTTCTCTCTACCGCTAAGTATGTCTTTCCGTCTATTCGGTGCCATCATAGGCGGTGTACTCGTTACCGAACTCGTTTACGTAGTATTCGATTTCCTATCTAAGACGGTTATCGTTCCTATCTTCGTAGCGGTTATGTTTACCTTGATGCACGCAATAGTACAGACCTACGTTCTTACCTTGCTTACCACCATGTTCTATGGTGAAGCGTCCGAAAAGCACGAAAAAAAGAAAAAGAAAAAATCAAAAAAAGCCGTTCAGCCCGCAGTAGAAGGGGTAGAACAAGCTAACGAATAAAAATTAAACACTTTGTTTTAAGGAGAAAATAATATGTTATCTTTACTTGCAGTAGAATCAATGGCAGCACTAGGTGCAGGAATTGCTATCGCACTAGCATCGGTAGCAGGTGCAGTTTGTATGGGACTAGTAGTAATGAAAGCAATCGAAGGTATCGCAAGACAACCCGAAGCGGATAGCAAAATCCGTTCCACCCTTATTTTGGGCCTTGTATTTATAGAGACTGCTATCATTTATGCACTTATCGTATCACTATTGATTATAGTAATGTAAAAAAAGCGGAGAATAATATGGATTATCTAATTAGTGCCAACATTTTGGAGACGTTAGGTCTTAGTTGGCAAAAAATTCTTCTATATCTAGCTAATTTTGCAGTCCTAGCGTTAGGGCTTACTTTCCTTTTGTATCGTCCTATCAAGAAGTTCATGCAAAAAAGGCAAGAAGAGATAGCAAGAGAATGCGACCAAGCCAATATTGCTCGCGAAGAGATAGAAGTAATTAGGCGCGAATGTGAAGAGCAAGTTAACGAAGCACAATTAGAGATAAAGAAGAAAGAAGAAGAAATTCAACTTGTCAAAAAAGAAGCCGAACTTAGTTGCGAACGCGTCATTGCAGAAGCTAACGTAAGAGCGGAGCAAATCGTAGAAGAAGCGCGCGAAGAAGCGGAACGCTACAAGCAGTCCGCTATAGAAGCAACGCGCGACCAAATAGTAGATATGGCGGTAGACCTTGCAGGCAACATTCTAGAAAGAGAAATAACTTTAGGTGACGAAAACAAACTCGTCGACGATTTAATTAAGGAATGGGAAGACGATGAATAGTATTACCGTAACCACCGCAAGACAACTTGCGCCCACTCAAAAAGAAGAATTAATATCGAAGATAGAAAAGAAATACGGCATGGATATTGCCGTAAATTTCGTTGTAGACGATGCTCTTATCGGCGGAATGACTATTTTTGACGGCAAAAAAGTCTACGACGGTAGCGTTTACGGACAGTTAAAACGCTTAAAAGAAGAACTCAAAAAAGATTAAAAATGCTCGAATATCAATTAATCGGTAAAGATATAGGACAGAAGATAAAAGGCTACAAGAAGACGATCAACGTGCTCGATGCAGGACAAGTAGTCGCAAGTAACGACGGAGTAATCACCGTCGAAGGTTTGCAAGACGTAAAAAGTAACGAACTTTTGCGTTTAGATAACGGTAATTTTGCCCTAGCTCTTAACCTAGAAGAAGATAACGTAGGTGCTATCGTCCTTAACGAAGCGGTAGTGCCCGCGCGTGCGCTAGTCTATACCACGGGCGAAATAGTAAGCGTACCCGTCGGGGAAGAACTTTTAGGAAGGGTAATTAATTCTCTAGGCGAACCCCTTGACGGAGAAAAAGCCCCCGAATGTAAATCTCGCCGTCACGTAGAATACCCCGCACCCGAAATTATGGATAGAGATAAGGTTTCCGAACCGCTCTACACGGGGATCAAAGCAATAGATAGCATGATACCTATCGGCAAAGGTCAAAGAGAACTGATAATAGGTGATAGGAAGACGGGTAAGACGACTATAGCAATAGACGCTATCCTTAACCAAAAGGGTAAAGAGGTAATTTGCGTCTACGTAGCAATCGGACAAAAAGCATCTACCGTTGCAAGAATCGTCAACACGTTAAAAAACGGCGGTGCGCTTCCCTATACCGTAGTAGTTGCATCTACTTCTGCTCAAAGCGCGCCCATGCAATATCTTGCACCTTATACGGGCACCGCTATTGCCGAATATTTTATGTATAAAGGTAAAGACGTCCTTATCGTATACGACGATTTAACTAAGCACGCCGTTGCATACAGAACGATATCGTTATTGCTTAAACGTCCTTCGGGAAGAGAAGCGTACCCAGGCGACGTATTCTTTATCCACTCTAGACTTCTAGAACGCAGTGCAAAATTATCCAAAGCAAAAGGTGGCGGTAGCCTTACCGCACTTCCCATTGTAGAAACGTTAGCAGGGGATATCTCGGCGTACATTCCCACCAACATTATTTCTATTACGGACGGTCAAATATATCTAGAAGAAGAATTATTTAACGCGGGTATGCGCCCTGCGGTCAACGTAGGTTTGTCGGTATCCCGTGTAGGCGGTAGCGCTCAAGTAAAAGCTATGCGTAAGGTAGCGTCCAAGACTAGACTTACCCTTGCTCACTATAGAGAAACCGCACTTTTCTCTCGCTTTGGTTCGGACGTAGACAAGAACACCCTTTCCGTTATCGAACAAGGCGAAAGACTTACCGAAGCAATGAAACAAAGTCAACACAAGCCTTTATCAATGGCACAAATGGTAATTACGTTAGATATAATGATGAAGGATTTATTAAAGGACGTTGCAGTCAAAGACGTAAGAAGCACGCTAGACGGATTTTTAGCGTATTTTAATAGTAACTATCCTAATATTACTAAGGCGATAGAAAGGACTAACGACTATACGGACAACAATTCTAGCATTGTAGAAAACGCGTTAAAAAAATACCTTTCTCTATAAAATATGCAAGGCAAAGAGATAAAAAGACGTCTTCAAGGCGCACAAGAGACAATAAAAATTACGCGTGCAATGCAACTGATGTCGGTTGCAAAAATGAATAAGCTACAGCGTAAATACTATTCGTCACTCGCTTTTTTGGAAGAAATGAAAAATATTCTCTCTTTGCTCGGCGACAAAAAAAGCGTATTTACCGAAAGAAGATCGGGCAAAAAAGCCTACGTTATCATCAGTAGCGACAAAGGTCTTTGCGGTGATTACAACTACAAGTTACTCAGTTTTGCAGATAGCATACTAGAACAAAACGAAGACGTAAGAGTTTTCGTAATAGGTGAATACGGCAAAGAATATTTTGCTAGGCGCGGAACAAAAACGGACGGAAGCTACGCTAGCATCATGCAGAATCCCGTAGTAGAAGACGCCCTTAATATTTCAAAAAGACTTATAGAAGAGTACGTTAACAAATTAGTTGACGAAGTCTACGTTATATACACGGAAGTGGACAAAAGCAACGGACCTCAAGCACAAGATCCCACCGTTTGCAAAATATTACCGCTAGAATTAGAAGAAACGGAAGATACGCAAAACGAAACTTTGGTAGACAAAAAACACGTTGACGGTATCCTAGAACAATACATTTGGGCAAGGATATACTACGCGCTCAATAGTAGCGGACTAGCGGTTAACTTCAAGCGTATGGTAGCTATGCAACAAGCCACCAAGAATGGTGAAGAATTAGCAGAAAAACTAACGGCCACCTATAACCACTTAAGACAAGAGACTATCACTAACGAACTTATCGACGCAGAAATCAATAAAAGAGGAAAGCACTTATGATCAGAACGCATACGGGTAAAATCACTCAAATAATAGGTTCAGTCGTAGACGTAAAGTTTAACGACCACTTACCCGACCAGAACGAACTAGTATTGTGCCGTGACGAAGATAGAATGGTACATTTAGAAGTAAAAGCGCATAGAGCTAACGGCGTAGTAAGATGTATTTCTCTTGAGAGCACCGACGGACTAAGAAGGGGTATGGAAGTCGTTACTACAGGTTCACCGTTAAAAGTTCCCGTAGGTGAAGCAACGCTCGGAAGAGTAATCAACGCGCTCGGTTTACCTATTGACGGTAAAGGTGAAATAGACAGTAAGAAGCATCCAATCTACAAAGACGCACCTTCGTTAGAAGAACAAAACCCACATTCTACGATTTTTGAAACGGGTATCAAAGTTATCGACCTACTGACTCCTTATGCAAAAGGTGGTAAGATAGGTCTATTTGGTGGTGCAGGCGTAGGCAAAACCGTCCTTATATTAGAACTTATCTACAATATAGCAACCAAGCACGGTGGATATTCTATTTTTACCGGTGTAGGTGAAAGAAGTAGAGAAGGCTACGAAATGATTAAGGATATGGAAAGTAGCGGAGTGCTAAAACATACTTCCCTTGTTTTCGGACAAATGAACGAGTCCCCCGGTGCGAGAATGTGCGCTGCTTTTACGGGACTAACGCTAGCGGAATACTTCCGTGACGTAAACAAGCAAGACGTACTACTTTTCGTTGATAATATTTTTAGATATATCCAAGCGGGTAGCGAAATAAGCGCGCTATTAGGTAGAATGCCTAGTGCGGTAGGTTACCAACCCACGCTAGCTAACGAATTAGGTAGACTAGAAGAGAGAATATCAAGCACTAAGAACGGTTCTATCACGTCTATCCAAGCTATCTACGTGCCCGCGGACGACTTAACCGATCCTGCGCCCAGCACGCTATTTACTCACCTTGACGCAACCACCGTCCTTTCGAGAAAGGTAGTAGAACAAGGTATATATCCTGCTATTGATCCCTTGCAATCGTCAAGTTCTATTTTGGAAGAAGAGATTGTCGGAAGCAAGCATTATACCACTGCAAGACGCGTTACCGAGACTCTTCAACGTTACACCGATTTGCAAGACACCATAGCGATTTTGGGTATGGACGAATTAAAACCCGAAGATAAATTGACCGTTATGCGTGCGCGTAAATTGATAAGATTCTTTAGCCAACCTTTCCACGTTGCGCAAGACTACACGGGCATGGAAGGTAAATACGTACCGCTAGAAAAAACCATCGATAGCTGTATTGCTATCTTAGACGGAAAACTCGACCACGTACCCGAAAGTAAATTCTACTTTATCGGTGACGTAAGCGAAATAGAAGAATATGAAGAATAGTATTTTACTAAAACTTATCACCCCGAACGAAGAAGAAATCTTCGAACAGGTTTCTCAAGTTACCTTTCGCCTTGCCGATGGTAACTACACGGTTTTACCCAACCATGCACGCGCCGTCTTTTTCATAACGCCGGGTACCGTGCGTATTTTTGATGGTGAAGAAAAATATAGAGTAGCGTCCTACGGCACGGTAAGAGTAGACGATAATCAAGTGGTACTGAGTAGCGATTTTATCGTAAAAGAAGACGACTTAGAGAGAGCAGAACTAATCCATAACAAAGCTATAGAAGAAGAAAAATCTCATAGAGCGAGAAGTTACAAAGAACTTTTAGAAAGCACCGTTGCTCTCAATAGAGCGCTCAATCACCTAGAAGAAAAGAAAGATTAAACGTATTAGTTAGAACCAAGTTTGTTAAACGGACACACCGCGATACATATACCGCACACAGAGCCCCTACCGATATCACGGTAGGCTTTTTTCATATGGTCGGAGCATTTTTTCGCATCGAAGATAGTATCTCTATCGGCACCGCTTACGTATTCGTTGCCTTTTATAGCGTTAGCAGGGCAAGAAGTGTAACACTTATTACAGGTACCACAACTTATATCTTTAGGAACCCTATCTGGAGTAAGTGGTTTATCAATAAGTACGGTACATAGTCTAACTTTACTGCCGTATTCGTAGTGAATAAATAGTGCGTTCTTACCAATGAAGCCGTTGTTAGATTTTACCGCCGCCGTCTTGTGAGGGAAAGCACCGCTATAAGGATCTTGTACGGACGATTGACTAGCGGGCACCATTTTTACTTTGTAGCCTAGTTTTTCTAGATAGAGCGACGCGTATAGCGCAAGTTGATCTAGCGCGAAGTTAACAGTGCGGTAGTGATGGAAGTATTCGTACGTAGGCGCGTAGATATTCTTTACTTCTTCAAAATAACTATCTAGGAGCTTTATACCGATAGTTATCGCACCTTTATATTGACCGTAGTTTAGGTCGCTTATATCGGAAAAACCAACGAAGCTTGCGCCTTTTTCTAACAATTTTTCTTTCAATTCAAAAAACTTTTCCATACTTATATTATACCTAGCACGCGTAAGTTTTGCAAGTAAGATAGGGTAAGATTCCCCACTCGGTTGACATTAGGCTTTACTATTAATATAATAGTAGAGTCATTAATTTTTGCAAGAAGGTAATTTTATGATTTACGAAAAGTGGATGCAATATTGCGACGATAACGCGCGCATTATAGATTTAATTATCCCGTCGGCACACGGTTGCGAAAGCTATTCTTTTAAGGAATCAAAGCGTTGTCAAGACGGTGATTTTTACGACCAATTTAGATATGGAGCAAGATATTTTAAGTTGATGCTCGACACCGACGAAAAAGGTAATATCGTCCTTACGCGAGGGCTTACAAAAGGGGAAAAACTCGAAGAAGTCTTGAAAGATTTTGCAAAAATCATAATGACGAGCGAAGAATTTTTTATTATAGAAATAGGCGTACACCCGGTGCAAAAATCGGTAGGTAACTTAGGTTATCAATTCTTTGCCGATAGGACGAAAGTCAACGAGCTTATCGCTAAATATTTAGAGCCTTCTCTTTACGCCTACGACAATCGTAAAGAATTGCAACGCGCTACGCTAGGCGACATGAAAGAATTAGGCAAGCGCTATATTCTTGTCAACCGCGACGGCGAATACAACTATAGCGTTGATACCGATATTTTCACCCCATGGCGCAATATACTTAGCGAAAAGAAGGGACTAACTGTATCCGATCCCGTAGGCTTTTTCGTTGAATACGATTTAAGCGGCAAGTTTTGGATAACTTCCCAACACACGATAAAAGCGGAATTTACCAAGCCCATCACCATACCGCGTAGAGCGGATATTTATTATGGCAAACGCTACCTCGCGCTCGTTTCTGCACTAGGCACGCATAGAGAATATCTCGAAAAAGCCAACGTTATTAGCGCGGATTTTCTCACCGAGAATTACACAAAATCGCGTGGAATACTCATTCTTAACGTGTTAAAAGATAACGTAAAATCAGACAAAATTAGCGATTTTATAAAAGGACTTTGGTGATATGAAATTAACGATTTTAGGTAATTACGGGCCGTATCCAACTAACAACGGCAACCTAAGCGGTTACGCAGTAGAAGACAACGACTTTTTAATGCTTCTCGATATGGGTAGCGGTACGCTTTCTGAGTTTTTAAGTAAGTTTGATATAAAGAAATTAGACGCGATTTTTATTTCGCACCTACATTTTGACCACACGTCCGACCTACTTCCTTTTAGGTATTTATTGGACGCAATCGGCAAAAAAATCACCGTTTTCACCGAATTTAGCGACACCGAGTATTACAAAATCCTATTTAATCACCCATTAATTGACTGTATTAACGTCAGCTATAAAGATACGATAGAATATAAAGGTAGAACGTTTTCTTTTTATCGTATGAAGCACGGCGCACCCACGCTAGGTATCAAAATAAAGGGTGAAAAAACCTTCTTCTATACGGGCGACACCGCGTATTTTGACGAGCTCAATACTATCATAAACGACGTTGATATAGTACTTGCAGATTGCGCCCAAAGTCCCGATTTTTGCGGTGGTCACATGACGGTAGAACAGGGCATAAATCTAGCAAAAACCTTCAAAAATACAAAGTTCATTTTTACCCATTTAAGCCCCAATTATGAGATAAAAGAAATATTACCCAATAACGCGGAAATTGCTACGTTATGCGAGTAGAATAGATAAATGCAAATCAACATCACTTAAAAAGCGTGTCATGAATATATCATAACACGCCTTTTTATTTGTGATAAAGTTTAATATTATTTGCCTGCGGAGAAATCGTTAAGCACGTAGGATATATTATTTTCTACTATTTTTACAGGGAGCTTTACACTCTTGATTAGCGATATACCGCCGTAAGAATAATCCTTATTTTCGGGTAAGTAGTATACGGTGAGTCCACTACCTACGGGATTTTCGTTTCTGCTTACCGTTACCGAATTAGCGCTTATTACGTTAGTGCCGAATTTGTCGGTTTCTACCGTTACAGTTGCGGAGTCACTTTGATAAGTACAGCCTACTTCGTAAGCAGTATTATTGAATGGATCTGCAATCTTTATTGAAGAAGGTACGCTTGCTACGTCGTAGCAACGGATATAGAAGTAAATAAATTCGTTATCGGTGTAGTTAGCGTTACCAACGTTGATTTTACCCGAAGTGTTCTTATCGCTTGCACTAGGATAGGTGATATCGTATACGTAATTCTTGCCGTCGTGACGAGCATTGAGCACGTAATCGTTCTCGCAGTTTTGAAGGTCAACGTAAGTACGCTTTAAGCTAATAACGTTTTGAACTCTCGTATAGAATGTGGTATCAAGAGTACATACGCCGTTACGAGTTAAACTTACCGTAACTTTGGTATCAGCCTTAGGATAAGCGCCCTTTTCTTCCGCGGTTAGGTTAGTGGTAGTTACCATATTCACGCTACCTACCTTAGTCGTACCACCGTTTACTTCGCTATCGTACATAGAATAGTTTAGACTTTCGTTGCTTGCCCAAGCTTGTTGTACCGTAATGCCACCACCTGTGCATGCACTAAAAAGAAGAGCGGATACAGCGACTACTACGCATACTGCTACAATTATTGCCTTTTTCATTTATACCTCGAGAACAAATGTATTACCTATTTTTTAGATAGTATACGAAAATCTTTTGATATTGTCAATTATTTGTATGAAAAAGCAAGTTAAAGAGTTATCCAAATTGACTTAAAGTGCGTATTGTGCTAATATAGATAGGAACAAACGAAGAAGGCGAAATTTTGGACTATTTATTTTTTGACATAGAAGCAAGCGAAGGTAAGAGTATCTGTAGCTTTGGATACGTCCTTACCGACGAGAATTTTAATATTTTAGAGAAAAAGGACGTGCTTATTAATCCCGAAGCGCCCTTTTGCACCCAAGCAAGAAGCAAGAAAAAACAACAGGACGAGAAACATAAAGGTATTACTCTAGCATATCCACCCGAAGTTTTTTGTAGCAACCCCAATTTTACAAAAAGACACGCTATTATCAAAGAATTGCTCGAAAAAAAAGACCGTATAATTATGGGCTTTTCGCACGTAAACGACGCTAGATATTTGCGTATTGCTTGCACTAGATACTCTTTACCGCACTTTAATTACGAATTCTTCGACGTCCAAGATGCTTACCGCGCTTACAAGAAGATAAAAGAACAAATGAGCCTAGAAAAAATCATCGCCGAGCTCGGTGTAAATATCGACGGATATACTTTGCATAAGAGCGTTGACGATGCCGAGATAAGCATGCTTGTTGCCAAAGGCGTTTGCGAAAGTCTTAACGTAAGTCTACCCGAACTTATAGAAAAATTCCCTGCTAACCGCGGCAAGAACACCGACGGTAAAGTTATCTACAACGGCACCAAAGCTGACTACAACTACCGCAAAATAATAAGAACGGTCACGCGCAACGCCCTCTACAATTTTGCAAAAGGCTTGAAGTTTAATAAGACGAGCCACCTTTTTTGCGGCAAAAAATTCTGTGCGTGTTCTACCTTTGAACGCGACGATATTAATTTTGCACTAAGAGCAGTGTACGAACTTAACAAAGTAGGCGGTAAGTACATCGGTAGCGTAATGCACTGCGACTACTATATCGTATTCGATAACGACGTAACTAACGGTAGAGATAGACAAGCGCTCGCTCTCGATAGACAAAAGAACGAACCCAATTTTAAGGTGATCACTGAGCGAGAGTTCTACGATATGTTAGGCTGTCAAAAAGAACAAATATTGCAAGTTAAGGCTCCCGTAATTGATAGAACGATTACCCAACTTAACAAAACGATTAAAGAAATTATGCAAAAAGCGAACGAAAATTAGTTGATAAAAAAAGCAGATGAAGACCTGCTTTTTTTAATGATGCTATGTTAATGATGCCACTTCGTTAATGATGCCGTTGCACTAATGATGCCGCTACGCTAATTAAGGATAAAAATATATTAACCCAACTGCGCTGCGGTCGCCACCGCTGATGTATGCCTTGCAGCAAATGATGTATCGTACTCCGTACGAAATTATGGATATTTTATCCGCGTTACTATAGCAACACAACCTGCAAAATCGACATTTTCAAAAAAAGATATTGTAATTTGCGCGCGTGTGTGCTATAATACTTTTGCTAATTATTTATTAATAAATATTTTTAGAGGTAGAAGCGGATATGATAAGAAGTTTTAAGGCGAAAGTGGCGATAACAATCCTTATGGCGCTACTTATAATTATGCTCGGACTTACCGTTGTAGTGAGCGAGCAAGAAGGAAGCGCAATTTCTCTAAAAGGCGCAGACGATTCCCTTAATTATTACACCGCTGATTTTGATACCGAGTGGACGACTTCTACTTATCACAACGCTCCCGATTTTACCCTAGATACTTTCCTTGGTAAGAACGTTATTTCTTACTTCTTAGATACCAATTACGACGAACAATATTCTACCACCGCGTCCATTATTTCTAGTAAGACCGACGCATTCAAGGTAGACGGCGTACTACAATTTTATTACTACACAAGACAAGAAAAATCTTTACCCCACGTTATTTCCGCATACGGCAGTAGCAACGGTGAAGATTTTTATTTTATGGACGAAGCTATTTGCTTCGACAACGGTGCCGATAGCAAGACTTGGTCGCCTGCTTCTCTTGATATAAAGGCAGGTACCGAGTATCTTAAACTCGATTGGACGGTTTATTTTGGCAAGGTTGACGGTGTAGATAAGGAAGACGGTGCGCTCGTTTTTAATCTTGACGATATCACGGTTACTTGCGTAGAAGACACCGATTTTGCATATACCGAGTTTAATTTTGAACTTGTTAAGTCGGCGTATTACTACGACGGTAGCGTTATCACGCCCGAGTATAACGTTAGCGCAGACACCCTGCACGATTTTTACACCACCTATCGTTTTGAACAAGGCGGTAGCGCGATAGAGCCCGTTCACGTAGGTAGTTACGACCTCGTAGTAGACCTTCATAACCAAGCAGGAAGACTTTGTGCAACCTTTACCGATACGGTAGAGATATTGCCTGAGACCGTAACTTTAGATAGTTACGAAATTATCAATAACGGCACTTATGCCGTAATAACCAACGCTACCTTCGTCGATGCAAAGGGCAGAAAGGTTAGTATAGAAGAAGCGGACGTAAGAAGAGTTTACGACGGCACGCAAGAGGTGATTATCGAAGTAGGTAGCACCGATTTTACACCCTATCAAACTAATTTAGGCATTATAGCAACAGACGTCACCGCACCTTATGCTTTTTATCAAAATAGCGATTACGTTACGTGCGTATATGACGGTACGGTAAAAAGCGTCAGCGATAACTTAAAAGTTTTCTCTTCCTACGATTTTGATAACGACACCTACGTCGATTATAGCGCCGCTTTCGCTATCACCTATTTTGATAGCGAGGGTAACGAAACCGAGCCCAAATACGTAGGCACTTATACCTACTCTATACCTTTTGGTAGAAGAGAGATAAAAGGCACGTTAGAGATAACTCCACGCCTAATTAACTACGGTGATTACGTTGGTAGTGCTAATCTTGACAAAAAATACGATGGCACGACTTTCTTATCTGTGGACGGAGTTATTAGCAATACTTTACCGACCGACAGTATCGTTTTATCCGATATCCTTGACGGAGATATCGTCAATATAAGTTACGAAAAAGCAACTTATGTCAAAGACGTAGGACTTACCTATCTCGCTCTCGATGGGATAACCCTAAGCGGTGATAGCGCAAGTAATTACGCAATAAGCGAAGACTTCTACGTTAACGCAACTGCAAGGATTACCGCTACCACTCTTATTTTGAATTCTCTCAACACGAGCGACGGTGTAATCAGCGTAGAGGATAAAGAATACGATGGTAACGATTCCGCTAATCTAGTAGGACCTTCTTCCGCACTTGATATGCTAGGCGCAGGCAACACGGTGGTAACGGTATCCGACCTTACCGCTACCTTCGACGGTGTAGACAGCGGATTACGCGGAGTTAAGCTAGAAGTTACCAACAGAGCGTTGTTTGATAGATTCTTGCCCGAGGTTATTATAAATACCGAATTGAGCGCCAACGTAACCAAGCGCAATCTTCAAGCAGAAGTGAGTTTAGTGAGCGATACGGAAAAAGAGTACGACGGCACCACTAATGCAAAGCCTATCATTAGCACCCTTAGTTTAATTAACGTAGAAGATTACGGCGACGGCTTTATCGATATCGTTAATTTAGGAACGTATTCAGTTAAGTACGAATCAGCTTTATACAATAACGCCAACGCAGGCGACAAGAAGATAACCGTTACCGGTATTAGCATGTTAAGTAACGATTATAAGCAAAATTCCGTCTTAAACAACTACTATATTGATAACGTCGTATTCGACGGAGTTATCAAAGCGAAACAAATATCCATTCTCACCGAGTACGTCCGTATATACGAAGGCGAGGCGTTGCCTAACTTAAGGACCACCGCTAGCGAAATGGGTATCACCGCGATGACTATCCACGCTAATATTTTGGACGCGGAGAATAATACTAACGCTATCTCTAACGTAAGAATTCCTTCAGGCGAATATTTTATAAGAGTAAGCTGTACTTCCAATAACTACACCCTAGGCGGAGCAGGCTATGCAATAATTCCCCTTACCGTTACCGCTATTGACGAAAAGATATCTCAAGAGATCGTTATTGATAACGTCAATATGATTTCTAAAAAAATCACTATGCTTGTGGGTGGTGAATTCACCCTTAATGCAATAAGCTACACCAAATACGCAGGTACCGTTTACGAAACAGGCCTCATGCCCGAATTTAAGGCGAGCGGTAGCGTAGGTAGTGTAAGTAGCGACGGCACGATTTACGCCAACACCGTAGGCTCGTTCACGGTTACCGTTTCACAAAGTGGTAACGAGAATTATAACAAAGCAAAAGATATCATTTTGAGCGTTGATGTAAAACAAGATAAACTCAACGCCGAGTACGAATATACCGACAATCTCTACGTTGACGACGAATTACCCGACCTTAACGGACACGTTAATGTAAAAGTAGGCGCATATCCCGTTATAGGTAGAATAGAAAAAGGCGACGGACGCGTCCTATTAGGCGAGAACAAATATACATATTATTTCGTAGCAGACACGTATTACGAAGAATATTTTTTCGAAGGCACTTTACCTACTAGATACGAGCTCGGTTACGACGGTAGGTACGTAGTTAGCGAAGATACCTCGTACGTACCAGGCAAGGTATACTATTCGTTAGAGGGTACTCCTGCTGACGTTGCCGAGGGCGAAAACATAATCAATTCTGCTATTTTTTATTACGAGCTCGTCGATGACGTATTCGTATTAACCAACGATATAGTAGTTGATAAAGACAAGACGTATTATACGGTTACAGGAAAACTTGACGAAACGAGAACAATAGTAGGTATCTTGTACGAAAAGGTAGGGGAAGACTACGTAATAACTTCCGATAGTGAAATGCTCGCAGGTAAGACCTATTATTACCAAACCAAGAGCGTTTATGGTAGGACGCCTTTTACTGTAATTCTATTAGCCAATAAGCGCGCCCTTAACGTAACGCTAGACGGTAGCTATAGTATCGCATACGGCGAGAACTTCGACTTTATTAACGCGCTATCAAGTGCAGAAATAGACGGACAACCGATTAGTTACGACGATATCGTTAATAAGCTCTTTGGTGGCGGCTTTGTGCTCAATCTAGTGAATACCGAAGGTGCCGTTGCCGTCAACGTAAACGAACTATTGCCTAACGTCTACGCTATTGACGTAGCTATGGGTGTAGAAGATAGCTACTACGTTGATTTTGACGACGAGAGCCTCGTTTACGACGTAATTCTTAACGGTAACGTGACGTTAACCGTCCAAAGAAGCGTGCTCAATATAGGAATAGAGAATTTTGAAAAATACTACTATCAAGATTTACCTACCAAGGAAGAACTACTTGCTTTGTTAAAAATCAGCGGTAGTCATAGAGAAGAAGATATAGACACGATTCTCGCTAGCGTAGTGGTTACCCTTACTATTGATAAATATTCCTCTCCCGGTCAATATTCAGTCCTTCTCGACGGCAATACTACCCTCGATAATTACGAGCTCACCTTCGTTGAAGGATACGTTAGCGTGCTACCCGTTCCCATAACCGTCTATGCATCAACCAACGGCCACGAATACGGCAGAAGAGTAAGCGCAGTTAACTTGAATATCCTATTCGATAACGCCAATTACTACTCAAGAGAAGATATGATAATTTTACAAGATATCATTTCGGATAACGTAATCTTGACGGTAGACGTAACCAATGATTCACCCGTAGGCGACTACTATATCGAGTTTAATTACACCGCCGACAATAATTTTTATGAGTTCAAATATATCGATTCTTACTACGTAGTAAGGACTTCAACCTTTACCGATATGTTGTTTAATGACAAACACGTTCTCTATGACGGTAATAGGCATACTATGGAGATAGAATACGACGTAAATCAATGGCCGAATATCAAGGTAGAATATAACTACACCTATTTCGTTGAACCGGGTGAATATACCTTCGTTGCAACGGTTTCACAAGCTAACTACACCACAGCAGTGCTAGAAGCAACCCTCTACATAGGCGTACTCACTATCCAAAGCAGTAACCTTACGAATAACTTCGTTCAAATGACCATCATTGACGAAACCTGCCTAACGGGTATCAATAGCGCGTACGAGCTCACTTTGATAAAAGCGGAAGAGCTAACTAGCGCCCAAGCGGACGTTATCAATGAAAAAATGTCCGAATACAACGTGTTTGGCGTATATAACGTATTGATTAGTCACGGTGTAGAAAGCGTTATTATGGGATATACGGGATACGAGCTTAAATTATCCCCGGCAGACTTTAAGAATAGCGAAAGAGTAAAACTCTTTGGTTATAAAGACGGACAATATCAAGAACTAGAATATAACTACGAAGACGGCATGATCATCGTCACCGTTGATAGTCTAGAAGGTATCACCATCGTAGAAGAGATAATCAAAGAGGTGGATATGACTAGCGCGTGGATATTCGTAGTGATTATAGTTATCGTAATGCTACTCGTGCTAGGAATAATATCAAAGCACTTCAAAAAACATAAGAAGTTCAAAGCCAAGAGTCGCAAGCGCCACCATAGATGGGCATAAATTAGTTAAGAAAAAAACAATATAAAGGAAGAGAGAAACATGAACAAAATTAACGCTCTATTGCACAAACTGTTTGGCACCACCCCTAACGATGGTGACATTCAGCCCAAAGAAGCCCTTGCTTTTAGCGTAGCGGGATTTGGTCAAAACCTTATCTGTACGGTAATAGGTTCTTACATAACCATATTCATGACGGACGCTATTGGTTTCAAAGCACTACCTGTTGCGCTACTTATGCTCTTTACGAGATTGTTCGACGCCGCTAACGATCCCATTATGGGAAGTATCGTTGACTTCACTCGTACCAAGTGGGGAAAATGTCGCCCTTACCTAAAGTGGATGGCTATACCCGTTGCGGTAATGACGATACTCTGTTTCTTGCCTGTATATGGTAACGATACGGCAAGCTTCGTTGGTATCAGTGTAGTTTACGTACTATGGAGCGTTGTTTATACCATCGTAGACGTACCTTATTGGGGACTTTCTACCGCTATGACTAACGACACCTACAAGCGCGGTAACTTCCTTACTATTGCTCGTCTTATCTGTATGGCGGGTGCAGGTATAGTAACCATCGTTCTTCCCCAAATCACCAGTGCTATCACCAATTCGGTAAATGCAGATTTTGGTGGCAACACCGCACTTGCAGCACCCGTTATCGGTGAAAAACTTAAGTGGACGTACTTTATCGCAGCAGCAGTTTGCTCGGTAGTAGCAATTCCTCTATTCTACGTAGGATTTAAGGGTACCAAAGAAAGAGTAGAACAAAACGAAAAAGTTGCTTCTCTCAAGCACAACCTAAAATTATTAATTAAGAACAAGCCCCTTATGCTTATCGTTCTTTCGGGTATACTAGGCGCCGCAAGAATGGGCTTTACCTACACCGGTGGTCTTTACTTTGCAAAATACGTTCTTGCTGACGTTACTTTCTTAGGCGCACAAGGCGAAGGTATCTACACGTTCATGACGTTAGCAATTCTTCCCGGTGGACTTATTGCTTCCGTACTAGTTCCTTTCTTTACGAAGAAAATTGGTAAGAAGAACACCTATATTTGGTCGCATATCCTTGGATTTATCGGTCTAGGCGTAGCGTTTATCGTAGGTCTTATCAACAAATCAAGTGGCTATACCGACACCGCTACTATGGTAGTATTCTTTATCGGTATCGTTATCGCCGGTATACCTAGCGGATTTACCAACATTCTTACCTACGCAATGATCGGTGACACCGTAGAATATCTAGAACTTAAGACGGGCGAAAGAGCAGAAGGTATCTGCTTCGCTATGCAAACCTTCATTTCCAAAGTTGGTATGGCAGTAGGCGCGTTCATCGGCGTACTTTCTTACAATATCGCTAACGTAGAAGCTAACAACGCAGCAGCACTCGACCAAGCGGGCAAAGACACCATGTGGTGGATGCTAGTTGGTTTAGGCGCAATCAGTATGCTCGCTACCATCATTCCTTTGTTCTTCTATAAGTTCAACGAAAAACAACAACAAGAAGCTATCGCTATCATCAAAGAACGCAAACTTCAAGCAAAACTTGCAGAAGAAGGCGAAGTAGAAAGTGAAGTAGAAGAAGGCAAAAACATAGTAGAAGAATAACAAAAAAACAACCTTAAGAGGTGATTTATGATAATATCTTTACCTAAGAGCGTAACCCGAAAAGCGGTGGAAGTTCTCGTACCGCTTGACGAACCGCTTTGCAAACTTTCTCGTATCACAGGCGGTGTACTCGCCTACAACTGTAATGGCAAAATCGTCGGTCAAATTTTTAAAGATACCAAGAAGTCGGTACGAGTAAGCGTTGCCGACGGCGGTACGTTGATAGTAACTCGCACCGATAACGGTGTAGATATTAAGGACGTAACTTTCGACGAGAAAGAAAATAGGGGAATTAACAAGGTTATTAAGAAGCGTTCTTTTAACGCGGAAGAGTTCATTACCTACGGTGACGTATACAAGTCGCAGTACCAACTTTTCTTGCGTAAAAAAGGCGAAGTAAAACCCATTTTAGCGTTCAACGTAGTTCAACACCCGCTCGACGACGACGTAATTAACGTAAAAGTCAACGACGGCATGAACGTACTATGGGTAATTTTGTTAACTTCCGCAATAGAAATTTTGCGTTAAAATAATCACTTTATAATAAAAATGTACGAGCGCGCACGCGTGCGCTCGTTTTTTATTGAAAAAAGCAGTAAATAATTGCAATTTGCTTTTCATAAGAGTATAATTATTTGCATACAAAACTAGGTCAAAATATAACTTTTAGACTTGTTCTAAAAATAAAACTGACAGAGCAGTTGGCGTTCGCTACGCTCGGCTGCACTGTTTGCAAAGCAAACAATATAACTCAATATAATGCTTGGAGTTAATTATGTACGAAATATACGATAGTCACGCACACATATATCCCGAAGCAATAGCATCGAAAGCGGCAATAACCATAGGTAAATTCTACGATACCACCATGTCGGCGGACGGGTCGGTTAGTAAACTTCTAGAATCAGGCAAAAGAGCAGGTATATCCCGCTACGTAGTCCATTCCGTAGCCACCACACCCCACCAAGTAGGGTCTATCAATAGATTTATCGAGAAAGAATGTGCTTTGCACCCCGAGTTTATCGGTTTTATGACTTTGCACCAAGACATGACGGAAGAAGAAATTGCCCTTGAAGTGGATAATTGCATAAATAAAGGCTTCTTCGGTATAAAAATGCACCCTGATTTTCAAAAATTCGCTATAAACAGTGACGAGGCAAGAAAAATTTATCGTGTAGTAGACGGCAGACTTCCCATCCTTTTCCATACGGGCGACTATAGATACAACTATTCCCACCCTTCGTTTTTGGCGGAAATCGC
Source organism: Clostridia bacterium (assembly GCA_045535785.1). Lineage (GTDB taxonomy): Bacteria > Bacillota > Clostridia > Christensenellales > DTU072 > CAG-1782. Next base: position 21,974 of record JAZSMH010000047.1, read on the forward strand.
TAAAGAATTCCCGAACGGCAAATTCATCGGCGCGCACTTTGGCGGTTGGTCGTGTTGGCAAGACTGCAAGGATATATATAAAGGTCTCGACAACGTTTGGTTCGACACCTCTTCATCACTAGGCTTTCTCAATAACGACGAATTAATAACCAAACTTCTGCTAGAAATGGGCACCGAAAGATTTTTCTTCGGTTGCGACTACCCCATGTGGGACCATAAGGAAGAAGTAGAGCACTTCCTAAAACTCGATCTCACCGAAAAACAACGCGAAGATATATTCAGCAAGAACTTGCGTAATTTCTTAAATATATAAAATAAAGTTCATTTTTGGGGTAATATTGATTAAAATATAGAAAAACTCGACTTTTCTAAGTCGAGTTTTAATTTTTATTATTTCCTAAAATATAATTTGCGTCTAAATCAAGTTCCTTACAAAGTTTTGCAAAAGTGTCTAATTTAGGCAATTTTTTTGTAGTTTTGTACTGAGTAATCATTTCGGGAGAAACACCTATACGCTTTGCGATTTCTATGGTAGTTAATCCACTATTTTTTAACTCTTCGCTTAATCTCTTTTTAATAATCGATTCATTCATAATGTTATTATATAACCAATGGTTAGATATATGTTGACAACTAACCAACAGTTAGTATATAATAACTATATTAATAAATCTACGGAGGGATAAGGTATGTATTGTAGTAATTGTGGACGAGAAATAAGTAACATGGTGGAGAGTTGTCCAAATTGTGGTGCGGTTTTACGTGGACATAGTAATGTTGTGCGCACAAATGCAAACACGCGTGCACGCTCAGATTATCACGGAAGAACAGGCGAATCAAAACAAGGAATGGGTGTAGTATTTGGATTATTTTTGAGCATATTAGGACTTATAATAGGTGTGTGTATGTATTCTGATGGTACATTTGAAAGAAGCACCTTTATGAAAGGTTGGGGTATAGGATTTGGTATTAGTATAGCAATTGGTGTTATTTGCGGAATAATTTATGGTGCAATTATTGGTGGAATATTAGCAACGTTATAAAATGCAAGCATAAACTATATTGCTGAATAGTTCAAAGCGCACGGAATAACTTCGTGCGCTTATTTTTTATTGGCACGCGTTATTTATGCCAATCCACAACTTCGCACTTGTGTAGTAAGGCGTGTCATTGCATGAAGGTTGGTTGTTTTAGTGTTATATACAAAATAATTATCTTCTCTATATATTTTTATCCATAATTTCGTACATAGTACGATACATCATTGTTGACTTTTAGTCAACTACATCATTTCGACCATAGGTCGATACATCATTTGCCGTAAGGCATACATCATGTTGCCATAAGCAACGCATCATTCAAAAAACGTGAGTATTAATTATTATTACATTGATTTATAAAAATCTCACGTTTTTTGTTATCACGTCCGAGTAAGAGAAGGACACTAGCGAGCCCGTTTTTAGGCGTACGGTGAATATATTAGGATAGGCGTTTTCCAATATTCCTTCTATCATTTCTATTTTATTCCGTCCGCGGTTTACCTTTAATTTTACGTTTAAGCCGATAGCATTTTTTATTTTGTCTTTTGTTCCCGATACCGAGTATACTATTTCACGCATAATTCACCTTTTTTGTGATTATACCCAATTTGAAAAAAATTAGTCATATTATCGTTGTCTACCTAATACTTTTTAATATAATCGACGGGAGAGACAATTAATATGGATAACAAATTATCAATCAACGCTAACGTAAAAGAAATAATATCGGAGACGCTTTTCCACGAAACGTGTGAGATTGCAGAAACCGACGGCAAGATTCTAGGAGTGACCGCAAGTAGCACCATTATCGGGTGTGAAGCACTTAATAGTGAAGCGCGTGTTTCCGTAAGGACGGATTTTCGCATAGTAAGATTTGACGGAGAGAATTATAATTCGGACGTTATTAGCGTCGAGAGTGTAAAAGTTATTCCTAATAGCGGTATCACGCCCACCACCGACGTAGTGCTATTTGCAAGCGTTACCGACTGCGACAAAATATCCGCCTTCAAAGTAAGAGCCACCGTAAGTTTGAGCGGTTGGTACGTGCAAGAAAGGACGCTCGATATCCTAGATAACAATATGAACGGAGTATTTTGTAAGTGCGAAACTCAAAAAATAGAGCGCGTTATTCCGCTAGTAATGCAAAAAGAAACGTTATCTAATACCGACGAAGCACGCATGCCGATAGAAAAAATTCTCGATTATAGCGCGGATATTTGCGTAAATAACGTTTACTTAAATAACGGTAGTTACCGAGTAGAAGGCGATATCAGTATAAGGATACTTATGGTAACCGATAACAAGCAATTCGTTACCCAAACCTTTAATCACAACTACGGTGTGGACTTTGCTGACGAGAACGTAAATAACGACTCGGTAGCCGACGTAGTAGCGTGCATTAAAGACGTCAAGATAACCGTTACCGAAAGCGACAAGCGCATAATCGTTAGCGACGTTACCGCATCGTTCTATGGAATGATCACCAATACGGTAGAATGTAACAACGTCCTTGACGCGTACTCGCTCACCAACGTGATTACTCTATATAAGGAAGACAAGAAGGTAAATACCCATTTTTGTTTGCGTACAGTAAGAGATAAGGTTAGCTCGGTCGTTAAAGACACGGGCGCGGTAGAAATAATAGGCGCGCTTTGCCCCGTAGTATCTGCCACCAACGTATCTAACGAAGACGGACTTTTCGTTGAAGGCGTAGTAGGCGTCAACGTCCTTTACCTTACCGAAAGCCACCCCGAAGTGAAGAAGGTAGAAGTACCTTTTAAAGTGCGCGTATCCACCGACTTTATCTGCGACGGCATCATTTGCCCCTTCGTCACCGTCCCGTCCACCACCGTACGCTTGCGCGGTAGCTCCGATCTAGAAGTCACCGTAGAACTTGTCGTCACCGTGCGCGGTATAAAATTGAATATCATATCGCTAGGCACCGATTTAGAAATAGGCGACGCCAAAGAAATAGACGACTTTGCTATCAGTTTATACGTAGTAAAGCAGGGCGAAACGCTCTACGACGTAGCCAAAGCGCTCAACACGGAAGAAAGCACCCTTACGCGCCTAAACGAAGATATATCCTTCCCCCTAAAAGGTGGCGAAAAGGTACTCTTCTATAAAGAAGAACAGCTAGAAATCTAATACGCAGTAACTTGCTTAACAAAAATAATTATAAGACAACGCGCGTTTCGTTGTCTTTTTAATTACACGCGCATATGCAATATATTAATTAGGAAGTAGATTCTTTGGTGTGAACGACCATAAGAAAAAAAATAAAAAAATTTTTTACAAATATCAAAAAAACAGTTGACAAAATCGATTTAGTAGTATATTCTAATAGGGCATTGTCGCGGGGTAGAGCAGTTCGGTAGCTCGTCGGGCTCATAACCCGGAGGTCGTGTGGTTCAAATCCCACCCCCGCAACCACGAGTTGTGGCGGCGTAGCTTAGTTGGTTAGAGCGGCCGGTTCATACCCGGCAGGTCGTTGGTTCGAATCTGACCGCCGCTACCACGAAATCCATAGATAATGCGACAATGTAAGTACCAAGGCCCCTTGGTCAAGCGGTTAAGACATCGCCCTTTCACGGCGGTAACATGGGTTCGATTCCCGTAGGGGTCACCAAACAATGGGAGCATAGCTCAGCTGGGAGAGCGCTTGCCTTACAAGCAAGATGTCATAGGTTCGAGTCCTATTGTTCCCACCAAAATAAGACGGTTTTTGACCGTCTTATTTACTTTTATAGCATTTTTTAGCATTATAACGAGTTGTTAATTAAGTCTATCTCGTGTAAAATAGTGTCACTTTTTGAGTATGATATTTTTTCTTTATTCAGATAGTACGTCTTCGTAGTTCTCGTTGTAGTATGACCGAGCCACGCTTGGATCGTAGTTTCACGTACACCCAATTCATAGCACATTAATGAGAATGTACAACGTAGGGAGCGCACGTTGAATTGTGGCATACCTATTCTTTTTAGGTGACGCTTCAAACACAAGAAGACGTAGTTTGGCTTGTATGAAGTAAAGTATTTTTTGTAGTCACCGACGTCACGTAATATTTTTTCTAACTTATCAAACAACGGTAGCACTCTATCGGAGCCTTCTGTCTTGGTTCCGTGAATAAAAACAAGCTTCTTTTTGAAGTCCACTTCAAAACTGCCGGGAGCAATTAACTCGTTCCTACGTGCACCGGTGTAAAGGTACGTCAGATATAGCGTCTTGTACGGCTTGCCTTCCAGACTTTTTATAAAGCGGTTGCGCTGACGTTCGTTCATTGGTTCGGTATTCTCAAAGTGATAAACCTTAAACTTTACTGCCAAGATAGGGTTAAAGTCTATATAACGATTTCGGTATGCGTACTCGAATATATCCGTAACGTACTTTCTAACTTTATCCTGCATATTCGGTGTAGACGAAAGAGAATTGATAAAGCGCTGCAACTCGATTCCACGTATATCTTCGATATCACGCTCACCGAATTCTTTAAGAACGTGCTTAAGACAATACCGAATCACTTCCAACGTCGCATGCGACACAAATGGTTTCTTATAAATCTCAAACCAATCATTTACCCAATCACTAAATTTCATTATTCTTTTCGCTTATTATTCTAATTATCTTTTGACGTGATATGTACTTTATATAGGGACGTTCGTCTAAGTCCTTAAGGACTTCGTCAAGGTTAGATAGTATATCTTCAGGCGTTTCGATAGAACGCAGCTCGCTAACTACAGCTTGATAATACTCGTCTATTTTTTCCGAAGGAATATCGTCATCGAACTTAAACTTATTTAGAATTCCATACCCTTGAATCATTTTACGTCGGTAAAGTGCGTAGTATAAATTTTTGAAAACGTCGTAAGGGAATAACGGTTGACCTTTTTTGAACGTTCCTTTTAACACGTACTTAAAAACTTGGTGATATTTACCACGCGAATCGTCGCACGTTACCGAATAACCTAATTTGAGATTGTCAAATTCTTCTTTAGTTAAGCGGATACCGTTATAGAGCAAATACCAAACCTTCTGCAAGAAAATTTCTATGTCGGTAAAATACCGTACCAACTTTCCATTGTTAAAAGAATAATCGTTGATATGCTTTCTCTTTTTGTCTAAACCTTTACGGAATAAAAATAAACAGTGCAAATGGGGGTGATACTCGAATTCATTGCCAACTTGTTTAGTAGTTATTTCTACCGCGCGAATAGCACCAACAAAGCCAAAATTCTTAAAGTCAATGCCGTTACACTTGCGCTTGCCTTCCATATACTGAATTATGTATGGGAATTTAACATACATTGTGTTGAGAACGTTAAGAAGGGATATACCGTTGCAATTCGGTACGGTAAATACGGTATGATAAATATCATACGTCTTACGTAACTCGTCTAAATAAGTAGTGTATTTTACTTCGCGACGTTGTGAGAGAAGATTTTGACAATTAACACAAAATTTGTCTTTACAAAGTTGAATTCTCTTAATATCTTTAACGGACTGAATACGATAATAGTCGATATCCCAATACTTATAGCAGGTTCTAACGTTGCTTCCTTGGTGATAAAGACGTTCGTTATTTATAGACTCTCTTGATAAAGTTTGATAATAATCGCATATCTCGTCGTTGCGAGACACTCTTTTTGCGCTTTTGCGTATCTTATCAGTCGAAACAATTAAGTCGGAATAGTTCATAATTTGTGTAGAGTTATTTCTATTTAGTTCAAGGCTCGCCTTTAGGCTCACGATTTAGCCTTCTTAAGGGGTGCTGAAGCACGTATTAGACGTTAACGGTTGAGTCCACTATTCGCTGCCGTGAAAGACCATATAACGTTGCAGGGGTACATCTATGACACTCACGCGTTGGCCCATTATTAGTGGTACGTGGCTAAAGCCATTAAGCTACGTTCCATTTTTAGGGACGTCGGCATTGGCCTACTGGCGTTCCCACTCATAGCCGACAGGGCTAATAAAGGGAAATTATAAAGGTGAGTTCCGTTTAGCTTGCTGGGGGAGGGGGACTGCCCCCACGTTCCCCCAGCAAGGTTATCAACATAAAATAATTATCTTACGTTACCTAGATTTGCGGTAACGGTTTGAATTGCTTGTTTTAATTATCTTACGTGAATAAAGTTTGCGGTTAGTTTCGTTGTCGTCGATAATCAAATCTTCAACACCAACAGCTTTAACGATCTCGTCTTTAGACGGATAAAGTTTACGCAGGTGTCTATCGTTATACTTACCGATAGCACACGGCAACAAGTGGAATCTATAACCGTCGTCACCGTCCGTACGTACAACTACTTCACCTTCGGCAACACGTTCAGTTTCTTTGCAGCTAAAAGCACGCATACCGAAGAGCTTGAAGAATTTACCGTAAGAATGGTGAATTTTATGAATAGCAGGGGATAGACGTTTGATATCTTTATTCATGTTATCAGCGTCCTGAGAATCTAATATAAAATAACCGTCAATATAGTGACCTATACGCTCAAAAAAGTTAGCCAAAAGCGATAATTCTTCGCTACGTCCACGTTCTAAATAAGAATCTACAGGGAAGACACTCTGCGCTTCAGAGACGTTGAAAACCATACCATATAATGAAGGCTTTTGACAAACGACCATATCATAATCATAAGGCATAGACTTTTGACGATCGTCTAATATAGTTACGTTAGACGTAAGACAAGGGATATATTCAGGGTGCTTTTGATAGAAACTATACGTCTTTTGGCACTCGTGATAGTGATAAATAAATGATTGTTGATCGTCATCACAAAATTGATTACGATTAATCAAGTCCATAATTCGCTTATACTTGCGCCATTTACGTTTAACAACGCTAGTTATAGTCTTATATTGCTTACGTGCAAGGCAAACGGCTATAGTAGTTGAAGTATCGGTTTTACCGACACGCGGACCACCTTCCCAAACTTGAATACGGCTACCGTTCTTCAAGTCCTTGCGTAAATGCGTTAAACACAAAGAATATAATATCGTTACAGCTAGCGCAGGGATAAATAAGAAAAGCCACCAAGCAGAGTAGGTGAGCACAAACAAGAAACTTAAGATAGCCAAGAATAAAGATAGATTACGAATTGTTTTATACTTTTTTAGCATTTTTAGTTTTTATACTCCTTCTAATTATTTTTACAAGCAAACCAAACGGCATCATAGCAACAAAGGCTACGAAAAGTACCGTAAGAAGAACTAATATAATTTCTAAACTAGGACCAAGCAATGGATCCAAAAAGAGCTGCTCTCCCATTACTACATGGAAGAAATCTAACAACGGTTGCAGTATCATTTACTTAAATACCCCCATATTTTGATTATTAATTTATATAGACCAAAAGTCATTAAGAAGATAAGACCAAGCATTATAACTTGACTAGGCAGATCTCCAGCATATTCAGGAATTAACGTATCTAAAATTAACTTTATATTACTTACCATAATTAACGCGCTATAATAGAGCCTCCACCAAAACCACCACCACCATAATCAGGTGAAGTTTCATAGCCAAACCACTCTAAGAAATCACCGATAAAATTAAAGAATTTTACAAGATAAGAAGAAACTCCTTCAATAAATTCAATTAATAAATCAAGTACATCTTTAAATACAGGATAAAGGCCACTTTGGAACAAATCTATCAAGATATCGAGAACGTCGCGACCAAATTCCAAACCTAATTCGGCTATATCACCTAGAATAAGAAGGATATCGTTAATCATACCTAAAAGCGTAGGTAAAAGGTTAAAAGTCAAATCTGCCATCGTTTGAAATGGCAGAATAATTGCTTGTATTAACGTTACCCAACGTTCTAAATCTAAAAAACTTGATACGAATTCCATACTAACGCTTAACCATTTTGATAATAAATACAACTATAGCAATAGCTACAGCAAGAGCCAATATAGAACCTAACGTAATGCCAAAAACTTCAATTCCACTTAACGTATCGAATGCATTAACAAATATATCGGTAGTACCACTTATAGCACCACCTAGGGCACCAAGAGAACTACCGTCAACGGTTTCAGCAACGGCAAGACCTTCAGCATATCCTACGGAATAGCCTGCTCCACGTCCTGCTTCATAACCAACGTCATAACTAACTAATACACCTTCGTCGTATCCAGAGTCGTAACCTTCGTCTTCACCCATTGAAAAACCTATATTATAGCCGTCAGTCCAACTTTCACTAGTGATATTAACTCTAGAATCGGCATATTTAACACCTTCGTCGTATCCAGAGTCGTAACCTTCGTCGTATCCAGAGTCGTAACCTTCGTCGTATCCAGAGTCGTAACCTTCGTCGTATCCAGAGTCGTAACCTTCGTCTTTCCCTATCTGATAATAAGTATCAGAGCCTTCATCCCAACCTTCGTCATAGCCTTCTTGCTTACCAACGTCATAACCAGCAGTATAACCACTATTATAATCACCATAAACGTTAACTGAATCTACGGTACCAAAACCGATATAATCACTTAAGTACGTTCTTAAATCATTAAGTACTTCGGTTGTAGCACTTGCTCCGAAGCCATTAAAAGGAGCGGGCGCTATTGCTTGATAACGTTCAGGCAATAAATCGTAATCTACACAATAACCTTCAATACTCATCTGACTTAAATAATTCTTACCGTCACCAACGTGACGATACATAGTGGGATATTTACCCCAAGAACCTACAAGGCCAAGAGTTAATTCGGTGAAACTGCCTTCAGGTGCGATAGAATAAAAATTTTGTGAAAGTCTCCAATCAGAAGTGGTAGAGGCATTGGTAGAAACTCTACTATCTAGCAACCTAATATTACCTGCAGAATATGTAGTAGACGTTAGATTATAAATATTAGATATATCAATAAAAGCCAATTTGAATTCATTGGTAGTGGTATCCAACCGATATTGAGCGCGTAAACCAACGTTATAACAGTAATATTGATAAGAACCGCCAGAAGAACCTATAATGGTACTGTTAGTAGGTATAGCAGAATCGACTAATTTACCATAAACATAGCCAAACTCTTGAAAATAGGTAATGATGGTAGACGTTTCTTGATACGGTGTTATAAAATAATCTAAATAACGGTCTAAACGTTGAGTTTCGATATTTAATACATTAGCCTTGTTAAAATACAAGCCACAATTAGAAGAAGTAGATTGCGTTAAAGGCGCCACCGTACTACTAAAATTACTGCTATCTGCAGGAACCCAACTTTCTTCAGCCAGCGCCACCTTATCTACGTTCTTATATTCTACGTTAGTAGATATTCCGCTAAATGCAATAAAAGCAATAATGATAACTAGTGCCATTATTGCTACGTAAGTAAGTATATTTTTTTTATTCTCTTTCAAAAATTCCATTTAAGTACCCCAGGCAGTTTAACGACGTGCCTAGGTCGTATGATAGATTATGAAGACTTGACAATAAGTCATTGGTAGTGGGTAGTATTGTTAGCCTGTTCCCACCAACGCAGGCAAATAATTTATCCACGGAATAAAGATACAAGTTTTAACAAGATAGCAAACCCTAATGGAACCGCTATTAAGAAGAGGATCACGTTTCCTACAGGCGTTATACCGTCGTTATAAAGCAGTGAAAAAAGATCTTCCAAATTAGTCTTATTAGAACTTATAAAAGTTGTCGCCGCCGTAAAAAAATTATTAATAATTTCAGCCATAGCAAATGAATTTAGAATCTAGCATTTAGCCCCTTGCTTTGAAGAGTTTGCGTAACATTGCAAAAACGGTGAAAGCAAGACCAATACCACCGACTACAAGTCCGACAGTACCGATATCGGTTAGCTTGCTGCCTTCAGAGTCCCAAAAGATACTTACGCCAGCGCTTAACACGTTACCGAAACCGCTTACCGCAGAAGCTCCTGCTCCGAATAAAGTTTCAACAATTTGAGTTAGCACGATTCTACCCCTTTAAGTAAATTCTCTATTGTCGCAGTGTCGACTCCACGATCTAACAATAGATTTGACAATGATTCTTCAATTTGCATACGGCGTTTTTTAGACATAAGAGCAAAGATAGAAATTTTATAAATCATTTCGTCGTTATAACAAAATCTCAATATACCGCCTTCTTGATAACAAAATAACTTGTCTTGCTCGTTAATGTTTGCGGAAAATAATAGATTGGTTTTTGACGTCTTCAACATAACGGCACACCTTACTATTTATCACTTATAACGCCTGCTTGACGTAGAAGGATATTAAGCGCCTTCTTATCAGCGGGTTTAGGGGATAGATAAAAACTCTCGCCACCAATATCCAAACGGAAAGACGTATACGGGTGCTTGCTACCGTCATCGGCTACGTAAGTAGGCCTAGTTACTGCTACAGTTACTTTCTTTTCTTGTTCCATAAAAAATTCTCCTTTTTAATTAATTATCGTATTTATTTATATACCCAATTTGGGTACAACTAAATATTACTACCAATTTTGGGTAGTGTCAACCCATTTTGGGTAGTCTATTATAAAATTATCTTATGAAATTCAACGAAAAACTAAAAATGATAAGGAAAGAAAAAGGATTTACACAAAAAAATATTTATACGATACTTAAAGTATCGCCAAATTGTTATGCTTCTTGGGAGCAGGGAAGAACACAACCTGATATAGAGAACATAAGAAAATTGTGTGTGATATTTGAAGTATCTGCAGATTATCTTCTTAATTTAGAAGATGAAAGCGGTAGAAAAATCTATATAAACAACAGTTTTAATAATAACAACAATTTCAATAATAACAACGTTAGTATAAGAATTTGATAATAAATAATAGAGGAGTAATTATGGGAGATAAATTAATTTGTCCGATATGCGGAGAACCGACAAGAGTATATATGGGAAATGCAAGAAAAGACAAATTATGTGGCAAACACGCAGACGAACTAAAAACGGGTAAAATAGTTTTATGCCCCGATTGCAACACATATCACAATAGTGACGTAGAATGCAAATGTAAAAAACAAATCAAATTTACCAAACAAGATATAACTTGTCTTATTTGCGGAAAAGAGTCAAATGGTAAACATTTTTGTTTGAACTGCTATAATAAATACAAGAATAAAATAATATTCCTTCAAGTTAAAAAATGTAATGAAACAACGTTGTTAGAAGCAGAATATGAAAGTGACCTAACGTGCGATGACGGACATATGGTAAAAAGTCCTTATGAAAAAATAATAGATAATTGGTTCTATTTGCAAAAAATTCAACACGCATATGAAAATAAACTATACATAAGTAAAACGGAAAGCATTACGCCAGACTTTTATATACCTGAATACAAGAACATACAAAACATCTACGTTGAGTGTTGGGGATATGGAAAAGATAATAAAAAGTATCAGGAAATAAAAGAGTATAAACAAAAGATATATCCGAAATTATGTAAAGAGAAAAAAATAACGGTAGTTTATTTGAGTAAAAAAGAAATAGACGACAACTCATATAAGCATAAATTTGAATTTTTAGAACCTTATAAGGTCAATGAATAATACAATAACAACTGCGTTGTTAAAAATAGAAGCAATAGGATAAATCTTACAAGCAAGATGTCATAGGTTCGAGTCCTATTGTTCCCACCAAACAAGAAGAGTCACAACGTGGCTCTTTTTTGTTTGTGGGGGAACGGTAGGACGAGAAGAGTCCATTAGCCGAGCGAAGCGAACGCCAAGGTTCTTATGCATAGCATAAGGTTCTTTTTGCTAGGAACCATAGCCGCGAAACTTCGGTTCGCAAAATTGCCGCAGGCAATTCTGATGAGTGAGAAGAAAGTCGAACTAACTAATACAGTCTAGCGATAGGGATGCACTTAAATAGAGTATGTACGCAACTTCGAATGGTCCTATTGTATGTACGTTCATATAAGAGTCACAAAATGGTGTATTTCATAGGGATTTTGAAAAACAAATAAAAATCAATAGGAATATACTATTTCGGGTGAATCAAAGAAGCAGAACTTGGATTTAAGCTCCAAGTTCTTTTTCTATGCACAAATATCTTTTAAGCTGAAAACAACAAAATGTATCAAAATAAATCTATAATTCTATTGAGACAGACGCCATAATTGCTTGACATTACTTTTAATATGCGTTATAGTTATTGTGTCAAAATAGAAACATAACCCTATTGATTTATTGAGGAGATTATATGATAGACTTTTCAAAATACGAAAGAACTAACACATATTATGGTGGAACAGAACGTAAATTTGGCGTAAATGTTGACGGCTTTGAATATATGATTAAATTTCAAAAGCAAACAAATTTCGGTGTAAAACGTCTTAATCACATCTCTGAGTACGTCGGCTCGCATATTTTTGAGTTGCTTGGCTTTGAAACGCAAGACACCTATCTTGGATTATACAATGGCGAGCAAGTTGTGGCGTGCAAAAATTTTATTAACGGCGAAACGCAATTCGTTCCCTTTAATGATGTTGGCGAAAGTTCTCTTGAACAAGATAAGGAAACCTATCAATATTCTTATCAAGATATAATGCAAATGCTTCGAGATAATGTAAAACTTACAAACGTTCAAGAAACGATAAGTATGTTTTGGGATATTTACGTTGTAGACGCATTAATTGGCAACTTTGATAGACACGGTGGGAATTGGGGATTTTTAAAAAAGAACAACAAATATACACTTGCCCCCGTTTTTGACAATGGCTCATCTCTTTATTCTCAGCTTGTAGATGATGATATGATGAAACAAATTATGCAGTCGGAAGAAATGACAAACGAAAGGATTTATAAATTCCCCACGTCGCAAGTTCAATTAAACGGCAAAAAGAGTTCTTATTTTGAAGTAATCAATTCATTAGAGTTTAAGGAATGTAATGAAGCGGTTATAAAAATATGCGAAAGATATTCGCAAGAAAAAATCGACGAATTGATTGACGAAACCCCATTTTTAACCGATACTCATAAAGAATTTTACAAATATATATTAAGACAAAGATTTGAAAAGATATTGCTTCCCGCTTACAAGAAATTAACGGAGAAATAAAATGAGAAAGTTAACCACAATGGGCTTTATCTGTCTTGAAGACGATTATAAGTTCATTTACAAAATTGCTAAAATTGAATATGAAGAATGGGAAGACGGTGCATTTAACTATATATTCCGTCCATTTTATAACGTTATTGATATGTTGCCTGACCACTTATTTCAGGGCATTCCTGGACTTGATTTGAGTTTGAAAAGAGCCGTATATGAACGTAAGAATATAGTTCCCACTTTTATTGCGGAAAGAACACCAAGTGAACATCGTGAAGATTTGTGGGCGTTGATGGAAGAAAGCGGTATGCAAGCATTGAACCGCTTAGAATGGCTCATTAAAACAAACAAGAGATATTCAGGCGATAGATTTTTCGTTATGCCTTTTGACGGTAAAGATGCTGTTAGTTATAAAGAGCGCTCTATGTACGATTTGGTAAGAAGGTCGGATAGTCTCAATAAAAAATTGCTTGAAATTATTTGCTTTGGCGATTATCTTTATGCTGATGATATTATAATAGACGACAAATCTCGCCTTTATTATTACAGACTTTTAATGCCGATGTATATCCGTGAATTTGAGCGCAAAAAAAAGCTTAGAATGCGCGGAATAGAAAAAGCGAAAGAACAAAACGTTTATAAAGGTCGTGGACAAATAAAAATTGACCCATTACTCTTTGATAGAGTTGCTAATGATTATTTGCACGGAAAAATATCTGCCGACCAAGCGTCTTTGATATTAAAAATAAGTAGAGCAACATTTTTTAGAAGATTAAGGGAAAGAAAATAAGAATTTTGCGGAGCATACAATGGGAAAGAAATTATCAGAAATGAGTTTGGAAGAACTTTGGTTGTTGTTTCCAATCTTTTTAGAAGAACATAAAGATTGTTGGCAAGAATGGTACTTTGAAGAAGAGCGTCTATTGAAAAACGTATTTTCTTCAAGTGAAAGAATCAGCCATATTGGCAGCACCGCTATTCCTTCTATTTGGGCAAAACCTATTGTAGATATTCTCGTAGAAGTTCCAAAGGGGAGAAATTTGCTTGACTACGAAGCACAGTTAACAAACAACGGCTATATTTGTATGTCACAAAGCAAAGATAGAATGTCTTTTAACAAAGGATATACCGAGAATGGATTTTCTGAGCGAGTATTTCATTTACACTTGAGATATGTAGGGGATAACGACGAATTGTACTTCAGAGATTATCTTATCGAGTATATTGAGATAGCAAAAGAGTATGAAAAATTAAAGCTCTCGCTATGGAAAGAATACGAACATAATCGAGATGCTTATACGAAAGCAAAGACCGAGTTTGTAAAGAAATATACAGAAAACGCGAAGTCGATTTATGGAAGTAGATATTGACGAATTCCAATTTATCAAACCATTGACTTTGTGATATATTAAAAAAGGCGATTAGACTTTCTTACTAGGACCATTAAGATGGTAGAATATAGCAGGTTAGAATACATGACGCGTGTATTTTTCTTATAGCCTTGTTAATCAAACGCGTATTCTTGCTATTTTTCCGTAAGGCGGAGTAACGTTATCGTTATTTAATAGCCATAATACGGGTATACCCATGGTAAGTGTTTTTTTAGGGAAGGGCGCGTATCCATCGGTAAGAATAATTATACTCGCGGGTTTATTTTCCATATTTTTATTTACGTATTCGAATATGATCTGAAAGTTTGTACCACCACCGCCTTTTGGGTGGATAGTTTTTAATTCCCGTTCATTTTCAAAAGGTTTTGGTTCTACGATAGCGGCATCAAAAAAGCCTATCAACCCTTTTAGTTTTCCGTCAAATTGGTCGATTGCACCTTTTATTTCCGAATATGCCGCGGTAATCATACTGTCCGACATAGATCCCGACGTATCAATCATAAATAGTATATCTTTTACTATTTCTTCTTTTTCATTAAAGTCTGGAAGGAAAAAGGAACTTTCGTTATAGCGCCGATCGGGCGGTGAAAAAGAATAATCCATCACTTCTTCCTGTACAAAATCGTTAAGTACAGTTTTCCAATTAGTTTGTGGATTTTTTAGTTCTTCAAAAATTCGTTCGATAAAGTTAGGCAAAAGTCCGCGAGAATTATTTGGATCGCGCATAGCAATAGCAGTATGAGCATCTTCAATGCGCTTTTTCCATACGTTACGTAATTCAACGTTCTTTTCATGCGTGCCCCATCGCGAGTGATCGTCCCAATTTTGTCCGATATTTTTTTTAAGATAGCCGTTTGTTTTTATAAGCATTTCATAAATTTGTTCGGCAGTATACTCATATCCTTCCTTGCCGTCGGGTGTTAGATGCATAAGTGTGCCGTAGTTAGAAAGCGTGATACTTGCGTAATTCATATTGTTTTCTAACAAAATATTAGAATTTACCACAATATCGCAAGCAACGTTAAAAACAGTGTTATCACGATTACGTGACCGTAAACAATGTTGCAAAACTACGTGCATAATTTCATGTAACATAACGAAATCAAGTTCGCTACTAGTTAGACTTTCCAAAAAGTCAATGCCAAAAATTATACGTACACCGTCTGTGCAAGCGGTGTTTATTTTTTCATCTAGCGTATAAGTCATATGCATCAAAAGCAATCCAAAAAATCCGTGATTGTTAAGTAAGCGCATACGCGAAAGCATAAGTTTTTTTATGCACTTTTTTATTCTTTCGTTAGTAACAACCATTTATAAATTTCCTTTTGTGCGTAACCATTTCAAAAATTCAGGAATTTGCATTAATTTTTCTACGTAGTTTTCATCTATGTGAATATAATCTTTCAAAAGCATTGTAGCAAAATCTGCAGGCATTTTTTCTGCATAGATTATAGAATTTTTGATACGCGTCATTTCATTTTTGTGTTCTCGCGCATACGCCACCATTGAAGACGTTAAAGCATACAAACAATCGGTGTTTGTGGGTAAAGGCGGTGATTTTCCGTCAAAAATATCCGATACGTTGGGGATTTTGTTATAAAAGTGTGCCCACGTTTTGAATTCAACCGCTACACCGCACCCGACAATGCCCGCAATAAGAAAAAACGTTTTTTCCAAATCGCTATTTACGTTATTAAGAACGTTGCTTACCATTTCCCAAGAGCGCGGGGTAGGAAAGGCGAGATCGTCAGAAGACGTATCTAGTCGTGACAAATAATTTGGTTTGAACGTCAAAAAACCTATTACATTATCGTTTATATTGTTTTTTTGCGCCCATTTTTTCCAAGACAAAAAGTTACTTTCTACTTCTATATGCAAAAGTCTATTAGCAAGTGCTTTCGGCATTTTGTAAGCGACGGATTTGTCGGTTGTACGGTTGCCTGCGGCTATGACTATACAATTATCGGGCAGTTTGTGCTCGCCGATAACTCTATCAAGAGTTATTTGATAGGCGGCGGCCTGTATCGACTGTGGTGCTGCAGAAATTTCGTCAAGAAAAAGGATATTGACGACGTCTTTACTTTCGTCCATGTTGAAAATTTTTGGTTTTAACCATATAGCCAAGGTTTTATCGTTATTCGCAGTCGGTATTCCGCGAAGATCGATAGGATTGAAGAGTAAGAGCCGTACGTCGGTAACGAATACCTTTTTCGAGGTGTTTTCTTCAATATTTTTTGCAATTTGCCGTATCGCTTGCGACTTACCCACACCGGGTGCCCCCCAAAGCATTACGGACGGGATAATTTTTATAGGTAGGTGATTATTAATGACGGTACAAAAAGCATTACTCAATTCTTCTACCGTTTTTTCTACGTCAAGAGAAGGAACGTTATTAAGTTTTAGTTCGTTCATTTTTTATCCACCCCCAATTCACAGTCTAGTTTTTCAAGCTCTTTCGTTAATTCTTCAATTTTATCGGTGTAGTCTTCTTTGCGTGCAAGTTCTGTTTTTAGTGCGTCTTGTCTTGCGTAAGTATCGTTAAGATGTTTTTTCTTTTTTTCCAAAATTTCCGTTAATTTCCCTAAATAATTATCTATACGTGTAAGAATACCAAGTTGTGTATCACCAAGTTCAACGTAATATTTTCCGTTTTTAATTAACCAAACAAAAGGCTTTTGCAAAGTCATATTGACGGGTGACAAAATATCAAACCCTTGATAGGAAGTAATCACGGTTTCTTTTGAATTAAGGACGTTATTTTTAAGCGTACCGAAGATTTCTTCGCGAAGCAGTTTTCTTTCGTCAGCGCTATATTCGCGACGGTTATTTTTGTAGTATTCAATATCTAATTGACATTTTTTTATCACGTCTAGTTGGTTAGTGATGCTTGAAGGAAGCTCTAACAGTTGCTTTTGTATAAGCATGCGTTTTTCCACCGTTTTGCTCTGCAAAGACTGATATTTTGACAATTCGTTCGCCCTTTCCACCCTTTTTTTGATTAGTGGGTTGCCGATAGCAAGGGCTTTTACTTCAGCGTAGTTAAGGACGGTATTCTCTACGTCCGATCCGCTTCGTTCCGCTAAAGAACCCGAAAGTAATTTAGTAATAAATCTCTGTTTTGTTTCTAACAATTGCCAAGAATATGCGTCAAAACTTCCTTCGGTTACGTATCGATAGATATCGATTTTTGCATTATCGTTGCCTTGACGAAGGATACGTCCTTCCCGTTGCGTCATATCGGCAGGTCGCCAAGGTACGTCAAGGTGATGCATTGCAACCAGTTTATTTTGCACGTTCACCCCAAGCCCAAGTTTAAAAGTTGAGCCAATCAAAACGCGAACAATGCCGTTTCTCGTTTTTAAGAACAATTTTTCTCTCTCCGTTTCGGTATTTGCATCGTGTACGTAAGCGATTTTTTCTTTGGGTATCCCCATATTCACTAACAATTTTTTTACTTCATCATAGACGTTAAAACCGTTTTTTGGGACCGAAGTATCGCAAAAAATAAGTTGAACGCCACTTTTATAGTTTGTTTTTAAATAAATATCGAATACGTTTTCTACACATCTTGCCACTTTTGACTGATAACTAAATGGAATAGTATTGTCTATGAGTCTAATATCTAGCGCTGCTTTTCTACCGTCCGTAGTGATCTTTAACATATTGTCTTTATGTCGCGGTACGTCACCACTTCTTATTCTTTCAGCACGAATAGATATTTCGTTAAGATACTTTTTTAAATCGTGACTTTTTGTTATGATAGCATCGCTATATCCATCGAATTTAGGTATATTAGCAGTTTCGTCTAGTTGGTGAAAATCTGCTATAGAAGATAACAGCGAAGTAAGCTCGGGCAGGTTGTGGAATTTTGAAAACCGCGTGACAAGACGATAGTTGCTCGTATCTACGTCAATTTCAAATTCGGTTGCTTTTTCTGCGAACATACCTATCCAACTGTCAAAATTCTGCAAGTCTAGCATAGCGAGTTCATCGCTTTGTAAATATTGTTGCATAACGAAAACGTCCGTTAAGGAATTAGTTATAGGCGTACCCGTTGCCATCACCACCCCACCACCGTTATTTTGTTCTTGAATAAGCCGTACTTTATTCAGCATATCGGTACATTTTTTCGAGCCGTTTGCGCTTATACCGGGCATATTATCCATCTTTGTCTGCAAAGGTACGTTCTTGTAGTTATGCGCTTCGTCAATAAACAATCTCGTTATGCCGAGTTCGTCAAAATATATAGAGTCGTACACTTCGTCAAGTACCGTGGACAGATTACTAAGTGCTTTTTCCACCGCCGTCAATCTACTTTTTAGTTGATAAGTGGCCTTATTTTGTTTAGTAACTATTCTTTGTATAAACTCTTTATCTTTTTGTAGTTGTCTGATAAAGAATTGCCTTGATAGGGGAATAAGTTCAAAACAACTGTACGCCATTATGATACCGTCATAATCTTCGTCGCGTATCTTTTCAAGAACTTTCATTCTATTAGTCGGCGCAAAATTCTTTGGTTCTACACAAAGTAATTTTGCATTAGGATACATGGTAAGAAAGATATTTTTCCATTGTTCTACGATATTATTAGGCACTACGTAGAGATTTTTTTGGGATAAACCCATACGTTTTAGTTCCATACCGCTAGCAATCATAACGTACGTCTTGCCACTTCCTACTTCATGCGCAAGCAACGTATTCGGCGAAAAGAGTATCCTTGCCACTGCATTTTTTTGATAAGGATATAGCGTTACGTTAGAAGAAAGGGTAGGAAAAGTTAGGAATGAGCCGTCAAAAATACGTCTACGGACGCATCCAAAATTGTTTTCATATATAATTTCTAGCCGTTCTTTTCGTTTTTCGTCTTTCCAAACCCATTTTTGAAATTCCGCAATCAATTTTTTTTGTTTTTCGAGTGCAAGGAAAGTTTCCGCTTGATTTAATATTTTTTTATGATATGCGTTGTCGGTGATTACGATATTTTTTTGGTTGAGCGTCTTTTCTAGAATTCGTAATGCGCCCATTCTCGAAGTACCGTACGTACTGTTTGACGTTACGGTGTTAGATAGAAAGTAATCCCGTTTTAGTGGAATTTCCCAAGTTCCCGTTATTTCATCGTGCAACGTACGTTGATGACTGCTATAACGGTCCGACGGTAAGTTAAAGAGATATAAAATAAAGTCGTCGATAACGTCTGTAGGCACCCAAGGTGAACCTAGCGTGATAAAAATATCTTTCGTTGCCACCGCGCTAGGCAAGACTTTTTTTATGGCTTTTAGATTGTCGCGAAAATACCCGTTGTAGATTTTGTTTGCTTCTTCCGCTTTCTTCCACTTTTGCATTAAATTTCCCGAGAGATATTCTTCCGCCGTTTCCCATCCCTTATAAAAACATTCACCCCAAGTTTGTGGATTTTGATAAATAGCCCCTTTTAACGCGCAAATAACCGTTTTGCAATCTTCCCCTGTGATAGCAGATATATATTCTATATCCACGCACCCAATGGTAGATAGTGACGTAACTAGTGCATCGGGAATACTATCTACGTGTACGTCTTGCGCGCGAATATCGGTAAAGAATGCGTTTTCATAATCTAACGGTAGATCCATAGAAGTAGCTTCAGATATGAGTTTTTCTAATTTTTGCTCTTTTTCTTTTTTCCGTTTCACCTTTATTTCTTTTTGTAAGATGACTTTTTTGTGCGTTTTTGAGAGGCAATCGGCAATTTTCGTCAATTCATCAATTGATAGACGATTGTTTTTTTCATTTATAATTAAATTTGCAATATGCTCCAATGCGTCAGCGAGATCGTCAATTAATATGAATTCGTTCATATCTATAAAAAATCTACCTTTATTTTTTTCTTATTGTGAATGTAGTATAGCAAAGTCAATGGAATGTTTTTGGTACACGAAAAATTATCTTAACGGTGGCGCATTAATATCTTGATAACTATCTCTTTTTATGGTACAATTTATATGGATTTAACGAAATTATCAACGTAGAAAATAAAAGTTTTTTTGGGAGACAGAATATGATATATAAGAATTTTTTGGGTAAATCACTTTCCGCACTAGGTATGGGCTGTATGCGTCTACCACTTATAGATGGCAAGCACGATAATATCGACGTTGATACCGTTAGTCAAATGGTAGAGTACGCTATTAATAAAGGCGTCAATTACTTCGACACCGCGTGGGGTTATCACGACGGACAGTCGGAGAGAGTTATAGGTAAAGTGTTAAAAAAATACCCTAGAGAAAGTTTTTATTTAGCAAGCAAATTCCCCGGCTACGACCTAAACAATATAACGAGAGTAGAAGAAATCTTTGAAGAACAACTAGAACGTTGTCAAGTGGAATATTTCGATTTTTATATGTTCCACAACGTATGCGAAACCAACGTTGATTACTATCTAGATCCTAAGTACGGCATTTTTGACTACCTTATCGAGCAAAAGAAAAACGGTAGAATTAAGCATTTAGGTTTTTCTACGCACGCATCACAACAGAACTTTTTACGCTTTTTAGACGCATACGGTGAGCATATGGAATTTTGCCAAGTACAACTCAATTGGATAGATTGGAAAATGCAGAATGCAAAGGCAAAAGTAGAAGAACTCAACAAGCGCAATATCCCCGTTTGGGTTATGGAGCCCGTCCGCGGTGGCAAGCTCGCTACGCTAGAAGATAAATATTTAGACCAACTAAAAACTTTGCGTCCAGTTAGCGCGGTAGAATGGGCGTTTAGATATCTACAAAGCATACAAGGCGTGACGGTAACGCTATCGGGTATGTCGAATATGGCGCAATTACAAGACAATATTGCGATTTTTGAACAAGAAAAACCCCTTAATAGTGAAGAACTAGCCAAATTATACGACGTCGCTAACCAAATTACCTCCGTAGGCACGTTGCCGTGCACTTCTTGTCGCTACTGCACCACCGACTGCCCTATGGAATTAGATATTCCTAAAATAATAGAACTCTACAACGAGCACGTATACACGGGCGGTGGCTTCCTTGCACCTATGGCTATCGGCGCGATGCCCGAAAACAAACGTCCTTCCGCGTGCATAGGTTGTCAACAATGCGAATCGGTTTGCCCGCAAAATATAAAAATTAGCGAAATGATGACCGATTTTACGTCAAGGTTAAAAGACTAATGAGTAATTTAGAAAAAGCAAAACAAATATTATCGGACGGTGAATATACTTGCGTGCTAGCGAATGAAAAAATCACCCTTTCGACCAAAGAAAGGGGAGTAAAACCGCTAGTTAAGTGGCTAGAAAGTAGTTTAGATTTTCGCGATTTTTCTTCCGCTGACAAGGTGATAGGTAAAGGCGCCGCGTTCCTTTATTTATTACTCGGTATAAAATCAATTTACGCTTTCGTTATAAGCACCCCCGCACTAGAATTGTTGCGAGAACGTAACGTTTATGTAGAATATAGCCAAGAAGTAGACAATATTATCAACCGCCAAGGTACGGGAATTTGTCCTTTTGAAGAAGCGGTGCTACCAATAACCGATGAAAAACTCGCCTACCAGCTAATCAAAGAAAAAATGCAAAATTTAGGCATAAAATAGGGGAACAATCATGAAAAAAGAACGTAAGAAGAATGGCGAAAAGAAAACTTTATCAGAAAATCAAAAGAAAGCCAAATTAGTCTTTCAGGTATTATTTTGGGTTTTCATTGCATACTCGATATTCTGCCTTTGTAGGTCGGGTTCAAGTCTAGTATCAATGACTTTGCAGAACCAAAAATGCCGTAACGTTGAATTAGGGCAAGCAAGGTACGAAGAGATACTTGCTTCGGGCGTGCAATCTAAATATTCGTATTATACCGAAGAAGAAATAGCACAGGACAGCGATTTAGAAGTTACCGCATTATACCATTTTCCCAACAAAACGGGCGAAAAGAAGAACTATATTCTCGTTGTTCCGGGCGGTGGATATTTTGAATGTAACGTAAACAAAGTTGCCTTTCCGTACGCAGCGAAAGCCAACGAAGCAGGGTACACCGCTTTCGTACTAGGTTATAGATACGGCAGATACTCTTCCCGCCACGCACCGCTAGTTGATATTGCTAGAGCGATTAAATATATCACCGATAACGCGGATAGTTTTAACGTTATTCCCACCGATTATATGATAGTAGGGTACTCCGCCGGTGGTAACCTTACGGGCTTATTTGCTTCCGAAGAATTAGGGTACAAGCAGTATGGTTTACCCAAGCCCTTAACCGTTTCTCTCGTTTATCCGTGGATCAATATCAATGACAAAATACAGGTTACGGGCAATTATTGGCGAGATATATATAGCCTTTGCGCAAGAGCAATCGGTAACTCCTTCTTTATTGGCAAAGGCCGCACTTTGCAAGATAAATTCGACATTTGTGTACAAAATCACGTTGACGACAACTATCCCGCGGTATTCATGGTGCACGGTGACAAGGATTTCGTCGTACCACATCAATACAACGCCGAAGTTATGGAAGAAGCGTTAAGGACGCATAACGTCAAATATAAATACACTCTTTACAAAGGTCTAAATCACGGATTTGGGATAGGCGAAGGCACCGTTGCCGAGAATTGGGTTGCCGAATCTATAGAATTTTGGGAAAATTGCAAAAAAATAGCGAATTAATTTTTCCAAAGGTATTGACAATTTTGGATATTAATGTAAAAATAGTTATTAGATAAATATTTTAGGTATATGCTTATAAATTGGATAAGCGTTTCTACCAACCACCGTATAATGGTTGACTACCGATTTTTTAGACAATGGTAGTCAACTTTTTGTTTATAAAAGAATAATTTTTATCTTTATTTCCGTCATACTTTTACCTTGCTTTTCGTATTATATACAATGCAAAAAATAAGGAGAGTGTAGACGAGTAAAAATGAAAGGAAGTTTATACAGTATGAAATTAATTATCGATAACGTAGAATACGTTGCAAAAATGGGACAATCTCTCTATGATATTGTCAAAGAAATGGGTTTGGTAAAAGGCAAATTATCTACCGATCCTATCGCGGCGAAACTCGCAGGTAGAGTATTCACCCTTAACTATATTCCTTTGCGCGAAAAGGACGTTCAACCCGTTCGTTCTTCTATAAGGAAAGCGGTAGCCGCAGCTAACGGCATAGTACGTCTACTTACCTACAACGATCAAGCAGGACGCGAAACGTACGTAAGAACGGCACAATTCATTATTTTCCTTGCTATAGAAAGACTATGGCCGGAAGCACATGCAAAAATGAGCTGTACCGTAGGTTCGGGTATCTATTTCAAAGTTCAGAACGCACCCGATTTTAGCGCGGACAAGTTAAAAGAAGAGATAAATATTATTATCAAAGAAAACATCGTTCTTCACCGTAGCATCATGACTACCGAAGAAGCGATCGCTTACTATAAGAGCCAAGGTCTTGACGATAAGGCGCGTCTACTTGAATATAGACAAAAGAAGACCTTCAATATGTACAAAGACGGTGAATACGCAGATTACTTCTATGGTGAGCTTGCTCCCTCCACGTCTTACCTATACACGTGGGATATCATTCCTTCGCAAGACGGCTTTATCTTCATTTTGCCCAATATCAACAACCCCGACCAAGTAGCAGACTACAAAGAATCACCCAACTTCTTTAGCGTTTACAAAGAAGGCAAAGATTGGGGCGAGCTCATGGAATGCGAAACCGTTGCCGACCTTAACGAGTTGGTAGAGAATGGCAAAATTAGAGAACTTATTAGAGTTAACGAAGCGTTACACGAGAAGCGTTTTTCAGAGATCGCCAATATGATTTGCGAACGCGGTGCAAAAGCAGTTATGCTCGCAGGACCTAGTTCGTCAGGTAAAACCACTTCCGCTAACCGTCTAGCAACGCAATTAAGGGTGCACGGCAAGAAGCCTATTCTTATGAGCCTTGACGATTACTACATAGACCGCGACCTTATCGAGCCCGGTCCCGATGGCAAAATCGACCTAGAACATATCAACACCATCGACACCGACCTATTTAGTAAACACCTAAACGCGCTCTTTAACGGTGAAGAAGTAGAATTACCTTACTTTAACTTTAAGAAGGGTAAGCGCGAATGGCAAGGACACAAACTCCGCCTTACCGAAAAGACGGTTATTATAGTAGAAGGCTTACACGGACTTAACCCCACCCTTCTACCCAAAGACATGGATAGCAATCTCGTGTTCAGACTATACGTTAGCCCCTTGCTCGCGCTTAATCTAGACGACCATAACAGAATTCATTCTAGTTACCTAAGACTACTTAGACGCGTAGTTAGAGACTTCGAGTCGCGCGGTGCTTCCGTACAACGCACGCTCTCAATGTGGGATTCGGTAAGAAGCGGAGAAGAGAAGTGGATATTCCCCTTCCAAGAGAATGCCGACGTCATCTTCAATAGCTCTACCTTGTACGAGCTAGCTATTATCAAAAGACATATCTATCCTTTGTTAAAAGCAATAGAGCCGTCCGACGATTGCTACGACCAAGTACGCGCTATGGTAAAAATCCTTAACTTCGTCCGTGAAGCAGACGTTGATAACGAAATTCCCCCAACGAGTATCGTCCGCGAATTTATCGGTGGCAATATGTTCTATCACAAAGACGAAGAATAGCGGGGAGCCCCCGTTGGCAGTTGGTCGGTTAAGTGTCGACCACTTAATAAATAAATAATGCGTGTTAAGTTTTATCTATCGAATGTAGATAAGCCCGCTACGCGCGGTGCGGCAAGGAGTGTCCTTGCATGCAAGTTGCAGCGAGCCGCTGTGGCAGTTAGTAAATTCAGTGTCGTACACCAAATAAAGAGAAGTCGTAAATATATATTATCCTCAACTTGCAATGCAATTGCAAACTTCACTTTGACGATAAGGAAAAACTTCACTATCGAAGATAACTTCACTTGCTCGTTAGAGCAAACTTCACCTTATTATTTCGACGTTAAGTCGATAGGCGTAGCCAATTCATGACGATAGTCAATTCATTAATAATATAGAGATATTATACTTTAATTAAAAAATTGTTGTATTTTGGATAAATATAAAAAACGGGTGACAAACGATGCTTTGTCGCTCGTTTTTTATTAAGCAAATTTCAAGATAAAAAATCGTCGTTATTTTGCAAAAATATCAAAAAAATCGTATTTTGTCGATAATCATAATTCACTATTTACAAATACTATCATATACACTATAATGAAGATATAGAAGTAACTTTTTGACCATTCCCCTAACCACTCAGCGAAGATAAATTGTAATAGAAGTACGATAATAGGAGCAAATATGAAAAAGAAGATTATTGTAATTATATTGTGTATTATTCTTATATCGTTATGCGCATTAAGTTTTTGTGGATGTATAGTAAAAGCAAGTTGGTTTTCCGAAGAATATCATATAAAAAAAGTATCGGAAAAAATTCAAGAGAAATATATAGATAGTGATTTTACGGTGAAAATATATAGTGACCATAGTACGAATAGTGAACTCATAAAAGAAGTAAAACCTACGAGTTTTGAAATTTATCCTATATATAATATAGACGAGCAATTAACGTATTTTCTTATAGAATTTGAACCTTGGGGGCATATGTACGTAAAACTAAAAGATCCAAGTATTTCGAGCAATAGCTTATATAGAGTTAGCGCGGGGTATACCGAAAAATGGTCACCGTGTACACTCGATCCTGAAAAAAATACCGAATATGATTATGATTTAATATGGGAGTTGGACGAAAATGGTGAAAAAGTAGTTCATTACAGAAGTCCATATTACGTGCGTGGGATAAAGAATGAAAAAAGATATATAGTTAGATATGAATGTTACGATTTCAAAGGCTCAAAACGGTTAATTCCAGCAGTAAAAATGGGAGATAAGTACGTAAATTTATATGCAAATACCGAATTTACTATTGAAAATGGTAGAGTGGTAGAAAAACAAGCGACGTGTGAAGGAATAAATTTTATAGTAAAGAGTTTATTTGATTTATAGAAGATAAATTATGATATTATAAAAAGCTCTATTCATAATTTAATTATTTTACAAAACACTCTTTTAATTCTCTTATTTTTATGTTAAAATGGTATAGAAATAATAACAAAAGGGTGTTTTTTTATGAAAAAGTTTTTTAGTGGTGTTCTTAACGTTATTGGTATGTTTTTTGCGGCGATTTTGATATTAGCCGTTGTTTTCGTAGCGATTAATTGCGTATTTTTACCGAAGTATTTGACTAACGAATATACCGTAGAAGTTGATAACGAAGTAAGGGAAGAGATGGTAATAATGAGTACCAACGTTAGATATTTTAACCCCCTTGACTTTTTCCAAAAGAGTTGGTTTTATCGTGCCGATTTACTTATGAAAGACGTCGATAGCGTCAAGCCCGATATTATAGGATTCCAAGAAGTAACACCCATTCAATACGATTACATCGTAAAGAATATGCCGTCTTACGATAATATTCTAGCATATAGAGATAACTCTATCTTCAAAGAAGGTTGCGCTATTTTCTTTAGGTCGGATAAATATAACAAAATTGACGCAGGGCATTTTTGGCTAAGCACCACCCCCGACGTAATGAGTAAAGATTGGGGGAGCGAGCATTACCGCGTTACCGTATACGCAATTTTGGAAGATAAAGTAACTAGCGAGCGCTTCGTAGTATTCAATACTCACCTTGATAGCAAGAGTCAAGAAGCAAGAATAAATGGTATCGACGTAGTTTTGGATAAGATTTCAGAATTCGGCTCTATCCCTGCATTTTTGATGGGCGACCTTAACGCAGAGCCCGATAGCGAAACTATTAATGCTACCAAAGAAGATTTTGACGATGCGTGTCTTATTGCTACCGTTACCGACCAAGGCCCTACCTATCACGATTGGGGCAACGAAGAAAAAGAGAAAAGAATAGACTACGTTATGATTAGTAAAGGCGATGCTACAGTATCAGAATACGTTATCGTTGATAATAATCACGATGGCGTTTATTCAAGCGACCACTCGTCCATTTACATAAAAGCAAAGTTAAATTAGACGTTTTTTGTTAGAAGATAACTTAATTTACACTTAAATCGCGCGCGCGTAATATTAATTATTTGACATACGCGCGCGCGTTTGGTATAATATTCAAGATAATTGGCGCAAATAGGCGCATTTTGGGAAAATTACGAAATACTTTTTTTGAGAGAATAATGAAAAAAGACTTCAATAGATTAAAAAGCGGACAATATTTAGGTACTTTGATAAAAAGTGCCCTTATCGCGCTTGCCGTAGGAAGCTTATTTTGCGGTATCAGTCTATTGGTGGTTAAACTTTGCGCTTTTCTTATCCCCGTTTGGAGCTACGTTATTATCGGTTTAGGCGGTGGACTAATTGCAGGCGCAATTTCCTTTTTTATTCTAAAACCAAGTGACAAACAACTTGCCAAGAAGATAGACGAAGACCTTAATCTCGGCGAAAAGGTACAAACCATGCTCGCATTTGAAAATCAAAGCGGAGCAATGATAGAGATGCAACGTCAGGACACCGTATCAAGATTATCGGGCGCGAAACTCAATATTTTTGATATTAAGAAGTGGTGGATAGCGTTGCTTGCAGTGGTAATAGGGCTTGCCGTCCTTATCCCCGGTATTATCATTCCTTCTAGATACGTACCCCCTATCGTTGACGATGGTGACGAAGACTACGAAGTAACCGATTGGCAAGTGGTTGCGTTGCAAGAACTTATTTTGGACGTACAAGCATCTAATATGTATGCCGATGCAAAAACTCGCATTGTCGACCAATTAGAAGATTTGATAGTTTCGTTAGAGAGTGCAGACAAGGTGAGCGCAATGAAGTCGCTCGTTGTAGACGTTATCGTTGACGTCAAGAAGATTC
This sequence comes from Clostridia bacterium, assembly GCA_045535785.1. Classification (GTDB taxonomy): domain Bacteria; phylum Bacillota; class Clostridia; order Christensenellales; family DTU072; genus CAG-1782. The sequence continues at coordinate 50,321 of JAZSMH010000047.1, forward strand.
CTGCCGACTTTAACACGGTAGAAAAACTCGTCCCCGTACTATCTACAAGTAATCTCGACACTCTTAAGACCTTGTCCGCAGCGCTTAGCACCTACGATGCAATTACCATTCAATCGTCGCTCAATTCTTTCAAGGATACCTTAGACAAAACCAACAATAACTTAAAGCAAGACCTTAATAGCATAAAAGACGAAGTAGACGCACTTCTACCCACTACGGGAATAGAGAAGACGGATAATCTCTACGTCTATATATCAAATTTTGCTAAGAATATGAAGATTGCCGCTAACAGTATGAGCATCGACGATGCCGACATGACGCAAGAAAGACTTAGAGAAGCGTTCGACCTTATCTCTACCCAACTCAATGAAGAAATCGTAGGCAACAATGGTCAAAAGCACAACAAGACGGTTAGCGAAACGGTAGTCAATAGACTTATGCAAATTTTCGGCATAACCAAAGACGATTTGCCCAAAGATCCCAACGACAACAAGGTAGACACCGAATACGGTGACGAAAAGGACGACAACAAAGAAGTAGGCGAAGGCGGATACGGCTCGGGCGAAACGGTATACGGCAGTGACGATATCGTCCTAGATCCCATCACGGGCGAACACGTAAAATATAGCGAACTCATCAATACTTACTACGCTATGGTTACCGAAGCGTTGACGTCGGGCGAAGTAAGCGAAGAAGTAGAACAACTTATTAATAAATATTTTTCACACCTATTCAATGGTGGAAAAGCGGAAGAATAAAAAAAAATAATTTCGGAAGGAGTAACGGATGGAAAATTTAGAAAAAGTAAAAGCGTTTAGCGAAGCGGTTGCAAGGATAGAAACCGAATTAAAGAAAGACATCGTAGGTAAGAGCGAAGTTCTTGAAGATATCATTATCGCGGTTATTGCCGGCGGTAACGTGCTACTAGAAGGCGTACCCGGAGTAGGTAAGACCAGACTAGTTAGATCGTTAGGTAGAACTTTACGTTTACCGTTTTCTAGAATACAATTTACCCCCGACCTTATGCCCGCCGACATCACGGGTACTAACGTTATCGAGAAAGACGAACAAGGTAGACTTAACACTATCTTTAAGAAAGGCCCCATTTTTGCTAACCTAGTACTCGCAGACGAAATCAACCGTGCTACCCCTAAGGCACAATCGGCTATGCTAGAAGTTATGCAAGAGCATAAAGTTACCATTTCTAACCAAACCCACGTTATTCCCGAGCCCTTCTTCGTGCTCGCTACCGAGAATCCCATTGAGCAAGACGGTACCTATCCTTTGCCCGAAGCACAAATGGACAGATTCTTATTCAAACTCATTATGACCTTCCCCACCAACGAAGAATTGGTTGATATCGTAAAAATGACGCAAATTACGATGGACGAAAATTCCGAAGCAGTCGTTGACGGCGCTACCATTCTAGAAATGAGAGAATTAGCAAAAACCGTTCCCGTTATCGACGAAGTATTGCTATATGCAGTTAATCTAGTATCTTCCACCCACCCCGAACTAGGCGGTGAAGTTGCGAAGAAGTATATTAAGTACGGTGCATCCCCTAGAGCAGCACAAGCATTAGTAAGCTCGGCTAAAGTTAGAGCACTTATAAAAGGCAACTACAACGTAAGTTACGAAGATATCGATGCGCTCGCTCACGCAGTATTAAGACACAGAATTAAGATAAACTACAACGCAATCAACGACGGTCTAAAAATAGACGACGTTATCGACCTATTAATAAAAGCAAACCGCAAAGCAAAATAAGAAGTAGAAGTTAAACAATGGCATTACCCGTAATCAGCGAAGAATTTTTGCAACAAATGGAAACGTTGCAACTGCTCGTTAAGAACAACGTAGCAGGTAATTTTGGAGGCAACCGTAAGACGAAGAAGTACGGTTCTTCTTGCGAGTTCGCTGATTATAGAGATTACGTAGCAGGCGACGACATTACGAAAATCGATTGGAACGTCTACGCAAGGTTTGATAAATTATATCAAAAACTTTACCTTGACGAAAGACAAATGCACACCAAGATTTATATCGATGCTAGCCGTTCTATGGCGTACGGCAGTGCGGAAAAAGCACGTCAAGCGTTAAAAATGGCAGCGGTTATTGCATATCTATCTATTTGCGAAATGGATAGAGTTTCTATCTTCGTTATTAAAGAAAAAGAAACTACCGCGCTCATTAACGGCATTATCGGTAAAGAAGCATTCACTAGCAAGATAGGCTTACTTAACACCATAGATTTTAGCGGTGACAGTTACATTAGCGATGCTATCGTACCCACTCCCGTAGGCTACGGTGACGGAATTTCGGTAATTATTAGCGACTTCTTGACGGAAAATAACTACGAAGACGCTATTAACCACCTTGCCGACAAAAAAAGAGACGTTATTTGTTTGCAAATTCTTTCTAATGAAGAACTTAATCCTTTAGCGCGTGGCAAAGTTCACTTCTTCGACTCGGAGAATTCTTCTAGATTCTATCGTAAGAATATTGATAGAGAAGTAGCCAAAGCTTACGCAAAAGCGTTAGAATACGTTATGGGAAGAATTAAGAATTGTTGCGCTTCTCGCGATGCTACTTACCTTATGATCCCTGCGGAAAAGAACATAGGCGAAGTGGTCTTTAACGAATTTTCAAAAATGGGGGTACTGAAATAATGAATTTTACGTATCCACTTGGACTACTAGGTCTTATAGGTATTCCCATTCTTATCTTGATTTATATAATCAAGAATAAATACACGGAACAAACCGTTTCTTCCACCTACATTTGGACTTTGAGTGAAAAATTCTTAAAGCGTAGGAATCCTATAAGCAAAATAGCGGGTATCATTAGCCTAATTTTGCAAATTCTTGCAGTAATTTTAGTTTCTATTGCTATCGCGCACCCCGTTTTCGTAATACCCGATGCGGCAAAAGAATATTGCTTTATTCTAGACGGCTCTGGCAGTATGAACGTTCTTTACGACGGCGACACGGGCTTTAATAAAGGCGTAGACGAGATAGAAGAAGTGATAGATAATTCACAAGACGGCAGTATGTATACTTTGCTTTTTGCAAATAACGGTTGCGAAGCGGTTTACGAGCGTATCACTAACAAAGAGCAAGCTATCAAACTTCTTAACGAATTAAAACCGGGTTTTGGTACAACCGACTTTACCGATAGCATTAAGCGCGCTCAAGAATATTTTGACGAGAATCCTTCGGTTGTTACCTATCTAGTTACCGATGGTAATTACGAAGTAGACAATATAAAATTGCTTAATCTAGGTAAAGATTTTAACAATTATTCGTTAAGTAACTTTACTGTAGATTTTGACGGAGAAAAAGTCACCGTAGCAGGGGATATTACTTCCTACTATCAAGACGCTACCTTACCTATCAGTCTTTACGTTGACGGACAAAAGGTAGATTTAGACGAAAGCACCGTAGAAGTGAAAAAAGGCGAGAAAAAGACGGTTATTTATACCCACGTTACTAGCGAATTTGCTTCCGCTAAGGTAGCAATAGACGTAAAGGACGACTTAATGGAAGATAATGTTGTAGAAATTTTCGACATCAGTAGCGAGAACGGATTTTCTACCCTTATCGTAAGCGATACGCCGTTTTTCCTTGAATCTATGTTAAAAGCAACCGGCAATGCAAAAATAAAGGTGGTAGGCACCGAAGAATATAAGAACTATACCGGATTTAGTTTGTACGTATTCCATTCTTTCGTTCCCGAGTCGCTACCTAGAGACGGCGCAATATGGTTCGTCAACGCGCGCCAAAGCGTATCGGGTACGGGATTTAGCGTACAAGGTGTTGTGGATTTAGAAAAACCCGAAGAACTCACCCTTTCAAAATCTACCGCCACTATGGTAAAACAACTAATAAAGGGTATGAAAGGCGAAGGTATCTACGTATCTTCTTACGTAAAATGCGGACTTTACGATAACTTCACCACCCTTTTATCATACAAAGGCAACCCCGTAGTTTTCACGGGAGTTAATAGTTACGGCAATAGAGAAGTCGTGTTTGCATTCGATTTACACGATACCAACTTCCCTCTAATGCTCGATTTCGTTGCACTTTGTAACAACCTTATTGATTATACCTTCCCCGACGTAGTAGAGAGCACTTCTTACTACGCAGGCGACACTCTTAACGTCAACGTTATCACTAATTGTGATAGCATTAGAGTGGATACGCCGTCAGGGGAGCACGCATATCTTGATACGTCCAATGCTATTGCGGAATACCTTCTCAAAGAAGTAGGCACGTACAAGATTACCGTAATGGTAGGGGATGCTAAGTCGGAGTTTTCCATTAGTAGCCAACTACCGATAGAAGAGAGAGAAACTAACCTAGCTACGCAAGGAGTAAAACTCGTAGGACAAGCAAGTAGCGATGGTTTTGACGGCATATTCGACGAATTGTGGGTATGGATGCTTGTTTTAGGTGCAGTATTTATTGCTGATTGGATGGTGTATTGTTATGAAAAATATCAACTTCGATAATCCATATTTATTGCTCATAACACTACCTTTGATAGCGGTAATTACGGTACCGTTTATTATCGCCATACGCAAAGAAAACCGCGATAAGTCGGTTATTGCTTCTTTTATCATGCACCTTCTTATAGTTTGCTTTGCTACTTTAATTGTTGCGGGCACGCAGATGACCTTCGTTATGACGGAGACGGAAATATACGTACTTGCAGACGTTTCTTACTCATCTCACGATAATCTCGACAAAATCGACCAATATATCGATAACGTAGACGAAAATAAACCCGAAGGCGCATCTTTGGGCGTAGTTTGCTTTGGCAAAGACTACGAATTGTTTACCGAAATGGGCGCGGAGAGAAGTAGCGTAACGACTTCTACCGTTGACGACAGTGCAACCGATATTATATCCGCACTTGAATACACCGCTACGCTATTTAGAGAAGACGTTATTAAGCGCATAGTACTTATCACCGATGGTAAGGCCACCGATAACGAAAGCACTTCTGCTCTTATCCGCACCGTTGCTAATTTGTCAGAAAGCGGTATCTATATCGATGCAATGTATCTCGATAACAATATAAAAGAAGACGCCAAAGAAGTACAAATTAACGCGGTAGAATTTAACGACTTTACCTACCTAAATCACGAAACCACCGCGGACGTACTTATCCAAAGTTCTTTTGATACCGAAGCAATTATCGCATTATACAAAGGCGAAAATAAGTATTACCAAAAGGCGGTTAACCTAAATAAAGGCTACAACGTAGTTAACTTTACGCTCGATACCTTCATTGCGGGTGAATTCGATTATACGTTAGAAATAACCGTTACGGGTGACGAATCTTCATATAACAATACTTATAGATTTACCCAAAGCGTATCCGCTACGCTAGAAGTTTTACTTATAACCGAGAATCAAGCGGACTACGAAGCGGCAAAAGAATTATACGGCAATTCCGCCAATATCACCGCATTTGTAAACAAACCCAACGTACCTTACTCAATAGAAGATATCTGTAAGTACGACGAAATTATGCTCGTCAACTGCGACGTGCGTAAACTCAACAATTATAGCTCGTTTGTTTCTAACGTTGACACCGCGGTATCACTCTTTGGTAAGAGTTTAGTTACCATAGGCGACAACAAGATTCAAAATAGAGAAGAAGGCATTTTGCTAGAATTATCCGACATGCTACCCGTTAAATTCGGTAACGACGATAGAGAGCCAAAACTCTACGGTATAGTATTCGACGCGTCGCGCAGTATGCAATTTGCTTCTCACTACATTATGGCAAAAGAAGCGTTAAGACAAATTCTTAACTTACTTAACGACGAAGATTTTGTATCTGTAGTAGCATTCTCAGGCGATATCACCGTTGCTAGCCCTGCTCAAAAAGCATCGAATAGAGAGCAAATAATAAGCGATATCGAGTCACTAGAGCCCACTCAAGGTACCTTCTTAGGTAAAGGCCTTGACGAAATGTACAAGGTAATGGATACCATGCAAGGCTTTAGCAAAAAAGAAGTTATGGTTATTAGCGACGGTATGTCGTACACTCTAGAAGAAGACGATCCTATCAAACTTGCCGAAGCAATGTATAAGAGCGGTATCAACGTATCTGCAATCAATATTGCCACGATAAACGGTGAGCCTACGCTAAAAAGCATGGCAGAAGCAGGTAGGGGCGAATATTACTTTATTAAGGACAATACCGACGTATCGGACTTTATCTTAGGCGACGTAGCTAACGACGTAACCGATAGCGTTGTCGAAAAAGACACTGCAGTTTATATAGAAAGAATTAACGACGACGTCCTTAACGGCGTAGAGAAGTTCGCTAGAATTTCGGGCTACTACTACGGCAAGGCGAAAGCTAGTGCCAAGACCGTACTTAGCGTTGATTATGAAGTTAACGACACCACCACCGTAAAAGCACCTTTATATTCCTATTGGAATTATGGTAATGGCAAAGTATCATGCTATACGGGCGTTATTAGCGGTACGTGGATAAGGAATTGGACGGGTACGGAAACTAAATTCTTAAAGAATATCGTCTCCGTCAATACCCCTATGGAAAAGGTAAGTTCACCCTACGTTGTAAATATCGAAGCAGACGGAAATTACGCTAATATCCAAGTTACTGCACCCAAACTCAACGTTTCGGCAACCGCAAGTATTGAGATTACTTCTCCGTCGGGAAAGAAAGAAACCAAAGAACTAGCATTCGATTCTACTAGTTATTATCATAAGATAGAGACTGACGAAATAGGTAAATACGTCGTTAACGTAAGTTATTCTTACGAAGGTGCAACGTATAACGCAACGAGTATATTCAATACGTCATACGAGCTAGAATACGACGAATTCGCTACCTACAGTGCGTCTACTTTATATAAGGTTATGCAAAATTACGGTCAAGTAAGCGAAAACGGCGAGCTAACTATCGTTAACGACGACAAAGAGATAGCAACGTACGTAATTAAGTTCACCGTACCGTTAGCAATAATTATTGCCGTATTGTTTATAGTTGACGTAATTATTCGCAAACTAAAATGGAACGATATAAAGGGCTTCTTCAAGAAGAACTCAAAAGGAGGAGAAAAATGAAAAAATTAGTTACAGTAATAATGATAATTCTCGTCCTTTTCGGGTGTGTCGCTTGCGTAGAATACAACGATGCCGTAAATAAGCCCGGACAAGGTAATCAAAGCGGCAACAACAATAATAATAATAACAATAACAACAACGATAACCAAGATACGCCTAACGAGCAAGAAGGCGAACTTTCTACCGTTACGTTGATGTATAACGGAGAATTCTACCAACCTTCTATCGTAATCAAAGCACAATGGGACAATGGTTTTTCGGTAAGAACGGCAGAATTTGACGATAACGGAGAAGCAAAGATTTACGGACTTGACGGAGAATACGACGTAACGCTATCCGCTTTACCCAAAGGCTACAGCTATAATCCTAATATCTATTATACGTCTAACGAAAGACGTCATATCGAGATAGAACTATTCAAAGTTACGGAGACGGTAGGCACGGGCAAAGGTCTATATCACAGTGAAGGTGTTATCGTAATCGACCAGACGGCGGTTTATAGAGCGGAATTAGAAAGTGCCAGAGACGTAGTTTATTACGAATTTGCACCGCAAAAAAGCGGTACCTACACCATAGAATCTTGGGTAGACACCACGGCGGAATTAGTTAATCCCATGGCGGACGTCTACGAAGGCTCGATTGCTTACAAGAATTTCTCATACACCATCAACACGGGTGGCAAAGAGGGTACGTTTAGTAAGAACTTCGTCTACGACGTAGAGATAGCGGACGAAATGATTAGCGAGAATGGTAGCGCGGTATTTACCTTCGGAATAAAAGCAACGGTAAAAACCGACAAGTTCCCCGTATACGTAGACTTTGCTATCAAACTTGACGGAATGTTCGACCTTGACCATACGATTAGTCAATATATCGTTCCGCAAGAGAATTTCGTTAGAGCGGAAGAAGTAAGCGGCACGCTAAGTACTCCCGCAAGAAAAGTAGGCAGTAATTACTTATTTGACCAAAGTATGTATAAGCTCAACCCCGCAGACGGTTACTACTATCTATACGATGCAGAAACCGACACCTACGTGCAAAAACTCTATGCGTTCATAAGCAGTCCTTGCTTCTTTATCGACAAAGCGTTTACAGAGATAGAGTACGAAGGCAATAAGAATCTTACCGTCAACAAAGGTAAGGACAACTACAAAATATTCATTGAAGGTGCCGCAGCAACTATAGCTGCAGGGTATGACAACGTACCCACGGCTCTACAAAATCAAGAAGGTTATGCCCAATACACTAATTCCGACGGCGTGTATCCCGTAACCGAAGAATTAAAGATCTTCTTGCAAGCGTATAGCACGTCACAATGGCTCTTCAACGATGGTAACGGCTTTGTAGAAAGCTTCACCACACCGAGATACTACTGCGACGAAGATAGCCAATGGCTCTTCGGTTGCGCCCTATACAAATAGCGGGGAGCCCCCGCGGGCAGTAGCAGCGAGCCGCTGTGGCACCACTACGCGTGGAGCGGCAAGGAGTGTCCTTGCATGCATGTTGGTCGTTCAAGTGTTATCTACTATATAAAGAAATAAGGCGTGATAGGTTGTTTGCTTATCACGCCATTTTTAATTATATTGCTTTGTAATATAGCCGAGCAACTTTAGTTACGAAAGCCGTTTTTTTATTTGTAAATGAGTTTGCCTATGAATTGACTATCGTCATGAATTGGCTACGCCTATCGACTTAACGTCGAAATAATAAGGTGAAGTTTGCTCTAGCGAGCAAGTGAAGTTATCTTCGATAGTGAAGTTTTTCCTTATCGTCAAAGTGAAGTTTGCAATTGCATTGCAAGTTGAGGATAAAATTTATTATACCAACTGCGCTCCGACCGCCGTCGGCTCACCGACAAAACAAAAGACGGACAAGATAAACTCTGTCCGCCTTATTTGCTTATTAAGTGTTCTTACTTAACCGACTGCCACAACGGCTCGCTGCGACCAACTGCCCACAGGGGCTCACCGACAAAACAAAAGCGAACAGAATAAACTCTGTCCGCCTTATTTGCTTATTAAGTGTTCTTACTTAACCGACCAATTGTGCTGTCGGTCGCTCACCGACTAGCCTTGCGCGTGAAGTAGTACTTGGAACACGAAGAATAGGATAGAAAATACAAGTATGCTAGCAGCGATAATTACGGTTGCTAGTTTGAACTTGCCGTCAATGCTTCTTGACTTATTTCTTCCGAAGAACGTATCCGAGCCACCGGTGATTGCGCTCATATTGTTGCTAGCGTCACCACGTTGTAGAAGAACAACGATAATCATAGCGATGCTAGAAAGAACCATTAATATCATAAATGCAATGCTAAATCCGTTATAAACGTCAGCAGCAGTTGCCATTAACAAACCAAACATAGTATTCTCCTTATAAATAACAGTTTTGCTTATCTATTTTAGCACACCAATTAGTTTCTGACAAGCGTTTTATTACTTTTTCTGCTAATTATTAATATTTTAAGCAAAAATTTATCTCAATAGAACGTACTTATCACGTCTTCACCGTCAAGCGGTTGACAAGGCGTTATTTGTCTAACATAAAGCACAGGCCCTTCGTTGCCGTATACTTCGTGATTTTCTATCTTTATTTGTGCTTTTACAATGCACCAACGCGAAGTAACGGGCTTGAAGTAACCGTCGTGTTTTACCACAAGTCCACAGTACTTAGTATCCGCTTCGCAACATACCATAACGTGCCTACCTATAATAAAAGTGTATTTACCTAAACTTTCGTCATAGGCTACCACGCCTTTTAGTTTAACGACCTTTCCGTCAAAAATCTCTTGATTTTCGCTAATTTCGCGGTAAAAATACGCATAGTCCCTATCTTCAATATGTACCACGGGCGCGTCAATATCAAAAGGCAACGGATCGACGATATCGTCACGCTCAATTTCGCCTAGTTGATTTTCGTAAAGAATATCGTTGTTACGCGATATAGCGCGCACTAGTTTATGGTACGGCTCTTTACTCGTTGACGAATTGTAGCGGTTGAATACGATAAGGTCGGCATAATTGAACTTATCATAAGTAAGTTGTCGCATATTTTGATTGTACGATAGGATAGTAGTGCAGTCTGCGAAAGCCATTATTTGACAAATCATCCAGTTGTCGGGGATTTGATCGAGGAAATCGCCAAGCTCCCACATTCCGTTGTATTCAACGAAAATTCTTTCGTACCCATTCTTCTTTTGAATATCAAGGAAATTAAACAAAGTCATATCTTCGCGCGTAAGGATATGCACGTCGATATCACTACTAATTTCGAACTCTTCTTCACCTTCTTCGAATACGAATAGCGCCGTCTTTTCCCCAGTGTTTAGCTCGCTAGAATTGAGCGCGCCGTTAAGGAAAGTCGTCTTACCCGAATCAAGGAATCCCGTGAATATATATAAACCTACGTTGAATTCTTCCATATTATATTCCAAAAATCTCCGCCAATTTTTCTTCGTCAAGCTCGCTACCGATTACACAAATCTTGCCGATTACCGCACCGCTTCCTTTTCTTACGTCAACGTTACCGGGGATAAAATCAAAATGTATCCAACCGTCAACGCCGTCTACGATACCCTTTGCGCGTAAAATGTTGCCTTGCTCTTCAAAAGAGTTAAGAATATCCAAAATCTCACTTTCGGAATACTTAACTGCCGTTTCTTTGCCCCAAGCAGTGAATACTTCGTCCGCATGATGTCCGTGGTGATGTCCGCAACAACACTCTTCACCGTGTTCATGATGGTGATGGTGTTCATGCTCATGTTCGTGACCACAACAGCACTCTTCACCGTGTTCATGATGGTGATGGTGCTCGTGTCCGTGCTCGTGACCACAACAACATTCTTCACCGTGTTCATGATGATGGTGCTCGTGTCCGTGCTCATGACCGCAACAACACTCTTCACCGTGTTCGTGGTGATGATGATGTTCGTGATGTCCGTGCTCGTGTCCGCAACAACACTCTTCACCATGTTCGTGGTGATGATGGTGATGATGATGCTCAACGGAAGAAAGTAGTTCGTTAGCCATATCGGATATGGTATTAGTATTTTCCATAGCTTCAAGAACTTGTTCTCCGCTAAGTTGAGATATATGAGTGGATACGATAGTGCAGTTGGGGTTATTTTCCTTTACGAAAGCAACGCACTCGTCGATTTTCTTTTGACTTGCTTCATCGGTGTGACTTAGTATTACGCAACTAGCGTGTTGAAGTTGATCTAAGAAGAATTCTCCGAAGTTCTTTGCGTATACCGCGCATTTTTTCGCGTTGATTACCGTAGTTTTTGTATTGATTTCTACGTCGGGTAGACCGCTCTTTACCGCGTTTATTACGTCGCTAAGTTTACCTACGCCCGAAGGTTCAACGATAATGCGGTCGGGGTTAAATTGCTCTGCAACTTCTTTTAAGGCTTTTGCAAAATCACCCACAAGGCTACAACAGATACAACCGCTATTCATTTCGGTTATTTGTACGCCCGTTTCTTGCAAAAATCCGCCGTCAATACCGATTTCGCCGAATTCATTCTCGATTATTACTTTCTTTTCGTTAGGATACGCTTCGAGAAGAAGCTTTTTGATAAGAGTAGTTTTGCCAGCTCCCAAAAAACCCGATATAATATCAATTTTCATATTTTTATCCACCTATATTTAATTTTTAATATTGCGAATTGTAGCACAAAGCAATATATTTGTCAATTAATACTTTCAGTATTATAATTCCACGCTTTCGTAGAGATCCAATACTTTAATTATATCACCAAAATCTTTTTTTAGAGAATTCACGTCGCATTTTATAGCAGGGAAAGTGTTGTAGTGCATGGGAATAAGGGTATCGAAATGGAAATATTTTTCGCACGCAAACTTTGCTTGATCTATGTCCATAGTGTACACCCCACCGATAGGCAATAACCCGACGTTAGGCTTATAGTACTCGTCAATTAGTTGCATATCGCTAAATAAGGCGGTGTCGCCCGCGTGATAAATCACCTTCTCGCCAAGTTTAATGATTAATCCAACCGCACCACCTGCGTATTTTTCGTCAAAAGAAGAAGAGTGCTCCGCTTTAACTAGGCTAACTTCAATACCGTCGCCTAAATCTATTTTACCACCAACGTTGAGCCCAACGCCGTATAGATAAGGATATTTCTTTTGCACTAGGTCAATAAGCTCTACCATGCCGATTACCGTAGCCGCACTTTCTTGTAAAAGGTCGAGCCCGCCCGTATGATCGTGATGCCCATGTGTAAGCAAAATAAAGTCGGGCGCAAAAAATTGTGGCAAAGTTTCTTTCAGCCTTTCTTCATCGGTGCAAAAAGGATCGGTTATTATCGTTTTACCATTGTATTCAATCAAAAAACAAGAGTGTTCTACGTAAGTTATTTTCATAAAAAATCTCCTTATAACGGTATAATTATATAATAATTATAAAAAATACGCAAGGAGGAAATGGATAGTAAAAATACTTTTGCAAAAAATCACCATATATGCTATAATGAAAAAAGTTAAGAAAAAGTGAATTTTTTGAGAAAAACGAAAAACGGAGTTATCAATGGAAAGTAAAGTTTTTGAAATTATCGCAAAAGAACAAAACAGACAAAACACCTTCATCGAGCTTATCGCTAGTGAGAACTTTTGTAGCGAGAACGTTATGAAAGCGGTGGGTAGTTGTCTTACCAATAAGTATAGCGAAGGATATCCAAGTAAGCGCTACTACGGCGGTTGCGAACATATCGACGAATTAGAAAATTATTGCAAAGAACAATGGCAAAAGGTTTTTAATACCGATTACCACGTTAACGTACAACCCCACAGTGGTTCAAGTGCCAACTTAGCTGTGTACGCAGCACTTCTCAATAAGGGCGACAAGGTACTTAGTATGGAACTAAACAACGGTAGCCACCTTACCCACGGTTCCCCCGTCAACAACAGTGGCAAACTTTATGATTTCTACTTCTACGGAGTAGACGAGAACGGCTACATAGACTACGACGACGTTAGGAAAAAAGCTCACGAAGTTATGCCTAAGCTTATCGTTGCAGGCGCAAGCGCATATTCAAGAATTATCGACTTCAAGGTGTTCGGTGAGATCGCTAGTGAAGTAGGCGCACTTCTTATGGTAGATATTGCACACATAGCAGGATTAGTCGCTACGGGTTACCATCCTACACCGTTTGGGTATGCCGATGTAGTTACTACCACTACTCATAAGACCTTACGCGGTACGCGTGGTGGACTTATTTTCTGCAAGCAAGAGCTCGCTCGCAAAATAGATAGCGGTATCTTCCCCGGTACGCAAGGCGGGCCGTTAAATCACGTAATCGCAGGCAAAGCGGTTACCGCAGAAGAAGCGCAAAGTGCCGACTACAAGGACTATATCGGTAACGTTGTCGCTAACTGCAAAGCAATGGCGGAAGAATTTGTAAAAATGGGCTACAAGGTAGTTACGGGTGGCACGGACAACCACTTGTTCTTAGTTGACCTTACCGACAAAGGCGTTAGCGGCAAGCAAGTGCAAGACGCATGCGACGAAGTAGGTATCACCCTTAACAAGAACTGCGTACCTAACGAAACGCGCTCACCTATGCAAACGAGCGGTGTAAGAATAGGTACCGCCGCAATGACGACGAAAGGCTTTACCAAAGAACAATTCATAGAAGTTGCGCATAGAATAGACGAAGTAATCAAAAATATCGTAAGCGCACAAAACTAGTCGATTTTATAGAATATTGAAAAAAAGTAAGTTCGCGATAAAATAAAAACAAAAAAAGGAGTTAGCACAATGAACAATCTTTTATTAGCGCTAGAGCCAGGCGTAGTTATCGGTATAATCGTAGCTGCAGCCATAGTGGGGATAATTCTACTCGGCGTTATCTTGAATCGTATCAATATTGTTTTCCGCGCAAGATACAACCTATCTTTGTGGGGCGGTGCATTCCTAATGATGGTTGCAGAAATCTTAGTCGTAGTTGCAATAATATGGGTAGATAACACAATTGCAAAAGTAATAATGTGCGTGGTTGCAGGCATCTTAGCAATAATCACCTTGATATTCAATATCAAGAAAGCGGGTGGAATGGGCGTGCTAGCGCTACTTTTACAAATGATTTTCTCAATCGGTTGCCCCTTTATGATACTAGGACTATTCACAAGGCAAGGTAGACGCGACCTAATCGTTGACAAAATGAGCGACGACTACCGCGTAAGAAGATACAAAGAAAAACACGGCTTAAATAACGAAGATAACTTCGACGACATCTACCGTAATTAAACAGTTTGTAGACCATAACAAAACGAGTGATAACAATGCTTTATCACTCGTTTTTCTTTGCAGAAATAAAATTAATTTTCTTAAAATTGTTCTTTCCCAACAATGTAATCAATAGAACAGTCAAAAAATTCAGCTAGCGCCCATACGTCAAGAACGTTAGGTATAACAATCCCTGCTTCCCATCGCGAAATATTCGCTTGCTTGATTCCCGTCTTTGTAGCTAATTCCCTTTGAGAAAGCCCTTTTTCTAGGCGTAATTCTTTAATTTTATTGTTACTAAAATCGCCATTCATACCTTAATTATACAAAAAAGTATCATATACTACTTGACTGATACAAAAATGTATCATAAAATTATTATATATACCGAAAGTCATGGGAGAAAGTAATATGAAAAGGAAAATTTTATTTTTATTCATAATTATAATGCTTTTGAGTTTATGTACATTTAGTGCGTGTTACAAAAACGATACTGATGATAATTCCGATGATAATTATGAAGGGGATGGTGATAAAGATACTACGATTACTGATGACAAAGAAGGTAATAAATCCGAACATACACATGAATTTGGAAGTTGGGAGACGATCATCAATGCAACTTGTATTTTAGAAGGTAGACAAAAGCGATATTGTGAGTGCGGGGAAGAAGAAACTGTTGTTATACCTATTGATAATAGTATGCACCATTATAGCGATGTTTTATACTACAATAATGATGTGCATTATTATATATGCAGAGACTGCGGTTATTTTGACACAAAAAAACATGTATTTATCAATGATAAGTGCACGTTTTGTGGATTAATATCTGGATTTAATTTTGTATATAACGAAGAAACGGATACATATTCTATCACTAAGTATAATGGTTCACTTCCTGATGTCGAAGTACCTAGTGTTTATGACGGCAAACTAGTTACACGTATAGATGAGAGAGCTTTTTTTGATTCTAATATCATAGAATCAGTTTCTATTCCAACAAGTATTACTAGCATAGGCAATGAAGCATTTAAATATTGCAAAAAATTGTCTAACGTTGATATTAAGAACAATAGTAAATTGATTAGCATAGGAAATATGGCATTCTATGATTGTATTGCGCTTACATCCATTTATATTCCGCATAAAATCACTGAAATCGGAGAAAATGCATTTAAAAATAGTAATATTAATTATGCTGATGTGCCTATAAAAATCATTAGCTTTTTACCTAAATATACACTTAATACACTTGTTATAAATGGTGGTACCTGTCTAGAAAATAATATTTTTGATGGTTTTGATAATTTGACGTCTATTACTATAAAAAATAACGTCATTTTAGCGGAAAATGATATTTTTTGCGAAAGCAATTTAATTTATGCAGATATACCAACTTCATGGATAGAACATATTAATAAAAAAGAGTTAAAAACTTTGATTATTAATAGTGGAGAAAGGATAGAAAATAATGCATTTGTTGATTGTGATAATTTGGAATCTATAACTATTTCAAAGAGTGTAAAAACAATAGGTGAATATGCATTTCATAACTGTGATTCGCTTATAGATATTAACATTTTAAATGTAACAGATATAGAAAACTTTGCATTTAAAGATTGTAAATCCTTAACAAATATAATAATTCCTAGTAGCGTTGCTAATATAGGTCACGGCGCATTTATCGACTGTGTATCTTTAGAAAATATAACTTTTGAAAATGATTCTAGATTATCTACCATAGATGACCGTGCATTTGCGAACTGTAACAATTTAAGCAATATAATAATTCCACAAGGGGTTACTAACGTAGCGGACAATATTTTACAAGGATGTCCGATTGTTTATGCAGAGATTCCAACAATCGCAATTAAAAGTTTGCCTAAAAATAAATTAGAAAGAGTTACTATAACAAAAGGAAATAGTATAATATACAGTGCATTTTATGATTGTAAAAATCTTACCCAAATTGAGATATCACAAGAAATAACACGTATAGAAAAAAATGCTTTTAGTGGTTGTTCATCGCTTAATGCAGTTTTTTATCATGGGAGCCTAGAATCATGGATTAATATTAATTTTGAAAATAAAGATTCTAGTCCTTTTGCGAATTCGAAAGCGGAATTTTATATTAATGACACGTTGGTGACAAATGCAATCATACCAAACGGTATTCAAATTATAAATAACTATGCGTTTTACAATTATTCTTTCATAGAATTAATAACCATTCCAGCTGATATTGTCAGTATTGGAGATAATTCTTTTTATGGAGTCAATGCATACGAAATTGAAGCTCCAACACACGTAATGAAAGTTTTGGAAAAAAAAGAATTAAAAAAACTTAATATTAACGGTGGACAAATGATAAAAAAAGATGATTTTGCTGATGCACTAAAACTAACTTCTATCGTAATTAGTGATACAGTTGAATCAATAGAAAATGATGCATTTAGTATTTGTCCAATAGTATATGCAAAAGTACCAACCGTCGCTTTAAGAAGCATGAACAAAAGTTTTTTGCGTGAGATAGAAATAACTAGTGGTAATGATTTGTATAGTGCCTGTTTTTCAAATTGCGATAATTTAGTTTCGGTTAATTTAAGCGAGAATTGTAATATTGATAGTATAAAAGAATACACGTTTTCATTTTGCGATTCATTAACAAATGTATATATACCTAGTAGTGTTACAAGGATAGAAAAATATGCATTTAATGAATGTAGGTCTCTTTCTACTATTAGTTTTTATAAAAATAGCAAATTAAAAATAATAGAAGGATATGCATTTTATTTGTGTTTATCTCTTGAACAGTTTGAGTTTGAGAAAAACATCCAATTGGACAAAATTTCTACTTATGCATTCTATAAATGTCAAAATTTAAAAAAAGTAATACTAGCAGGGGATATAAAAAGTATTGACAACAATGCCTTTTATGAATGTACTTCGCTTGCCATTGTTAATTATGTCGGTGATATAAGTTCTTGGGTGAATATTGATTTTAATGGAAATCAAGCCAATCCTATATGTCTACCTAATGTAAAATTATACATTAATGGAACTATTCCCACTACAATAAACATACCTAATACTGTTACAGAAATAAAGGCTTATTCATTTTATAATTGTAAATCAATAGAATCTATTACTATAGCAAAAAGTGTAAAAGCGATAGGATATAACGCATTTTATAATTGCACTCCTCAACATATAGAAATGCCCGCGTCATTTGCAAAAGACATTGATAAGAAAAATTTAAGAACTCTTGTTATTAATAGCGGGGAGAGTATAGATGATTATGCATTTGCTGAATGTGAAAATTTAGTAAGTGTTTTAATAAATAATGATAAATTAAAAAATATAGGGGAATATGCATTTTATAATTGTTCTTCAATTAAGGAAATAAATATCCCTGCAAGTGTAACAAGTATAGGCGATTATGTGTTCATGTATTGCGTTAATTTAACTACCGTAACTTTTAAAGAAAACAGTCAACTTGCAAGTATAGGGAAAAGGGGATTTGTGAATTGCATGAGCCTAACATCTATTACTATCCCTAAACGCGTTGCGAGCATAGGTGAATCTGCATTCGCTTCTTGCTATGATTTAACCACCGTTACTTTTGAAGAAAATAGCCAACTTACAAGGATAGGGGACAGTGCGTTCGCTTTTTGCTATGATTTAACCACCGTTACTTTTGAAGGAAATAGTCAACTTAAAAGCATAGGCTCTAGTGCGTTCTATTCGTGTAAAAAACTAGAAAAAACAACGGAAAATGATGTTAATTATATAATGGCGAACGATAATCCGTATTATTTTGCTGCAAATATGGAGGAAAAGAAGGCAACAAAGTGTATTATAAATCCTAAATGTAAAGTTATTATGAATGATGCGTTTCTTTCTTGCAATGACCTAAAAAGTATCAAAATTCCTTCAAGTGTAACGAGTATATGCGATTCTGCGTTTAAAGATTGTGATAGTCTAACTAGCATCACCATTCCTGCGAGTATAACGAATATAGGTGAAGATACGTTTAAAGATTGCTCTAAACTAAAAATCATTAATTATTTAGGAACGGTAGAACAATGGCTTAATATATCATTTGGTCGTTATGATGCTACTAATCCTTGCTGTAGTGGTGCTAAATTATATATAAACGATACTATACCTACAAATTTAGTTATACCTGATACTATTACTGAAATTAAAGCCCATGCGTTTGAAGACTGCACTAGTATTACTTCAGTCATTATTCCATTAAGTGTAACAAGTATAGGTTTTAGTGCATTCTCTTCATGCTCTAACTTAACCGATATTTACTATACTGGTACCGAAGAACAATGGGATGCAATAAGCAAAAAATACCATTGGGATTATAACGCAGGCGATTATACCATTCACTATAATTACGTTGAAGAATAGTTGCAAAAAGACGAGCGTTTGCTCGTCTTTTTCTATCCTTAATTAAGTTATCCATTTAAGCAAAAATATAACGCGTGTTACGATAAGTAGCACGCGTTTTTCGTTTGGTTAGTTTTAGTTATTTACTATTTTAGGTGTTTTGCCATGAAGTTAAGCACTTGTTCGATACACTTCTTGCTTGCTTTGGTATTGAGAGTTAGGTGGAAGCAGTGATTTTCGAGAAGTTTAGAAGTGATATAAACTTCGTTCTCTACGCCTAGGTCGTCAAGTTTTTGTTTTAGAAGTTCGCCTTGACCTTTGCAGAAGATATCTTTACCACTTATTGCTAAGAAAGCAGGACACCACTTTTCGTTTACCCAGTTGATGGGGCTTGCTTCTTTCAATAAGGGGAAGTCGTTCATATTGCTGAAGTCTTTCTTTAACTTGAAGGTGTCGTTATAGATATAGCAACGTCCGATATCCCATACGATATTGAAGGGAAGTTTGGTAAGACTAATACTTGCTACTAGGTCGTACGGACCGCAGAAACTTACTAGAAGCGTGGGTTTAACTTTGAATTCAGGTGCGCCGATAGCGGTGCGTTGATCTTCGTTGCTAGCTAATGCTACTAGTTGCGTTGCGTGATGCGCGCCTGCACTGTCACCCGATACGCATACCTTAGTAAGGTCGATATTGTATACCTTTGCCAACTCTTCTAGATAGTTAAGTGCGGTTATGCAGTCGATGCACGCTTGCGGGAAAGCATTCTTAGGTGATAGCGCGTAGTTAATGTTGTATACGAAGTATCCTTCGTTAGCAAAGAGTTTACATATACTTCTTCTGTATTTTTTGTCGCCTTTAACGAATCCGCCACCGTGAATGTTGACGAATACGGGAAGTAGGGGCTTACCTTCGCCAACCAAATTAGGATCGTAGTATACTTCTGCAGTAGTATCAAGATCGGGTGCTCTGTCGCTATATACGATATCTTTCTTTCTTACGATATTCTTATAACGGCGATAGTTTTGCGATGGGTCAAAAAGTTTGTCTATTAAGACGAACAAAAATTCAGAACGAGTCATATTTCCTCCAAAAATCAATTAGTATAATAATTATACGACACCGCGTTTGTTTTTTCAAGACCAAAACGAAAATTTTAGCGAAATTTATCGAAAAAAGTAAGACCAACTAGCATTGACATTAGCGCGCCTATTATGATAGAATATCATAAAGTAGTAATACAAACCAATAAGGGAGAGCCAAATGGAAGATAAGAAGAACCTTTTGTCCGCCGATACTTCGGCATTATCCGTTGATAACGTAAATAGTGAAGATATAGTACCCAAGAAAGAAAAAATCTTTTACGGTATGGGTGCAATACTAGACGGTGGCGGCGTTGCCCTTATCAGTTGCGTGCTTTTTGCATATTTTAATATCGTACTAGGTATAAGCGGACTTATCACTTCTATCATTATATTTGCGGGCAAACTTTGGGATGCTATCACCGATCCTCTTATGGGTGTAATTAGCGACAACACCAAGAGTAAATACGGTAGACGTAAGCCCTATATCGTAATAAGCGGTGTTCTTATCTTCGTAGCGTTAGGACTACTTTTCATGCCTTATAACCTTATGGGCGTTACCGATAAAGCGGCTATTATAGCGATAGTTTGCGTAATGTATATATTCTACAACACCGCTAACACCGTAGCAATGGTACCTTATTGCTCAATGTCGGGCGATATCAGCAAGAGTTTCTCCGAGCGAAACAAAGCAAACTCGGTAAAACTTATTTTCTCCATTTTATCAGGCGGTCTATGCTACGTAGTGCCTTTCTTGTTCTTAGAGCTTTTTGAAGGCGGTACCATTGACCAAACGGGCTTCTACCTATGTATCTTCTTAGTATTCGGAATTCTTTTCGGCGTACCCATGATTCTTTGTGGTATTTTCGTAAAAGAGCGCGTACCTTTCGATCCTACGCTAAAAGCAAAGTTTAGCCTAAAATCATATTCCGAGCCCTTCAAAATTAAATCATTCAAATGGCATATAATTATGTACGTAAGCGCGTTCATTTGCCTTGACGTAGTTAGCGCACTTGCACCATACTACGCTTCGCAAGTTTGGGATAGCCAAGTAGTCAATCTTTTCGGCATAATTGATATGAAATTCTCGTCGATGTTCATCGTAGCTCCCTTGATGGTATCGGCAGGTTGTATGTTCCCCGTCGTTCAAAAACTCCGTAAGACAAAAGGTAAGCAGTTTGCTTTCCGCGTAGGTCTTCCCGCATATATAATAGGCGCAATCGTACTTGCTATTACCCAACCTTCGTGGAATGGTGGCGTATATATCGTAATAGTAGCGTCACTAGTAATGGGCGTAGGCTTTGCAGGCGCACAAATGATGCCTTGGATGATCTTCCCCGACACCGTAGACGTAGCCGAATTGAAATTAGGCCATCGCCCCACGGGTAGCTTTAGCGGACTAATGACTTTATTAAGAAAAATAGCAGGCGGTGTAGCAATTCTCGTTATCGGTATCGTATTCGAGTTTAGCGGACAAATCCCCGGTATGAACGAAACCCAACCCGAAACGGCAATTCTAGCAATCAGAATACTTATGGGCGGATTTATCGCAATATTCATTAGTATCGCCTTTATAGCATCCTTTATGTATAAAGTTACTAACAAAAAACTCGCTCGCATTAAGTACTTCAACGAACTTGCCCAAAACGGTGAACTTGCTAATATTACCGAAGAAGAAAACCAAGAGAGAATTGCTCTTATAGAACAACTCGCCGGTAAATTCGATCCCGAATACGACAGAAAGCACGTTCTAAAAATCACCGACGAAGAATAAAAACATAAAACAAACGAATAATAAGAACTCTACAAGCAGTAGGGTTCTTTTTTTTGTTGTATAAATTTCCTTTTTTAGTAAATACTTTCGGTTATGAAAAAAATAGCCCTAGTGTTGATTATTATTTGTATGGCGCTTACCGTTGGTTGTATTAATAGTGACGGTGAGTTTTTGCGCATACATATTAGGGCAAATAGTGACGATAGTCTAGATCAAGAGATAAAACTCGTCACGCGCGACCTTGTAGTTGAATACCTTAAGCCGTTATTATCTAACGTGAGCAGTGCAAAAGGCGCGGAGAAGGTTATTTTAGCTAATACCGAAGATTTAGAAAGCAAAATCGACCTTTTATTATATAAAGCAGGGTATAAGTATAGCGCAAAGGTTACAATAGGTGACGAATATTTTGGCAAAAGTACCTATGGTGACTTAACGCTCGAAGAAGGTGTTTACCGCGCGGTTATCGTTAAATTAGGTAAGGCGGTAGGTAAGAATTGGTGGTGCGTTGCATATCCGCCATTATGTTTTAGCGGTGCTAACGATTATGACAAGATAAAGTATAAATCATATTTTTACGAAATTTTCAATAAGGAGTAATTATGTTAAGTAAGACGAAAAGTATATTAAATATAGTATTGAGTGCGCTACTTATCGTCAGTATAGGCGTGGTGGCGGTACTACTATTCATGCCATACGGTGAAGAAGCGGAAGCAGCTTCCGTCTATAAACAAGGTAGTACGGGCGCAACGGTACGGACTATCCAAACCAAACTCAAAGCGTGGGGATATTATAACGGTGGCGTAGACGGTATTTTTGGAAGCAAAACCACCCAAGCGGTCAAGTATTTTCAAAGGAAAAACGGACTTACCGCGGACGGAATAGTGGGCAAACGCACCGCCGCCGCTATGGGGATAAAACTATCCGCTTCTTCGTCAAGTTCTAGTACTAGTTCGGACTTAAACTTGCTTGCGCGCATTATCTACGGTGAAGCAAGGGGCGAGCCGTACACGGGGCAGGTTGCCGTAGGCGCGGTTGTTCTTAATAGGGTAAAAAGTTCTTCTTTCCCTAACACGATAAGCGGTGTTATCTATCAAAGCGGAGCTTTCGATGCGGTAAGCGACGGACAAATTAACCTTGCACCCAACGATACCGCGTACAGAGCGGCACAGGACGCGCTCAACGGTTGGGATCCAACCTACGGTTGTCTATTTTATTACAACCCCAAGACCGCTACGAGCAAGTGGATGTTGAGTAAAAAAGTCCACCTAAGCATCGGCAATCATTCATTCTGTCTATAGGAGCAATTATGAGTAAAAAAGTAAAAAGAATAATAACCGTTATGGCGATAATCACGGTGCTTATAGCCGTAGCATTAGCAGTCCCGCTAGGGATATACGTAAACAAGCATAACGACTTAAATACCACCGTAGACGGAGTGTATATGAAGAGTTATCACGACACGGTGACTGCACTCGGTAACGTAGAAACCAAACTTTCTAAACTCAACGTAATAACCACCCCTTCGCTAAAACAAGAATTGCTACTCGATATTTGGAAAGAAACGGATATTGCCGTCAACAACCTTTCTTTTTTAGGTGAAGACGATGAGAATTTAGAGAAAGTTACTAAATTCGTAAACCAACTAGGGGACTACTGCTATTATCTAGGGAAAAAGTTAAAAACCGAGCCTTTGTCTATTGAAGAAAACGCCACCGTCCTTAACCTTTATCAAATAGTAAAGGACTTAAACTTAGAACTTACCGCAATAGGGGAAGGAATGGTGGACGGAGAAAAAATTAGCGCAAGTACTCTTACCAATATGTCGGCTATCAGTACCGCAGTAAAAAACTATTCTTCCATTGACTACCCAGAACTTATCTACGACGGACCGTTTAGCGACGGACTAGACGATAGACAGGCAAAATTCTTAATGGATAAAGGGGAGATAAACGAAGAACAAGCGGTGAATAAAATTACCGAAATATTCGGAGAAGTAAGTAACGTTGAGAAGATAGGCGAAGGACATAATATAGATAGTTATATCTTTAATTTTAATAAAAGTGATAAAGAATATACGGTGTTTATCTCAAAAATGGGTGGATACGTGCTTTCACTTAATTCCTACGAAGAGATAACCGAACCTAAATATACGGAATCCCAATGTACCGAAAAGGCGCGCTCATTCCTCGCTTCGCTCGGCTACGAAGGAATGGAAAGCGTATGGGTATATAATAACGACTCTACCGTATATATTAACTTCGCGTATAAGGACGAAAATAACGTAGTATACTACCCCGACTTAATAAAAGTAAAGGTATCTTCACAATCGGGCGAAGTAATAGGTATGGAAGCAGAGAATTATATCTATAACCACGCCAAGCGCAATATCGTATTCGATAATTCGGGCGAAAGCAGTATAAAAACCCCCGACTACGTCACTGTAGAAAGCACCCGTCTTTGCCTTATCCCCACCGATTGGAATAAAGAGATATACTGCAAAGAAATAAAAGCAACCTACGAAGGCTTTACCTACTATCTCTACTTCGATCTAAAAACTGCCGAAGAAATAAGAGCACTAGTAGTAATTGATAATAACGGCAATCTGCTCATATAATTTAATGGCGTGTGCGCCATTAAATTATATGAAATGATGTATGCCTTGCGGCAAATGATGTAACTGCGCGGTACTACCGCTCGTAATGAAGTATTTGACTACAAATCCAAAATTATGTATCATACTCTATATATATTAAATCACATAGAGCGGTGCATTTTACACCGCTCTATGTGAGAATTATTTTAACCTATTCATTAGTTATTTTGAATTTCTTGCAATTCTTCTTTTGATAATTTTATCTTCTTTTGCAAAATTTTTATCACTAGTCTTTCTTTTTCTATACATTTCAATTATGTTATAATTTGTTAAGTTGGGATATTTCCTTTTTATTTCATTAAATCTAGTAGGGTAGTCCACTTCAAAATTATCCACTGTTTTAAGTCCAGATACACCTAGTTGAATAATGTCTGCATCACTTAAAGTTGTGTATCTTTTTTTCATACTGTTAAAAATGGTAGGATATCCTTGAATAAACGCTTTAACGTCTTTAGTTTTTGCGTTTAATGCAGCAAATGAACAATCAATACCAGTCACTCTTTTTAATTCTTTTGAATTTTGAACGTACTGGTCGAAATTTGCATTTGCACCGCCTTTTATAGCCATAACAATATAGAATATTACATTTATGGGTGTTAGAACTAATCCAAGAACAAGGCCAATTAATGATAAAACGAATTTTTTCCAACCACCAACGCGATAGTAACTGCCGTCATCATTTACTTGATAAACTGCCACATCTTCGTTGTCTTCCTTCTTTTTTCCTATTCCATAAAAAGAAATAGCGAATGGAAGACCACACATTAATAAGCCAATAACTGTCATTAAGAAATTTTTATCTTCAATAGACATTGCTATTGCTATTATGCCAAGCACGTAAAAGAAAGACATAATAACAGCGCGAATTATGTAACCTTTTTTTGTCAAATCTCTTCTAAACATTTTTACCTCCGTATACTTGTCCAAGGACATATATTGTTTAAAGTATATCACCTTGGGCATATACTTGTCAATAGGTATTTGAGAAATAAGGTAATGAAATTTTATGGAAATCAAAATTATTGAAAGATTAAGATATTTAATGAATGCGGAAAAAATTTCGCAATATGCACTTGCTAAAAAAATAAATGTTAGTCAAAGCACAATTTGCAATTGGTTGAAAGGTAAAAAAGAACCAAGCATAGAAAGCCTTTGGAAGATAGCCGATTACTTTGACGTAACAGTAGACTATTTGATAGGTAGAGAAAAATAAATAATTGATAGAATAAAGAAAACAAGGCACGTAGTACGTCTGCGTGCCTTGTTTGTTGACATAAATCTTTTTACGTAGATTTTTGGTGATTTTATCCATAATTAGTATAGCGGCTCGCCGCTATTGTTTGCCTAGTGGCAAAGCGATATATTCGCTTTGCGTGGTGAAGTTTGCTCTAGCGAGCAAGTGAAGTTATCTTTGATAGTGAAGTTTTGCTTAATGCAAAGTGAAGTTTTGTTTTGCAAACAAAGTTAAGGATAAAATATAACTTGCCTAA
>JAZSMH010000025.1:0-2104 GCA_045535785.1 Clostridia bacterium
TCCAGCGTCTCCATAGCACCTTCAATAGGCTCTTCACCCATATTTAGCGTGCCGTCCATATCGAATAAAAATACGTCAACCTTGTTCAAGTCTTTCATAAGCGAGTTCTTCCATAATTCCTTTGTTCTTAATTATTGCCAAGAGCGATTTGCCGTCGTCTACCGCGTTTATCAAAGCCCCTAGCGCGCAGTCAAAATTAAGCAAAGGTAGGTCGATAAGAAATTTGATTTTTTCACAAACCGACTTTAATTCACTTTTTGACATAAACGCCGCCGTATCTATTGATAAACTTTGTGCGCAAGGCACGTTAGCAACGGGCGTCCTTGACGGTATTAGGATATCACGAAAATGCCTTTTTGTAAAGACCGTTACAAAAATATTAATAAAATAGGTTATCAAAAATCTCTCGCCTACCGTGCGACCATAGATACTAGCACACTTGTCGGTGACTAACGATTTAACTTTTCGCTCGTTGGCTGCATCTATCATTTTTATATTGAGTCTAAATAGCTCTTTAAAAAATTCTTCTTTATCAATTTTTGAAAGCAAGAGCTTTTTCACCGCGTCAATGATGCCGTCTAATCCTTTGTCAACGTAAGGATACAAGCTCACGTATGCGGATAAAAGCGCACACTCGGTGTACAATTCAAAGGTGGACACGTAAGCGCGCGATAAGAATTTTTCATTACTATCTTTTATCAATTTTTCGTCAAAAAATACAAATTCGGGAAAACGCAATTCTCCGTCAAAATCATACAAAAATCTATAATCGTAATTTTGAGCAAAAAAGGCAAATTTCGTAGTGGGTAAAAGTTTAGCTTTTAGCGGTTTTATTACGCTAACGACACCAATACCTACTATGAAGCGCACGCTCTCGTCAATGCTAAATTCTTGCGTGCTACGAAAGAGCATAGCACTATAACAAGTACCTAATTTTTTAACGAACTCAAGTGCTAAATCTTGATCGTCGCTAACGATTGCAATTTTGCCTGCTCCGTGATATTTTTTTACTAAAATTGTGAATTCTTCCAAGTTTTTACCGACAAGTATTTGTGTTGATTTTCTCATATAGACTATCTCCCACAGCAATTTTGCACCTAGATAAGTTACGCTATACCGAAGATTTTGTCGAAATATAAAATTCCCTGCCGAAAGTAATATTCCCTTATCAAAAATATATACTATTACTATGAAAAAAATTTCTTTTGATTTTGTTATAAAGGTTTTGCTAATCACCTTATGCGCTTTCGTCGTATTTAATTTTACCTTGCTAAAAGGCTTATTTGATAAGGCAATTAATCTCCTTTCGCCGATAATTATAGGCACGATTTTGGCGCTTGCAATGAACGTACCTGAAACCTTCTTTTTTAATAAAGCTTACAGAAAAATAAAGAAAATAAAACTTCGCAAAATCTTATCGCTTATTACCACTTTTTTCATCTTCGGCGGTGTACTCACCCTAATGGGCTTTTTGATAGTACCGCAAGCGATAAGCGGTATCCAAGACCTAGTGTCAATGATAACGAGCGGAAAGGTGCTCGATGCTATAAGCGGTGTAAAAATACTATCGCCCGTAACTGGCGAAATACAAAAATTCCTTAATGATTTCTTTTCAAAATTCACTCAATACTTACCAAAAATAATAAGCATTCTTGAGAGCGTTTTTAGCGGATTATACAATCTTTTGTTCGGCGTAATTATTGCTATAATGCTACTTGTTAACAAAAATGCGGTCCTTGATTTGTTCAAAAAGCTCACCTTCGTTATCACAAAAGGCAACAATCAAAAGGTAATTAATTTTATAAAAGGCGCGATAGAAAAATTCTCAAAATATCTAGGTGGACAAGTGATAGAAGCGTTTATTTTGGGATTTGCCTGTTATATAGTAATGTCCCTTTTGCACGTACCATACTCCGCTTTGGTATCCATAATTATAGGTTTTGCGAACCTAATACCTATACTTGGTGCATATATTGGCGGAGCAATATGTACTATAATAATCTTTGCTACCGATCCGACCAAAGCAATAGTGTTTTTGATAGCGGTGGTAATATTGCAACAAATAGAAGGCTTTACCACCTATCCGATAATAGTTGGCAGATAC
>JAZSMH010000045.1:0-92383 GCA_045535785.1 Clostridia bacterium
TTGGAAAAAATTTGTTATGGTTTTCTTCCTCAGCAAAATATCATATTTGTGAATATTTGTATTACTCTTTGATATTTTTTTGATGTTCTTTCGTCTTTTCCTTTTTGAAAAAACTATATGCAGTTGTCAAGGTACAAAGTCATCGATGTCTATCGATGGTAGGCTGCAGTGGACTCGAACCACCGACCCCCACCTTATCAGGGTGGTGCTCTAACCTGCTGAGCTAGCAGCCTATATAAATTCGCATTATGAGCGGGTATCTGGTGGAGATAAGCGGGATCGAACCGCTGACCCCCTGCTTGCAAGGCAGGTGCTCTCCCAGCTGAGCTATACCCCCAAGTTGTACCAACTCATAATGCTTGAATATGATACCATTTATAATTGGACTTGTCAACAAAATAAAGCCACTTTTTACAAAAAAATTTAAAAATTTTTTATTAATTTTTTAGCCTTTTTCATTTTTGCCAAAATTTGTTCGTTTTTGTCCATTTTTTGCACTTTTATCCCTTATTCTTTTCGCTTTTTTGTAGCAAAAAAAATTTTTTCTTCGTACAAATACCACTTTTCTTGCCGTATTGGCATAGGTCTATGGCAGTCGAAATACAATACGAGCGCAGGGCTGATACCGTTGTACCGATCGACGATTTCTGCACGCACCAAGTGCCCTTCTTTTATAAGTTTATTCGCCACCCCGTGATAGTTATAATATCCCATATCCTTATTATATCCACGCGCGCGTATATTATATGCTCCTACCTATATTATAGCCGTAACCCTCTTTGCGTTCTCTCTTTTCTAATAAAGCAAAGCACACTACGTTTTATTGACGTAGTGTGCTTTTGTGCCTTTCTTTACACTTCTTATTATCTAACGATTCTTATCATTAGCGTAATATTGAAGTTATAGCTACCTATCGTGTAGGATGTCTTAACGTAGAAGCGAGTGCCGTAGGTCGTCGTATCGATGTTACCTATTCCACCGAGAGGAGTTCCGTTAACGTCGTATACAGTCGCATTTTGCCAAGGTATCATAATTACCGTCGTCTCGGTTTGATTGATCTCTTTGTCTTTACCGAATATCCAAGCTAGCGCCGTCTTAATCGGGTTCTCAAAGATGTTATCATCTACACCAGGCATTCCGAATAGGTCAGATTCTGCAAACCAATTGTAGTTGATACTCATTAGAGGTAAGTACTTAGAATCGAACTTCGTTCCTCTCTTTATAGATAGGATCATACTGGTGTCGCTAGCGGTGCTATAATTACTTCCATCAGAAGTCAATTTACAAGGCTCGCCTGCATACGAATACTCAACGGGTAAATCGCCTATGTTTGCGTTCGTGTACTTGAGGTTGTTATCCGATGCATCAGGTCTATATAGCGAGAAGCCTATCTTCGTTCCGTTTACGTCGGTATCCGTTACGTCTAATTCCATTACTTGGTTTTGCCATACGTGTACGAATGACTGCCAATCTGAGAAATCGAAGTTAGCGTATTCGGACTTATTGAAGTAGAATTCTGCCTTATCACCGTAGGTGCTTAACAAGATTGTTCCGCCAACATGGTCTAAATCGTCAGGGTATGCACATCTTGTAGATACCTTCCAATCAATAGTGCCAAGCTGTGTATTGTTAGCTCTATATACGGGTACGCTAGTCTTCTTGTCACCCTCGCCTTGAGATTCATTTTCCATTCTGTATACTAGCGATTGCGATTTTGCAGTAGCGTTGTAAATAGTGTTAGCATATACTATCTTTTCACCCTTATTTGTACCGGGTTCAATCTTCGCAGCCGTGTCGAATATAGGCTTGCCTTCCGGCGTAGTGTTAGAGTTAGAAGACATACAGGTTATTTCACTATACTCAATAGGAATATATGCGTTAGTTGCCGTCTTTTCTCCATTACCAAAGTTCATTACTAGGTTAGTAGGTAGTAAGTACTTGTTCGCGTCACCACTCTTTACAGATACTACCGAAGGTACGTTGGTGTTGACTAACTTTCTACTGGATAGATTACCGAATCTCCACTTCAAGACTTGTCCGCCTCTACCGCCGAGCGTCATCGTTGCGAATTGTTCGGTACCAGCGTTGAATCTTACACCCTTGAAGTTCCATTTATTTACGTTGTTCCTTGCCGTTCCGCCACCGTCAACGTTCGTTACGTCGATATAATACTTTTTGCCGTTGACTTCGTAATCTAAACGGTAACCGTAGTATTCGTCGTACTTAATCAAAGTACTAGTATCGCTTGGATCTAAAACTTTGAGCACGTCCGTGTCTTCTGCGTTGGTCTTATGAACGTTCGCATAAACTATCTTCAAGTTATTCAATCCTGATGACGTAGGCATCATAATGATATCGTCTTCGCCGTACTCGGTTTCTGAATTGAACGCTTGTACTGCTTCTGCCGTTCCGTTGAACAACCAAGGTACGATCTTGAAGGATACTCTAACCGATTGATCGTCCACGCTCATTGCGTAAGCAATTGACGTTACGGTAGCGTCGAAGTTCAACTTCGCTTTATTAGCACTGCTACCTGCCCATAGTGACGTGTTATATCTAGTCTTGCCGTTTCTCGTATAATCGAAGTGCTTGGTTAGGTCTTCTTCCTTGTTCCACTTACTGAACCAGTTGGTCATCCAATTTCTTATATCAGAAACACCATCGTAGCTACCGCCCTTAGCGAATGCTTCTCTTGCAGCGTTGATTTCGTCATACGCAGCCTTCTTACCAGCATAGATTAGCGAGTAATCGGGCATTTGTAGTCCGCCACGAGTAATGAAGTAGTACGGGCTCTCTATGGTAAGAACGCCAGTCTTTAAGTTATAGCTGAGGACGTATTGTCTTGAATAGCTGGTATCCGAGCTTACGTTGTTACCCCACGTATTATCGTATACGTAAATTACCTCGTCTTTTACGTCCGCTTGATATGCACCGTCGCCACCGAAGTCATCGTGATTGATTACGCTTTGGTAATAAGTCAACCAGCCGTAACCGAAAATATCAATATCTTGATTTTCGAACTTGTAACCCGTGTTTTTGTTATAGTCAATTATAAATCTACTAGCATCGTCCGAATTTACGTTAAATCCGTACTTCATTCCGGGTAGCGTAATAGAGATATATTGTTCTGCGGTGGTTACTGCAATGTTTACGTCTTGTTGTCCCGTTGCGCCAAGTGCATAACCAGGTAGTCTTACGCCGAATTGTACGTCGTTACCTCTATAGTTAATACTAAACGTGGTATCCATCGTGAAGGTCATCATCAAGCCGTTCTTGTATACCTTGCCCGTATCGTCGGCACCGGTAATTTCTTGATTGGTTAGATAATACGTCTTTACGCCTAGATCACCGTTCTCGGTAACTTCCTTATCAGCATATGTTCCGTAGGTGTAAACCATAGGATCTACGAAACCTTCGGTGTATACGTTGAAGGTAAATCCAACGTCACTTCTGAATATCGACTTGGTTATTCTATCCGAAATGTTGCTTTGTCCGATGAACTTATAAACTTGAAGTTGTTTGTTAAGCTCGTTTTCTTCAACCATCCAGATGCCTGCGTCGTTCTTCTTAATTACGCCGTCAACGAATACGTTGGAGCTGATACCCTTATAGATTTGATATTTTTCACCACCGATAGTTGCATAATAAACGGTTTGCTTGTTCTCGCCCTCACCAATTTCTTGATGAGCTACACCTGCATTTACGCCTGCTTTACGTGATAAGTAAGTAAGGTCGTACTTGATAGCTTGCCTGCTTAGCAATACGTCGGAGTCGTCGGTATTTCTCTTAACTACCGCGTATACGTCGTATTGTCCACCTGTTACTAATACGTTTCTTACGCTGTCGTCGCTGAACGTTACGCCAATGAAGCCTCTTTGTTGTTGTGTAGCAAGGTCGTAGTTCTTGGTAAGCGTCGTCGTGTTGAGTATGGTGTCGATTTCCGTCGTCGCGAATTCTAACGTTACGCCATATTGACCTTGTTCTAGGTAGCCTTGTTCTTTGCTCTTATCGAATCCGTTAGCACCGCCTGCGGTATTAACGTACGGATCGAATTCGAATCTGCCCTTTTGTTCGTTATAGAAAGGTGCAGTGTCAGTGTCGAAAGCTACGTATCCAGGTTCGTCGGAGCCGAGATCGTTACCATGAGTAGCGAATACTACGTTCTTTACCGTTCTGTCAACGTATACGATGGGCACGTCTACCGTTTGCGTACCGCCTGCCATAATTTCGTTAGCCGAACCGAAGGTTACCATAAGTCTACCTACACCACCGCTATAACCGATAGCTTTGCCAGCCTTACCGCCCTTCGTCCAAACTAGTTGTACGTCTAGCGTTCCGTCCACGTTACCCTTAACGGAAGTAATCGTATAACGGTTGATGTTCTTTTCCGAACCATCGTAACTGATAAGCTCGAATTCGTGCTCTACGATGTTGCCCTTATGCGTGTTGCTTGCGTTCCATTGATATACGGCATTGTCTTGTCCGGTTATTACCGTACGATGCTCGTCGTCCTTTTCTATCGTTTCGTCAAATTTAACTACCGATTCAAAGCCTGCTCTGTTGATAATTCCGTAAACGTCGATGAAGTACATGTCTTTTTCTAGACCGTTGCCTTCGTTGTAAGACATATCAAGTATACGAACCTTGATGTTATCTTCGAATAACGTCTTGTTGGAATTGTTGATTTCTTCCGAATCTCTTCCGTAGGTCTTAGGTGCTACTCTCAAATCATACGTATCGCTTGCCGCTGCATTAATCAACGATTTTTGTACGTATTTTTCACCAACGTTAAGCTCTATCGTTACGTTCCTACCGGTGTACAATCCACCTACTTTGCTGGTAGGTAATCCGGTATCGGTGTCGAATATCTTGTAGTTATCTTCTTCTAGCTTGTAGGTTACGGTATAGTTACCTTCACAGTTAACTACTACGTAGCGGAAGTAACTGAACGATGACTTAGTTACGTCTTCACTATAGTTTACGTCGGATGCGTTGTGCTCGTAATCAAGACCGAACATAGCGTTCTTGATAGTGTACGGATTGAGCAACAATTCGTACGTGCTGTGCGCCGCACCGTTGTAGGTGGTATAAATTATGTCGTCCAAAGGTACCGTTGCCTCGGGCTTCGAATCATCGTAGCCCACTCTGTAATTCTTAACGGTACGATTTCTTACCAATACGCTTATTCTTGCAGTTTGCGCATTGATAGGCTTTTCATTCTCGTCAACGTCCTTGTATACCGTTGCTTTAACGACTACGTTGGTTACGCTCTTATCGTAGGTTCCACCTGCGATACTCATATCCTTTAGAACGGCGTCATAATCCCAATCTACGTTGAGCGTCATTATTTCGCTTTGTCCGTCGTTACGCTCAATCAATGCACCGATTTGAGTAGGTAAGCCGTAATCTGCGTAAGCATCTTCTTCCTTCTTGTCGTTATAAATTACTTGGTTAGCGTCTACCTTATATTCGCCGTAGCCAACGAAACCAATGAAGGGCTCTATAATAAGCTTGTCTAGGCTGAAATTGCCGTTAGCACTGGGTGCGTAAGACAACATCGTGTTGTTACCCTTAATGTGTCCGTCTGCGGTAGACGTTAGGTCACTTTGATTGCCGTCGTATACGATATCAACGAGTTGTGCTCTAATAATCTTGATGCCAATCTCAATGTTTTGTTCTAGGTATCCTTCTCCTATGCTTGCATTAACGGTATAAGTACCGCCACCAGGCAAGTAAACGATAGAATCAAGATCCTTCCAAGTGATTTGATCCTTGTCTGCAAATACAGGCTCTGCACCACTACCGTAGATCAAGTAATAATCGTAAGAATCGAAGTCAATCTTATTGTAAATGTCGCCTTCTAGTGATACTTGATTATCCGTTCCTCTCTCGGTAGCAATTACGCCGACAACCTTTCTTGACCAGAGCGTTGCCGTTACGTCGTAAGATGCTCTTACGTCGAATTCGGTATGCGCCGTCTTAATAGTCGTACCTACGTTGAATTGAATATTCCTCGTCATTTCGTTAAAGTCGTTATCTCTATATTCTTCGTAGTCGATACTGCTCATATCGATGGATATATCCATTACTCTCGTAACTTCTTTGCTACTACCATCGCTGTTAAAGATTTGCGTCTTAACGGTTGCTTCGCTGTAGGTTGCTATTATCTTCTCTTCGTTGCTGTCATCGCTATACGGATCGATATAGATAATACTAGGTATACCGCCTACTACGGATAGTATTCTTTCTTCCGCAATATTGAGGTTGACCTTTCTTACTAAGTAACCAAACGTTCTGTTACCGATAAGCGCTTGTGCAGTAGGTCTTGCATTGTTGGGTTGACGACCGGTGTTGTCGTATTCGTCAATGTAATCCCATTCTACGTTGAGCAATACCGTTTCTGCCTTGCCGTTCATTACACCCGTAACCTCCGCGTGAGTGGGTAGGTATTCGGATATGTTAGAATATGCGCTAGTAAGAACGCTATTCTCGCTCATATCAACAACTTTCTTTTCGGTATACGTCAACGTCTCGTTAGCGTCTATGGTGTAATCAACGTATAGTAATTCTCCCGTTTCGTTAACGTAAACAACCTCTACGTTATTTCTATCGGTCGTTATTGCATATTCGCCCTTCTCTAGCGTAATATCCTTGATCATGAAGTACTCAACCTTGGATACCGAGCTAAACTTGCGTAGCGTGCTGTTGCAAAGTTTTACGTTGACAACCTGAACGTTGTTGTGCTTGTCACCAAATACTATCGTGGTGTTAACGGTGGTGGTTTCGAAGAAGTTACCATTACCCGTTAGGTCAATAACGCCTTCTAGTTCGCTTACGGTGCCGTCGGTGTATTTAACCGTGAAGACGAGCTGTTCGTCAAAGTTAACTTGCGTAGGATCGATGCTTATCGTGTATTCGCCGTCAATCTTTTCGAATGCTAAACCTTCGGTAGAGTCACCTACGGTAACCTTGCTTATTTCTTCTATCGTAGCGTTCTTGATAACGTTCGCAGTGCCACTAACACTAGACGTAAATTCCACAGCGGATAGATCTACCGTTACCCATTGTGACCACTTGTTAGCTTCGTTAGCCTCTGCGTT
Organism: Clostridia bacterium; assembly: GCA_045535785.1. GTDB lineage: Bacteria > Bacillota > Clostridia > Christensenellales > DTU072 > CAG-1782. Next base: position 7,101 of record JAZSMH010000045.1, read on the forward strand.
GTTGAAGTCGAAGCTAGTTACTAGCACTTGTATTGCCGTAACCGTTTGTGCATCGTAGCTAATACCGTCGTCGGTTAAGTCGTGGTTGCCGTTGGTGTCATAAACGTATCTCCACTTAACGTCGCCGTTTTCGTCTTTATCCAATCTCCACATATTGGTTGCGAAGCTTATCGTACTATTGGTATTAGTTGCCTCCTCCTTAACCATGATGCTCATGGTATCTCTTTCGGAGGATAGTTCTTGTAATAAGTAGTAATTCAAGAAGTCAGTTATACTTCTTTCGTTGTACGGATCAACTCTGAGCGCGTACATTACACCATTCAACGTGTATTCAGGTATACGTTTTTCGCCAGATAGATCAGCACCTATTATCTTGATGCCCGTTACGTTAACGCTGTTAACCTGAATGAGTACGTTGCGTACCTCTTGATTGCCGAATACTTCGTCGCGTAGTACGATTTCGCCATAAGTGATGTAACCGTTGTAACTCGAATTATTGTTGATTTCTTCAACCAACGCTTTTTCGTTAACCCATTCTACCGTCTTTTCTTCAGCTTCCATCGCACCGTCGAAGTATACCTTAATAACGTCGGGCATGCTGTCGATAGTTTGATTGTGTGCAACGCTAACTACTACGCTCGATACGCTCGTTATATTCTTAACGGCAACCCTTCTGTATGCTACAAGTCCGTTTCTCGTGTATTCGTTGTACCATGCGTCCCAAGTCATACGCTTCTTGACGCTTTCTTCAACGTCGTAGCCACCGCTAGTTTCTTTCTTAACCTCTTCTAGTTTGCCAGTAGAAATTTGATTACCAGATTCTAGTACGCCGTAGCCGACAGCCTTGATTGAGTCTACCGTGCTAGTTACGTAATGAAGTTCTTGTTCTAATAGCATTACGTCAAGCTCTAGCTTCTTCAACGGGCTATAATACTTGTTGTCTTCACTATCGTCTGCGAATTTTTCGTACCATTGCGTCCAGGTTGCAGCCTTGACAGAGGTGGTCGTGCTCAACAATCCGCCCTCGTTAGCAGCATAAAGTTCTTCAAGTTGCATTTGCGTATACTTGTCGCTTCTGCTATACAATACGTCGTATGCTCTTGCTTTTGCCGATTGTCTAGTAGAGCTGTTCTCTATGCTTTCTTCAGTGCTCGTGTTACCATAAATATTGTCGATAATAGCTTCGGTTAGTATTTCGTCCATTTCGGTCTTAGAATAACCTTGCTTACCAATATCTACGAGTATCTCGTACGTTCCTTGACCGTTGTAGGACATCATGGGAATAACGTAACCTATACTTCCTTCCTTCTTATCTCTTATGATAATGAAACCTTCTACGTCAGATACTAGTTCGTACTTGCCTGCCTCGTCTTCATCCTCTACCATACGGTAATCGGTAACGAGTGCCTTGTATTCAACTTGCGCATTCTTGCCAATGCTGAGTTTGGAGGTTTTTTCGTTCTTATAAATAACGTTAAGATCTCTTTCTAAGCCAAGCTTGTCAAGTATTACGTCTACTTGCTCACCCACTTCCTCACCATAAGGTACTACGTCTCTAGGATAATCCTCTGATGCTTCTATATTCTCTACGGTTCCTACTATACCCGATGCTTGGATAAGAACTTGAACCATTATGGTTTGGATATTACCCGTGTTGTCGGTTATAGCATAGGATACGTCGTAGGTTTGAGCAGAGGTATCTAGCGGATCGTAATTAGCTAGATTCTTGCCGTTAACCGTATAGGTCTTGAACGAACCGGGTATGATATCCCAGCCCTTAACAGGCTCGCCCTTCTTTAATCTTACGTCGAGCTCGGTAACTTGTTCTAACGTATGGTAAGGTTCGATGTTGTTAAGAGGATCGATGGTTACCGTACCGTGATATTTGCCATCCAAGCCTATATAGTTTTGAATTCCACCAGAAACGGTGTTTTCTACCTTCGCACTTACTGCAACTGCATCGTAAGGAACGACTTTGTTTAGATCAACGATCATCGTCGAATATTGCGTCTTGGTCGTAGGACCGTCCGTTCTATAAGTGAGTTTTACAGTAGCGTTCTCATAGTCGGTTAACGTTACGAACGTCTTAATAGGATCGCCGTTAGCATCCTTATACTCACTATTTACGTACTCGAATTCCCAAATTAGATCGTTGTAAATATACGTCTTGCTTCTTATGTTACCGTCCTTCGAAGCTTGATAACTTACTACGAACATGTTGTAGAATTGATTGATCAAGTCTTGTACGGTATCTTTTCTCGGATCGAACTCGATTTCATCACTTATCTTCTTGATGATATCCGCGTCACCTACATTGAGGTCACCGCCTTCACCATTATCCGCACCCTCTACTTGGATAGGACGTACTTCTACTAGTATTTCTGCATATACGGAGTTAGACGCATAGCCCTTTAGGTATATTTCGTCGTCGCCCGTACCTTGCTTACCTGCCGTAACAGCTGCGAAGTCCCAACAAATGCCTACGCCGTTCGTACCTGTGCTAGTACCGTCGGTAAATAGTATTTCTGCTCTGTTAGCTAAAATATCTTCTACTTTGACGTCTGCACTGAAATTACGTCTTCCCGTTTCTGCTTCACCGGTTTTTTCCGCCCAAGTTCCGCCGATTGCCATAAAGTCGCTTAGATCGTACGGATCGTAAAGGATAATCTTCTCGGGATTTACCCAATCTCTATTGATTTCGGGCTTGGTTTCACCGTGTGCTATACTCTCAAAGCCTTCCAAACGATAGAACTTGATGCTATCAAAGTTGTTGGTGGAAGAGCTTCTTATATCAAGACCGTTGTACTCGATATCGATGGTTTGATATTTATCGAACTTGGGTGTTTCGCTCTCTGCGTACTTGTCACCGTAAGCATCGTAAATGAAGTATTGATAATAAACGTTCTTGTCGCCCGTGAATTCGTCAATATAGTATTGATCTACTATTGCGTAGTTACCTACGTTGTTAGTACCAATCCAATTGTTCATGAATTCTCTATTGGTGGTGAATTCGCAATCTTTGTAGCCGTCGAAGTTGGTATCAGCACCCATGTAAGTCTTGGTGAAGTTAACCTCTTTACCCTCGCTAATTATCATCATTACGCGAATATCTACACACTTAATAGAGTATAGTGCATTCTCGGCATCCTTGAACGAATAAGTCTTCGATACTCTGTTTTGTTTTTCGTTAACCTTTTGCGTGTAATAGTATCCATCGAGGTCGCTTACCTTTCCTGTATAGTCTTTTGCTGCTATATAGGTGTCCGTACCAGCTATTCTTACGTATTGAGTAGATTGCTTATTAACCGAACCGTTAAGCTCTACACCTTGCTCATAAGTAATGCTCGTGATTTGTTTCTTATATTCTTTGTAATAAATTCCGTTACCGCCGACGTACTTGTTGTAGTCGTAATCTGCCCAACCTGCATCGGTGTCGCCCTTAGGTGCTACCGCTTCGTCAGGTAAGAAGAAGTTACTGTTCTCTTCTGCCGATTTGTCATAAGACGCACCGTTGAAGAATAACATTATGTCTTCTAACTTACTTACGGGGTTAGCCGTATTGAAGGTGATCTTCGCGAACATACTTCTGTCGAACGTACGCGTTTCTTGCATAAGTTGTACGCTCTTGTTCGTCTTATCAACGTCGTCTTTTATAACAAGACTGCCTATCGTTGCGTTCGCATTCTCACCGAAGAACAACGCACTCAAGGTATCTTCCTTGGTAATCGTCTGTTGTCCCTCGCCTTGATTGATGTTTATCTTGTATTTCTTTTCAACGCCGTTACCTTGTAGCGGGCTAGCCGTCATCTCAGCCGTTTCGAAAATGTTATAAGCCGTTTGTAGCGGTATGTAAGGCGTCAATAAGCCACTGAGGAAGTTGAGGATGGTGTTAAGTTTTTCACCTATCCACGTTAACGCCTTACCAATATACTCACCGACTTTAGGTATTTCGTTGAGTAGCTCGAATGATTTCGGATTAGAAATAACGTACGCTATAAGGTCAATCCACGTTATCTTATACTCTTCGTAGTTGTTGCCGAATAGGTTCATTAAGCCCTTCAAGTCTACGCCACCCTTGTGCATACCTGCCATGTCTATCATTAACCACATCAATAGATAGTGTACTAGACCTGCCGAAGTCTTATTGCCCGCGGTGAATATAGCTTGTCTGAAAGCGCCTTCGCTTACGTAAATCTTATCACCAATGATGAAGTCGTTCTCGTTATATCTACCTCTCCATTGATCTACGAAGTTCTTCTTGTTGTCGTCAACGTTGTTTTCTTTACCAAATATATTCTTCTCTGCATAGAAGTCGGGGTTAAAGTCTTCGTCTCTAGTCTTGTCGGCTATACTGATATCAACCGGTCTTAACGTTGCGTCAGGATAAACCTCCATACTACCGTCAATTCCCCAAAGTAGGTTGTTGACTTTTAGTATCAAGTCGTTGAGCGTGCCGGAGTTGAGCCATACTTCAACGTAAGAATAATCATTGTAGATAGTAGCGTCAGCGTTGCCGTTACCTAACTCGTCTTTGCTGTTCTTGGTATCTTCAACGTCGGTATAAGCCTTATCAATTACGTCCGTACCAACTCTTATTCTTAGGTTGTCGATAATAGATAACGCGTCGTTACCGTTATCGTAATACGTGTCGGACCAATGCTCGGGACGTTCTACCATAGCAATATCCATATAAATCGTCGTCTTATCCGTATCTAGATACAACATCTTGGTTATAGTATTGCGATTTACACCGTCGGTGTAGGTAATATAAGCGTTACCCGTTTTCGATTCTATACGTAAGTCAATATTTTGCCAAATCGACGATCTAATTTTAACCTTATAGTCGAAGTTAAGCGGTAAGTCTTTATGCGTGAAGCTAAACATACCCTTTTCGTCTACGTATACCGAGAAGTTCTCGGGGTTGAGGTCGTAGAAGTCGGTTACGCCTATGGTTTCCCAATTGTTAGGATCGTTAGGATCAGCTTTTGCTACCCAAATTTCGTACTCGGAAGTAAGAGGCGTTTTGTAATCTTCGCCTACGCCACTATCGGGTATATAAATTTTACCCGTGAGGCTAACCGTTTCTTTATTAGCGCCCTTCATTATGAAGTAAACTTCTACGTTTATATCTACTAATTGTCCACTAACGTTACCTTTTATCTTGTCGATTTGTGAATCGTAAATTAACTTTAATTTTTCGTCAAGATCTCTATCGCTAACAGCGAAGTAGTATTGATCACCGTCTTCTGCATCGCGGAATCTAACTAGTCTTATTCCAGTATCCTCGTATCCTTCTAACGTAACTACGAATTCGTGTGCGTGTCCATCATTAATACGCTTGAAGGGATATTCGATTGCACTTAGTTTGCTATATAGACCGCTTGCGTCGCTACCAGCAACGGGGTTAGCAATTACTTTTTCCGTACCTTGGTTGTAGTCGATGGTAGCACCCGGTATTCTATCTTCCGGTCTTACCGCTGCAAGATAAGTATCTATGTTGGTCTTTAATACGGTATCAGAACCATTATTAACGCTATTGATACTCAATCCCATCTCGCCTACTTGATCAAGGATAACGCCACCACTTAGCTTGAATTCTGCCGCATCGCCACCCTCGTGACTGATTAACGCTATACTACCGTCAATTGCAGGAGAGGTTTGCATAGGCTTAATAAGCATTCCGCCATCCTTATAGGTTGCGTAACCCGTCTTGGATATTTGTAGCGTACCTAGGTCGTCGTATACGAATAATCTACCCTTGTTCTTCTCTTCATCTGGAAGATCGTTATAACATACGTCGGGAGTATTGATATAGATATAAACTATTCCATCTCTAGTGTACTTAACGGTAGTCTCGTTAGCCAATACGACGTTGCTATCGCCACCTTGCATTTCTGCAATTATCTTCTTATGCGTATACGGATTAGAACCTCTATTGATACTCTTCGTCATAGGAATATCAAGGAAGTAATAGTAGCCGTATTCGTCAGTCGTCGTTTCGTAAACGGTAGATGCGTTAGTATAGGTTACCGTTGCGCCTGCAATTTCTTTACCGGTGCTTTGATCGGTAACTTGTCCGTAAATATGTCCATAGAACTTGTTGTAGTCACTTTCTTCAGGGAATATCATCGATCCAAGCGAATCGCCAGAGATCGTCAACCAAGGTAGCGGTATACCGTCGGTAGATAACGATTCTCCACCGAGGAAGCCTTCTACGAAGCCACCAGCCAAGCTTTCTTTGACTAAGTCTACCAAGTCAATCTTAGCGCCTAGTAGTTCGAACGACCAGTCCCAAGTAAAGTCGAGGACTAACATTTGTCTTTCTATGTAGACCATAACCTTCTCGTTACCGAACGCCGCTACCGAAGGTGCTGCAAGGGTGAGTCCTAGCACGTTACTGTTAGAACGAGCTATGCTTAATAGACCTCTGCCGTACTTATTTCTGTTCAGTTGCGGATACGTTATGTCAGAAGTTGTGAATTCCTCGTACGCTTCCTTGCTCTTGTCGATAATTTCTTTAACCTGTTTTGCTATCTTACCGATATTTTCGAGTACGGTATCCCATCTATACGAGAATAACGCTACTACTAATTCTACTATTCTATAAATAGCAATACCAAATTTTATTAATTCGACGATCATCGCTACGCCTTCGCTTTCTGCGCCGTTATAGCCACCCATATCGTCGGGATACAACGTAGGACCGTTGTCGGGGTTGAAGTGCGGATAGTTAACGTAAAGGTCACGCTTGTTCCAGTGATCGCCACGTTTTTCTAGGTTAATCTCTAATCCCTCAGTGTGTAACAAGTCTAGTGCACTGTTAAGAATCGACTTGCCGTCATAATCAATGCCTGCACTGTTGAAGAATAGTCCACTGAAACCACCGAAGCCGTAGGTGTCGGGTACGTTGAGAAGTTCTAACGGATCTTCTACGTCGGTACCGTTAGGTCCCTCGCCTGCGCCCTTGTTGAATTGAAGTTGTATTCCGCCCTCGGGTATACCTAAAGAAACGCGGTTGTTGCTATCCATCTTAATGGTGACGTCGAAGTTGTTAAGTCCTGCGTCAAGGTCCATAGAGACGGTCATATTCTCAAATAGCGGGAAGGATACGCCAAGTAGGTTGCCTAGAGCCTCCGACGTAGGCGTGATCTTTATGCTATCGTTATAGAGAAGCACGTTAATGAACGCCGTCTTCTTCTTTTCTGCTTCGCTATCTACGCCGAGTTCCGTACCCTTAACGCCGATGTTTCTAGAAATTTCTTCAAGTACGCTGTCATAATAGTCTTGATCCATTATGAAACCGTATTTTTCGTTGATTTCGTCAAGCGCAGCCTTGATATCTTTGATTGCTTCTTCCTTCATTACGGGACTGAGGTTCTCGAATTCGCCTCTGTTCTTACGATCTTCGTATTTGCTTCTCAAAGCGTTTACTTCCGCTTCGATATCTGCTTCCATCTTGCTAGTACCCGTCTTAACGATAGAACCTTGATAACCTACGGTGTCACCAATTTTGAGCGAATCTAGTAATAGTCCGCGTAAATCTAGTCCGTCCTCTGTTAGGTTAATAGGCGTGCCGTAAAGCATACCGTGTACGAAGGACGCTATGTCGATACCGTTGATTGCCGACTTGAAGAAGCCAAGTCCACTCAAGTCTACGTATACCGTACCGTCGATATGATATACGCCTAGTAGTACCTCGTCGTTATAGAGTATTTGAACCTTTAAGTAGGTGTTAGAAATATCGGTTATATCAAGAAGTGCTTCTACGGTAACGAGTAGGCTGATGTAGCTATCCTGGAATTGGAAGTCTATCGCGCCATTCTTCAAGCTGAGGATATCTTCTAATAATTGCTCGAAGTCCTCTACCGCGTCACTCTTATTACCGTTCTCGTTAACGGTGTTCATGTTGACGTACAGTTCTAGCGACAAGTATAGGTTCTTCAATTGATCAACAGCAACGAAGCCTTCCTTGTTAGCGCCCGTTATCATGTGCTCTCTTGCTTCCTTATACTTCTCAGTGCTGAGCTTAGCCTTAGGTACCATGTAGGAATAGCTATGCTCGAAGTTGTACGCAATATTGAAGTGTTGTTGTTCGTCAACGACGAGTTTTAGTCCGCTCAATTCGCCCTCTTCATAGCCTAATTGTAGGTTAGCAAAATCGGGTACGAAGGACAATGCGTCGGTTAACGTACCTACGAGGTTAAGTAGAAGTGCGCCCGTGATAGCTACGTTGAATAAGTCTTCGTCTATAAGAACCATTAGTAGGTTAGCACTAAGCGGTGCGCTTGCAATCGTGTCATACTTGATCGAATTGTCATCACCACTGCTTACAGAACCGGATATGGTGCCCGAAGAGTTAGCTGCGTCGGGTATCTCTTCCTTAGGCGTGTTAGCTTCGTCATTCTCTTGCGCGCTTATTTCAAGCGATTTTAGCATATCTACTAGCATTTCGCCCAAGTCGATGTTGGACATATATATCTTCGGATAGCCTAGACCGCTTAAATCAACGTAAAGTTCGCCATCGTGCTCTGCACCTACGAAGGTGAGTCCCAAAATAACCGTGTCGGGTACGTTGTTCTTCTTCTCTTCTTCCGTTCTGTGTGCCTTGATAAGTAGTTCGAAGCCGAGGTTGCTTAAATCGCTAAAATCAATGTAAGAACGTAGCGTGAAGTCAAGTCCGCCCTCTAGCGACTCTTCGTTGCTTTGTAGCTTAACTCCCAAACCGTCGATGAAGTTAAGCGTTATATCAGATAGATTGATTAATGTGTTGAAGTCGTCGTTAATCGACAAACTGCTGTTTACTTCGTTAATCCATACGTAGTCAGTAAACGGCGTGTAGTCGATGAACTTCATTTCTTGCGTGATACCGTCGCCAAGGAAGTCTTCCGAACCACCAATACGGATATTGATATCACTTATCCTTAATTCGTAATTAACTTTGCTGTCGCCGATAACGTTACCGTCAGCGTCTTCAATAGCAGGATCGAGAGGTAGACCGATTGCTATGAAGTTCTCCATAAGGTTGATATCAACTGTGATATTACCTAAATCGTCGAACGTCCAAGTGTTGTCCACCAAGGATATTAGCGTGTTAAGAATTTGTCTACTTAACTTAATACCGATACTGCCTTCGCCGAAGGTGATACTCTCTAGTATCTTACCCATGTCGAGATCACTGAAGCTTGCCGCGGTGTCGTCAACGTCGTCGCTTGCGTTATAAATTCTGTCAACGACTACTTCCTCGTGCGTACCGGGTGACAAGAAGTCAAGCACGGTCTCGATCAAGTTAATTCTCAAGAATTCGTACAAGGTCTGTGCGTTGAAGAAGTATTTTTCTTCGCCCACTTCGCCCATATCGAGATAAATCGTAGGATCGTATGCAGGATTCTCTTGCTCGGTATTGAGCGTACCGCACATCTCGTATACGTTGAAGATGTTGGTTCCGCCCGAATAAGCTCTTATACTGAAGTCAAAGTTGACTTTTTCTAAATCTAGGTCTAGCGTGAAGTCGAGTCTTATCGTTCCCTTTGCGTTGTTAAGTATACGCATGAAGAAGATAGGTTCTACGCCGACAGAGCCCATCGCGTTAAATAGCGCGCTCCAATCAATAGCCGTACGGAGTACGTCGCTGTTGAATTCTAGACTCATACCGACCTTTAGACGAGTGCCTACCGCTTTGGTTAGTAAGCCCATTGCGTCTATTTCATCTCCGCCCATGATCTTACCGAGAGTATCCATCAAGTCGATATCCATCTTGTAGTAGTTGTCGTCTTGATCCTCGGATGCGAAGTATTCGTCCTCTTCTAGGGTTAGTAATTCGCTCAAGAACGTCTCATACTTCTTATCTTGGTTGTTCATTTCGAACGTGGTTCCGTTCAAAATTCCTAGATTTGCTTCGTAGCTTACGTTCTTAATCGTGTTGTCTACGTTGATATTGTCGTTCTTCGTAATGTTGAGGTTAATCTCGAAGTCTTCGCCGTATTCTACGTTAATGCTACCCGAAGTAAATACTAGATAAATAAGGTCGTTGAGCGCTTCCGCATCATCTACCTCGCCTAGCAAGAGGTTAAGAACCTCTAGTAGTAGGTCGACGGTAAGGATAATACCAGCTTCTCCTCTATTTGCTCTAAGTATTGCTTCAAGAACGTTACTACTGCTTTGTGATGCCGATGCGTTGTATAGTTGCTTGAAGGGATTACCCTTTTCTTCAGCTTCTTCTTCCGTCCAGCCGTTCATAGCCATCGTAATAGCCTTGTTGATGTCGTGCAAGCCCTTAGTTGACATGCTTGCTTCTTCAGCTTCAGCAATACCGAGTAGCTCTAATAGATAACTTGCTACGTCGAATTCTAACTTCAAGTTAATTGTAGTATCGAATAATTCTACGCTTAGATATACGCCACCCTTGTAGAGATAGATACTGATGATTTGTTGCTCGAATCTTACGTTCTCACCGCCTGCATCGTTATCTACTAGCGCGTATTTTAGCATTATTCTTGCGTTAATAGCTTCTTTGATTTGCTCCTTGTCATTGCTTAACAATTTTGCCATGTCAAGAGCAAGCTCGAAGTCCAAAGTACCGTATAGGATATGGTCTTTCAAGAACTCGATGTACATTTCGCTTACGTTAAGACTGCTTAGTATTAATCCGATAAGCGTAACGATGTCCGTTTTACCTTGACCGAAGCCGAAGCTCAAATATCCGCCGAATTTTAAGTATAGTTGTAAATCTTCAAGATTTACGTATTGACTTTGATCTATGCTAGGAATGATAGATTCTAGCGAACTTTGCATTTCGCCCGTGATAGGATCCATAACCATATCGTCTACGTCAACGGTTACGTGCGTGTTGCCGATATCTAGTCCTATGCCTAAATCTAACTCTAGCTTGTCGTTTTCTTTGTCGAATGCGGTAGCATACGCTTCGTAAAGCGCAAGCATGATTATTTTGTCACTTTCCGCAAAACTCTCTAGATTGGTAACTTGCTCGTTTGATTTTACGTCAATGAAGCTACTGAATATCTCGTGCATTTGAACGAACGTCAAGCTTGCGAACAAGTTATCGATAGCGTCAGCTTCTTCCTCTTCCGTAACGTCTTCTCCGCCGTTAATGATGCTAAGCGTATTCTTTAATTCTAACGCATTCTTAACTTCGGGATAGGTAGAGTTAAGTACGCCGTATAGTCCTTGCCACAATTCTAGATTGAGGTAGTCGTTAGGCTTTCTGAATACGTCGAGAATGGGTGCTAACGAAGTTATTGTTGTTTCTTCCTTGAACTTAGCCTCGTTCTTAACTCTGTTATATACGATTGCTAGTGCAGATGCTTTTTCTTTCTCGTTACCTTCATCTCTTGCATCTCCATCATCTTCCGTCAAGAAGGAAGCGTCTTTTGCTTTAACAAAATCGTATACTGCGTCGTATTTTGCAGCAAGCGTAGTTGCAATAGTAGGATACTTGTATGCAAGATACGATATGGTATCGGTTTTTGCTACGGAATTACCTAATTCGTTTTGTAAATTCGTAGTCAAACTGTCGAGACCATAGCTCTTCGAGTTAAGTGCGTTAACTAGTATTTGTGCTATCTCGTAGCCGTATTTTGCAATAGTGCTGTCGCCGAGTGCGTCGTACAGACTAGATGCGGAAGGTTCTTTTTCTAAGAACTTCTTTTCCGTCTCGATCATCAATTCGTAAGCGGCGCGTGCTACTCTTACTATTTCCGTACTGTATTCATATGCAAACGATCTTTCTTTCGATTCGTTCTCGGTGTTGAATATTAGATTAGCTACGTACGCTTCAAAATAGGTTTGACCGTTAACCGTTCTCTTTCCGCCGAGTAGTATATCGAGATAATCGTTCCAAATATCATCCGATTCTTCCTTGAGTCCATCCGCTACGCCCGTGCCGTATTCGATGCTTTCGCCACCGTATGCGTAAGCGATAATCATACCCATAGCTTGACGCTTCAACAATACAATCTCTTCGCCACTAGCCTTGTCTTCCTTTTCTTTTTCAAATTCGGTCAACAAGCTATTGTAAGATTCGTAGATTTGCTCTACGTATGTCTTAACCGCGTTATAATCACCGTTGATGCTTATATCACTGCTACCAGTTTTTACAGTTTGTATCATTAAGCCAAGCTTCGTGAAGCTGTCAACAGATTCTTCTTGAAGCTCTTTTACTCTCTTAGCAACGTCGTTGTTCTCGTTACCTTTCGTTACTAGACTTACGTAAGCAACGATTGCTTCTTCTACTAGTCTGTCGTAACTACTTGCAATGCCGTCAACGAACTCACCAGCATAGTCGCCCGTGAATATTCTATCTAGGACGAATTTTGCATTACTATCATCAGGTAGCTTAATTTTGCTAGCTTCTTCTCTAATTAGTTTTAGTGCGTACTTGCCAATTTCTTGTTCACTCTTAACGGTACCGTCGGTGAGTTTAAGCTCCGTTCTTGCTAGTACGTATTGTTCGCTAACGAGTTTTGCAAGTTTTACTAATTCAGCATTCGCACCGGTTACACCGTTAGCAACGATTCCTAGATATGCGTACATATCTTGATTTCTGCTTGCTGCGTAGGTGTTGTCTAAATCTAAATCTTTGAGTAATGCTAAAGCAAGGTCTTCGTAAGTAACTACGCTGTCGAGCGCACTATCCTTGTCTTTTTCTATCGCTTCAATTATCTCTACGTAATTGTTAGCAAGATACTTGTTCCTATTCTTAGCGTACTTTGTATTTATTTTTTCGATTTCCGAGAAGGAATATTCGCGATTGCTAGCGCTGATAGCTTTGTATATAGCCTCCATCATGATAGCCGCTTCTTCCGCGCTTACGTACCAGCTTCTTAACGAAGAATCGCTGAACGTTACCTCTACTTCGGTGAGTTCGCGTCTTGTTATGAGTTGTACTTCGTTGAGAATTCCGCTATATATATCAGCTTCTAATACCGTTCCGTACTGACTAACGAGCGTATCGAGCATCTTATACATATCAGCGGTAGAATAATAACGTCCACTGTTTAGCTTGTCGTTTGCAGTAGTGCTCGACGTTCCGTTATAGAGCATATCGAAAGTTTCGTACAAGCCCTTGTCATAATATTCGTAAGATACGTTCGTCAAATCTACGGTAAGCGTATCGAATATCGTGCCGAAAGTCTTAACGTTAGCGTCGTTCCAAACGTTGTTAGCCCAATATGCGCCCTTATTTCCGAGATATGCGTTGTAATATACGTAAGCAAGCTTTCTTATTGCCGCTTGACTAGGCTCGCTATTATCCTTAGGAAGAATTTCTTTTATACCACTGCTTAGCGTAATTGCGCTGGCTTTGTAGTTGCTTTCTTCGGTATTTAATACCTTTCCATTGTGCTTAACAGCGTTATCGAGTGCTTCCACTAAGCTATTCATTTGATTGAATTGCTTGTAATAATCTCTAATACCTGCCTTTTCAGCAAAGTTACTGTAACTTATTAGCGCTTGTAGGTCGTAGTCCTCTAAGCTTACGTTGCTTGCGCCACCTTCATTATTTACACTCCAATCACTGATGGTACCCATAGCAGCGTACGCTTTGTTGTATATATATTTTGCGTCCTTGCTATCGTCTACCAATTTCTTGTAAGAACTAGGAACGCTAACGCTTCCGTTATAGTTGTTGCTTACAGTCTTGGTGCCAAGCACGATACCTACGAAATCTTCTATATCCTTTAGATCAGCCTTGTATGCATCGGTTGCGTACTTGATTGCGTTGTCGGCAGCGGTAGCAAGAGCTGCTTTTGCTTCTTCAGTCGCCCAAAGCTCTGCTTCTTTTTGTTCTCTAGTAGCGTCGTTCGCTTTTATGTTGTCGGTGTCGGCAACGTCTTGACCTGCCGAAGCGTCGTATTTGGTCTCTTTGAGTTTCGTATATTGATAAGTGCGCGTTACACTTACGTCACCGTAAATGGCAACGGTTTCGCCTTGCGCGTTGACTTCTTCGTTAGAATAACTCTTTTGTAGCCAACTCGTGGTAACTAGGTCTTGACCTGCCGCCGTCTTATAGGTTACTTCATTAACCCAATTTGCAAGTACAACAGTACCGTCCTTAAGCGTAGCTTTGGTTGCCTCTTCTAGTATATCGCTAAGCGGTCTAGCGTTAATCAAGCTGAACACCGAATAGCTTCCGCCCAACACGTTGAGTTGATCGAAGTTAACCTTGAGCGTAGCAACAGCTTGCTTGGTTACGGTCATTTCTACCAACTGCGTACCGTCGGTTTCCGTACTTATTACTGTTTCCGGATCTTCGATATCCAAGTTCGATTCTCTAGTGCTAATAGTATAGTCGCTAGCAAAACCGTTCTCTGCATCCAAGTAATTCTTTGCCGCTAACGCTAGGTCAGAAACAATACTTCCTTGTTGTGAGCCGGTAACGTAGCCCTTTTCTTTGATAAGGTCTACTAACATATCGTTGACGAGCTTACCGAACGCGGTAGTCATAGCTTTTACGTTGTTAAGAACGTCGCCTACCAATAGTTGTCTAATTTCGTTAACGGTACTATCCTTACCCGAACCGTATTTAGAAAGAATTTCTTCTGCGATATCGTCGATAAATTCGCCTTCTCTAACCATACCACTGATTACTCTCTCGAATACTTGAAGGAATTGTTTTACGTTAATGCTTGCGTTTTGATCGGACGTTCCAAGCGCTTTGAATGCATTCTTCATTCCTATAATGATTTCTGCATATTCTAATTCCGTCATCTTATACTTGAATACGCCGTTGATTATCTCTTGAACAGCTTCTTCTACTATTAGACTGCTTGCGTGTCCTAGATCTTCGTATACAGTATCTTCGTATATGGTCTTGATTATCGTACCGAGCGCTTCGCTAAACGCATCACCGTACATATCGTGATAGATACCGATGTTGTCCGCGTCGAATATAGCAATACTACCGTTTACCGAGCTTGCCATATTGCTGATAATGTTCTCTGCCGATGCCTTAATGGACGCTTCTATATCCTTACGTAACATTACGTTATCTTCATAAAGCATCTCGAATACGATACTGCTACGTACTGCAAGAATTTCTTCGTACATAGTCGCAGTATAAGACGATGCAAGAACCTTGTTATAAACTATATCGTTAAGAACCTCTCTGTTCGTAGTGGTGGTGTTTTCCAAAACGCCAAGATAGTACTTGATAGCCTCTACGGCTGATTTCTTAACGGGATCATTGCCCTTATTGACGATAGCTTCGCCAATTCCTTCAAAAATGGTGCTATCGATTGCATAAGTTGCGTCCATATAGCCGTTGGTATCGTATGCGTTCAACGCGTACGTAGCTACGGACGAAGTGTTAATGGTTAGATAACCATAAGCTATCGCATTGTTGAGTACTACGTCGGTACTACCCGTCAAAGCTTCCGCTTTGTTATAATAAGTATCTACCGCTTCGCCTGCGCGTTTTGCATACGCATACGCTAGAGCCATATTATAAACGTTGTTGGTAAGGATATTACCAATATTACCGTTGCTTATTTCATTTCTCAACATTGATTCAATACCGCTTTGATATTGATTCAATCTTGCACCATTTGTGATATCCTTCAAGATCGCGTCAATCTGCTCTCTTGCATCGTCACGGAGAGTGCTGATAGCTTCTACGTATTGATAATATACGTCGCCGAGAATATACCAAAGTTTTGCTTCTGCTTCGTCAGAATTATTGGTATTGGTTAGGCCTTGAAGTAGTTTGCCGTCAAAATCTTCGAGCGGGGTAGTCTTTCTTGCTTCTTGAACTGCCGCCTTGAATTCTTCGAAGGTTGCAAATTGAGATAAGTCTGCAAATAGCATCTTACCGTCTTTATCCTTTGCTCCCATCAACAATTCCCAAGCTCTTGAAGATAGCGATTGAGGAATATAAGTAACCTTAATAGAGTTCTTCTCTACGAGTTTATCCAATAATCCCTTGTATTCTCCGATAAATTCATAATATCTATCTACGAATAGATTATCAGGAGTTTCTCTCTCTACGTATTTTTCGTACTCTTCGTACTCTTCGCCTAGGTTGTCTTTGAATTTTTGGATATTGTTATTGAACGACTTGCCAATGTATACAAGCATTCCACGCAAGATTTCAGATGCGTCACCTTCGTATTGCTTGCTTATCGTTAGAAGTACTCTGTCGAAGTTGAATAGGATATCGTACGCTATCTCTGTGATAACGTCCTCGTTAACCATTTCGCCCTCTACGTCGTCGTCCGAATATCCGGATAGCACGTCGAACGTGTACTGCTCGATACCGTCTACTACGTAGTTAAGAACGTTCTCTATCATGCCGATCTTCGCTCTGTCGTCGTCGGTAAATTCACAGCTTGCTAAAAATTCTATTTCTTCTTCACTGCAATAGGTATAAAGTTTTAGATCAAGCCAAACCTTGTTCTTGAATAATTGGTCGCTGTCTTGTAAGAACGCTTCGTATTCCATGGTGAAGTACTCTTCTGCGTAGCTTTCTAGCATCTCGTACTTCCTTGCCTTGGGATAGTCGTCGTTACCTTCGTTGTTTTCTACGAAGGTGCTTGCGTATTCGGTCAATGCTCTTCTCATAATAGCATCAACGTAAATATAACGCTTTTCTTCCTTTATCTCCTCTTTTATCTGCGCGTTGTCGATAACGGCTTCGTAATCAGCCTTTGTATTTTGTACGGATATCGTTACTTCTTCAACGTATTCGTCCCATGCTTCACTAAGAAGTTGATCGTAAAGCTTGTCATAATCAACGCTGTTAACGATAACTCCCTCTATTTCTTTTATCTCTTTGCTGATATAAACCAACCACGCGTCTTTGGTTACTAGTATGCCCTTGACGTAGCTTATTGCTAGAGCGTTAAGTTTCTTTTCGCCGTCAGTACCGTTTACGTCCGTCAATCCAACACGAGCAACTTCTACCTTTGCTCTCGAATTAGCGTTATCTTCACTGTTAAGTGCGGCAATAAGCGCGTTAAGCTCGGTGGCATTAGTACCCGTCCATAGGGCTTTATCTAGAATATCTTCGTGCGCTCGTCCTATTTGTACGCCCTCAACGCCCAATTCCTCGTACGCTACGATTACTAAGAAGTCGTGTAGCATAGCTTTGATTTGGTCGTCGGTATAGAAGGTATATCTCGACTTAAAGATGTTGTACCAAGTGGCAACGGTGTTGTTACCTACCACTACTGCGTACGCCATCCACTCGTCTACCACGCTTATCTTCTTACTATCCGTCCTTGCGTAGTAGTCGTAGATAAGGGTATCTTTTATTAATTCGGTATAGAATTCATACTCGGTGTATTCCTTACCGCCTGCCATAGCGTCGGTCTTAGTATAGTTAGCATCGTACGTTATCGCTTCGTTTCCTTCGAATTCAAAGAATTCCTTACCATCCTCGATAAGTGCAACTAGCTTGTTATATTCAGCATTGTTGTATACCTCGGAAGGAATCTTCAAGCCAACGGAAAGCACGAAGTCGAATCCTACGTTAAGTTCTAACGAAGGCTCGCTTACGTAAGAAACCAATTCTATGATTCCTGCAATAGAATCAAGTCCCAAAATGTGCTTAATGAAGGTGTGAATTGCCGAGAACGCGATATGGATAGTCAAGCCCTCTCTAACGTTAGAAACAATCTCGATTGCCGCTTGAGCCGCATCGGCGTCACTGCTTGCGTTGTCTGCAAGCGTTTGTCCGTATCCTACTACTGCATTATATAGCTTCCTAGCAGCATCCGTAGGCTCTTCGCCCTCACCGCCAATAAGTTCCATAACGATGTCGTAAGCGCTCTCGATTTTTACCTTACCTAAATGAGTGTTAAGTCCACCTAGATCGATGTATACGTCCCCTCTTACGTAGCCAAGCATAATAATTGCAGGATGCGTATCGCTCTCGCCTTGCTTAACGGTCAAGGTTATCTTCGCTTGTAGATTCTCAACGATATTCATAATGAAATCGCTGTTAAAGTCGGGTGTTCTACCTGCGATCAAGTCGTTAATTAAGGTTCCTATATAAGCACTTACCTCTAGTTTTAACGTAACGATAGCGTCAGCGCTCTCTAGTATCTCTATGATTACTTGTAGTTCTTTGCGTAGACCAAGGTTGAGCGTTCCACTCTTTTCTAGATAGGATAATAACGCTTTTAGCTCTATTATACCCGTCTTATCGGATACGTTGACAAATAGTTCCGTTGAGAAATTGATTACGTTGATATCATAGATATCATTGTATTCCGTCAAGCCCTTGGGTATCCACTCTTCTCTTTGTAGATTGTTAAATCCTACGTACAAGCCGTTGAGGCCTACGTTAAGCACAACGGTGGCATTAACGTCGCTAAGCACGTCGCCGTTACCGCTATCTTGACGGTAGTCGTTGATTATTTCTATCGTGCCGTCGCTATCGAACGCAATATTGAGTCCGAGTGCAAAACTCTTTGCTTCGTCGTCTACTCTAATTCCGTCGCCGTTGATGTCCTTAGCCGATCTTACCTCTGCATATAGTTGAAGAAGTGCATCGCTGAATACCGCCAATTCGCCAAATCCGAAGATCTTAACAAGCGCGTCCATAGCGGCCTTTTGTACCATGATATAGACACCGTTAGTCGTCATGTATCCGCTTGCGCCGATTTCACTTCTGCTAGTGCCTACGGTCGCAGCTTTCCACATATTACCGATAGCATTCCATGCGCTGACGGATGCTTCGTCATCCTTGAATATCAAGCCTGCCGCGTCGGTAAGTACGAACTTATCTAAGTTCATTGCCGATAGGTCGATGTATACGTTGCCGTTATAATAAGTTATCGTAGCCCAAACCTTATTTTTGCTAGTCTCGGTAGTGTCACCCACTCTCCATACTCTCAAAGCTATTCTTATCAAAGAGCCCTCTATGATATGATCGAAGAAGTTGCTGTCTTCACCTGTACCTAGTTCGATTTCTGCACCGATATCAAGAGCAACGAATACGTCAAAGCCACTAGATATTCTGAATAAAATTTCGCCAATAATCGTCGACAAGTCGCCCGACGGAGTGAGTTTATCAAGTATCGTGCTAATGGGCGCTTGGTTGAAGTCCATACCGCTAGGTAGTGCTTCTTGCTTTATTTTGAGCATAACGGTAGTTGACACTACGATATTAGGTAGCGTACCGTTTACCTCTGCATATTCCTTTTCTGACGTTACTTCGTCAACGGGAAGCTTTAATTTTTCAAGAACCGCTTCGCTGTTAGCAGCCTCCAAAATAAATCTCTTTTGGTCGAGGCTTATCTCTATTCTGTGGATACCTAAGTCGATGGTAAGTCCCATATCGCTACTAGAATTATCTTCGTTGAGTGAGAAGATATTGATTTCTAATCTAATCAAATCTCTATCTCCGTCGTCGAAGGTAGCGTTAGGGCCAATAGACTTATCAACGCTGAATATATCGAGCGCAATACCGATATCTGCAGCTTCGCTTACGTATTCTTCTACAATGGGTAGTCCGAAGAAGTTGAGAAGTGCATAAATTGCAGCCGCGCCAACGTTAGCGCCGAAGCCTCTCTTTTGAAGTTCAAGAACAATTTGTTCATTCTCGCTAGCCGTTGCGGAAGCCATCATCGAATATAGCGCGCCGTCGCGTACTAGATCGCCTATACTCTCTGCGTTAGCAGGAGCGAAAGGCGCAAGAGTAGACGCGGTGCTCAATCCACCGATAAGATCTCTTACGTAGTCGATAGCGTTCCAAATAATAATAGGTTGAATATTGAATCTACTTAAATTAACGTATACGAAGCTCTTTTGTTGTCCGTCAGATTCGTCTATGTAGGAACCAAGGACTATTTGTACGATGGTTTCGCCATCTTCGGTACCGTCAAGCTTCTTGAGCGTAATTGCTAGATCGGTAGAATTGAAGTTAGCACCGATTACGTCGAATACGTTAGCTCTTACCTCTACTTCTAGACGGAATTTCGACGAGAACGAGTTCTCGCTAGCCTTCGTTAGAATTTGAAGTAATAGATTGAGCCCGATTGCGTTACCGTTGATTTCTAAATTGAATCCCATATCGTCGAATATCTTGTCGATAAGGTTCTTCATATTATAGGTAGTATAGTCTGCTTCGAAGTCGAAGTCTAACGATAGCGCAGCATAAACGTACTTGAACTCTTCGTTAAAGTTTACGAATTGTGCATCCGTTTCTTCCGTTAGGAAGGTGGTAATTAGCATGTTACGCTCTATTTGTTCGGGCTGTGCAAAGTTCTCCGTGTCTACGGAATATATGATCTTATCAAGTCTTGCTTCGTCTAGGTATACTCCCGCGCCTGCAAATGCTAGACCAATATCGAAGTTACCGAGTTCAATATTCAAGCTGATAAGTTTTCTATTGTACAACAAACCTACCGTGCCTACGCCGGTACCGTTAGCCGCTGCAACGATTTGGTCGGGCAAAGTAGAACGCGCGTTCTCGTATAGATCGCCTAATTTATCTAGTAGATCGTCTTCAAGAATAACTTTCGTCCATACTCTTTCTCCACTCTCTTCGTCGATTTCGTAATCTACGGTATATCCCCAGTTGTCACCATCGGTAGCATCGAGATAGGTGTAGGTAGAACTTCTTTCTAATATGTATGCGTATTCGCTACCCGTTACTCTTCTTACGTCGTCGAGATATCTCGTCCAAGCATAGTAACGGTATTCGTCCTCGTCAAGCTTACCTTGTTCGTTCATAACGTTAGATAAGGACGCCTTGAGGTATCTATCTACGTAAATTTCGTCAATTCCACCTTCTGCCTTCGTCGTCAACAATTCCCAAACGTATGCCTTCCAAGTTAAGCTTACGTTGCTCTTAATTCCTGCATATCTTTCTTTTTCTACTCCGTTATCAACGTATTTTTCGATATTGAACGCTACAGCATCTTCACTTTCGTAAAGCGTCTTAATTAACTCGTTAGCCTTCTTAACGGCTTCCATAATGGCCGTATACGCACGGCTATACCTCTTCTCAACGTCAAGATACGTTGCTGCACCCGAGTTTTCTTCATTACCTACCGTCTCAAGGTTAGTTGTTACGTTGTAATATTCGTTATGTATACCTCTGAATATATCCTTGTCGTCCGAATATATTCTGTTGTCGTTCATTATTATGTTATACGCGCGATAGTTAATACGGACTTCACGGTTTGCCGTTACCGTTATTTCTGCTCTTGCCTTATTGAACGCCTCGCTTATGTAGGAGTTCATGTTCTCTATATATTCTATATAATAATCAAGTGCATCTGCTTCGGAGTAGTAAGTAGTATACTTAACTGCTTCTAGTACGGTTTGCTTGTCTATCTCTGCGGAGTTAGAGAGTAATCCTCCGATTTCCGAAACGATACCGTCGATAATTCCGCCTTCGTCTTCGTCAATTTCCATTCCCGTCAAGTGACAGAATATGCTCAAATTGTCGCCGTATACCGCGTATGCATCGTCATAATTAACGCCTGCATAAGTCCAATAGAAAGCGTCCCACGCCATAGCTCTTAGCTCATCGTCGTTGTAGCCGTAGCTGTTCCTCGTATTGATACTCTCTATTAGTGCGGTAGCCTCTATTAGTTGCTCCTCGGGTAGAATTTCACTATCAAGTATGCTCGTCCAAGCGTTAGCTTTGTATTCTGCGCCACCTTCGCTTTCGAGAAGGGTTTCCATATTGCCGACAATGCGCGCGTAGAGGTTGTGCTCCTCTTCTATTTCCGCATTGATACGCTCTGCGATAAGCTCGTTGAACGCTCTTAACGACAAGCTCTTTTCGTCGTTGAACGCTTCGTCAAGAAGTTTGATAAGAACGTCCGCCACGAAGGTAATAGTGAAGCCGTAAGAGTTACCTATTACTAGGCTAATGAAGTCCTCTAGCGCGGTACCCTCGCTTCCTGCATTCTTAACGTCGTCAAGAGTAAGGTTCTTTTGCTCGTTTCTCTCCGCAGCCTTCATCATCGAATGTAGATAGAACAAATCAAGTTGATGTTCTTTATACGCTGCGTTAACCGCTTCTTCCGCCTCTTCTTCCGTCTCGAACATACCCGCAAAGATGTCTATTATATCTTCGCCCGTCTCGGTTAGGTTATTAATCTTAATAGGACTGATGTTGAGCGCGGACAAATCTACGTATAGCGATAGATATTCGTCACCCGAAGCGTCCGTTTCTTTAACAAGGTATATACCTACGAGAACCTTTTCGCCGTCGATAAGGTCTGCCTCGTTATCGCTAGGCGCATCTACGTAGTTACGTGCTACGATTTCGAAATAGAACTCTATTCCCATCTTGCCGAGAGCTTCTATGAGTCCCAATTTTGAGAACTCGGTTACGCCCTCTTCGTTAGGTGTCATTAGCGTAAATACCGACATTACGTTAACGCCTGCTTCGATATAGAAGTATAAGTCTGCGCTAACGGTGTTAAGGGTATGTAGAATTAAGTCTACGTTGAAGTCGTCGCCAAGTAGCGTCCTCAATAGATCACCGAAGTTAAGTTGAACGGTATCTGCATCCTCACCCTCTTCGTCCGGGCCAGATGCTTCTAAGTTAAGCTCGCCTTCTAGCGAAATCTTAACGCTAGTATCCCAATTCTCGTCGATTACGGTGTAATATTTTTCGTAAACGTCGTGGCCCTCTTCGTCAACTACCGAGATATAATCGCGAATCTTAATTCTCGTGTCACCGCGTGCAATATCTACGGTGGGTTGTGCAATACCAATGTTGAGTTCTAGTAGGTTCTCTAATTCTAAACCTACCGTCAATAGGTCGTACTTCTTCGTTTCTTCGTTGTATCCCAACAATTCTACGTTAACGTTAGGTGAATATCCGGGATAAATGAGTGAGTCGCCCTCTTCCTTGTTCTCGGGTTCTTCGCCAAAATAGCTTTCTACGTCTTCCAAGCCGAACGCCGTCAATACGGAATAAAGTGCAGCACTCGTTATTTGTGCAAGTAAGAATTGTTCTTCCTCTGCGGTGTTGATAGCGATTAGTATCTTCGCTAAATCAGCCAAGTTACCTACCGCACGTTCGTCTGCCGAAGCATTGATTGCGCTAGAAGCGTTGCTTGCGCCTTCTTCTTTATCTTCTTCAACGCTACCACCACCGGTTAGACCGTCTAGTAGTTTTTCATAATCAACACCGAACGCATCACCTATTCTTACCAAGAACGCGGTTACGTCGTCAAGCACGATAGGCTCTACTCCGAGGAATGCAAAGTCTAGATAAATACGTCCATAAATGGGGTTCTCACCCTTGCTTACGTCGCCTTCTTGCAAGGTTACGTACAAACCTAGCACGTTACCGAGATAGAAGTCGCCACATTCGCCGTATAGGTGTTCCCATAGCTTCTTATAGATTTCCGCATCGGGCATGTTCTCCACACCGTATTTACCATATAGCGCGCCAAAAATGCTGTCCATCAAATTATTGAAAGTGCCGTCGTTACCGACTACGGTACATCTAGGATCCTCGTTAGGTACGCTCTCTGCCGTAGTATCGGATAAGTCAAGACTGCTCTTTAGTTCTTGCCATGCGTTGTAGTAGTTGATTTGACCGTCAACCGTATTGTTTAACTCAATATCCTTCATTTGCTCACGGCGAGCAACCATATTAGGATTGATATAAATTCTTTCGTAGTTGTTCTTCGACGTTAACGTCAAGTAGAACTCGATATCGGTTAACTTAGATAAGGTAACGAGGTTAGCGTTAGCGCGAAGCTCTAGATAGTTACTTTGTGAGAATACGTCTTCACCCGTTACGTCGTCGGGCTTAACTTCTACCTGCATACCTAGCTCGGGATCACGTCCGTCGAAGATATACCCGTAGAGTTTCTTAATTAGATAGTCGAAGTTGAGGTTCTCGCCCTTTATATTCTTTGTTTCTACCGCAGCGTAACCGCCTATGGTAAGACCAACGTTAGCGAGCTTTTCTACCGTCTGATATTTTTCGATATCGTCGAGAGTAATATCGTTAGTCATGCTGACGTTGATATCTCTTATAGCGAGCTTGATTTCCGTCTTATCGCCTCGCTCATTGTTCTCAAAGTCAAGAGTTATTTCTACACCGATATTACGATCGAAGTCCAGCGCAACCTCCGCACCGAAATCGAGTGCAGACAATTCTTCGGATATATCCGTACCCGTGAAGAAATAGAGTATGTTGAGAATAGAGTCTTTCAATAGGCTCAACGCGAATTGTCTATCCTTGAAGTTGATGTTAAGGAAGGTGTCTGCCGTAAGCGAGCTTCTTGCACCACTGCTTGCAGCGTTAGCAATACCGCTTGATGCCGAATTAGCGGGAGAAGTGCCTTCGCCGTCTAACGAATAGTCTATTCCGAAGAAGTCGTATAGCGTCTCTACTAACGATTTTAAGAAGTTGCTATCGAAGTCTTCATAAATGGACTTAATGAGCGCGGATACGTCTTCGAACTTAACGCTACCGATGTCGAAAATGTCGGTAGAGATATAAACCGAGCCCTTGAATTCTTTCGTGCTAGTGTTGTTGGAACCGTCGTAGAAGAATACGAATACCTCTTCCGTTTCGCCTCTCTCGAAGTCGTCCTCTTCTTGACCGGGCTTAATCGGTATTACGCTACGGCTGATAGTAACCTTTAGCGAGCTTGAATAAATATTGTCGAACGCTAGCCAGCCTTCCGCATCAATCCATAGCGTCGAATACGCTTGATCGAATACCTCTACCAAGAATTCTACGTCTAGCTCGGTAAGGTCTACGATAACCGCATTAGCAACCAATCTATCCCATGCAAGTGCATAGTGTACGTCGCCCTTTTGTGCCGCACCGTAATATTCGGGTAGGTCTTTTTCGTTCTTAACTATAATTTCCCACGCATTGTTTAGACGAAGGTCCATTTCTGCC
The DNA here is from genome assembly GCA_045535785.1 of Clostridia bacterium. Classification (GTDB taxonomy): domain Bacteria; phylum Bacillota; class Clostridia; order Christensenellales; family DTU072; genus CAG-1782. The sequence goes on from JAZSMH010000045.1 coordinate 31,951, forward strand.
TTTTGCTCTTCGGTCGTGGTGTTTTCTTCATATAGTAGCTTGAACGCTTCCGCTTTTATTCTAGTTTCTACCTCGGATTCGCTATAGCCAGCCTTTATTAGCGCGTAATAATCGTTAAGATCCGATTGTCTGAACGTAGAGTTGCTGATTAACTTAGTTAATAACTTCGTGAGCGGATATTCCGATGCTTGATCGTCGCCCTCTACCGTGTAGTCACCGATTACGTTCTTCAAACTTATAGCAACGCTTGCTTCTAGCTTGATAGCGTCGGGAATACCTACTATACCCTCGTTCTCGAAGTCTTCTACGTTAATATTAACCGCATACTCTTCTTCTTTGTCGGGATCTAGCGACGCGTCTAGCTCGTTAATAGCGAGAGAAATGGTGTACACGTTAACCAATTGTAAAATAACGTCAACACCCAAGCCCTCGGATACGTCTACTTCTAGTCCTAAGTAGTTAACACCGAGATATTTGCCGAGTTCGCCGAAGCCAAGCGCGGTAAATAGGGTAGAAATTACTTCTGAAGTAAGTTCGAAGGTAATTCTACCAGTGTTGTAGATAAGTTGTAGCGCGATTGCGCCGTCGTCGGTAACGAACGATTTGGTAGTGGGAGTATTTACGCCGATAGTCGCATTCTTCGCCTCGATCAATTCGTAAAGCGCGTAAGAAGCATTATATTTGCCGTTATCCGCCATCTCTTTGGAATTAAACATAGACATAATAGCATACGCTTTCATCGTAGTATTGAAGCCTGCGTTAAGTCCGTTAGCTTCTGCCATATTATAGACGTATTGCTCTACCATTTCGGCAGCTCTCGTCTCTACACGCTCGGAATATTCAGGTCTAGAACGAATTGCAGCGTTAGTCATGCCCGCAAAGCTAGGTTCTTTTCTCATCTCTGCAAGCACTACGTCGCCTAGGCTAGAACGCGCGGACAAGTATTCGCTACTTATCATGTACGACTCTTTCCAATAGGTCTTTTGTCCTTCTACCGTAGCGTTATAGCACTCTACCATGTAGTCGTAAATATTTCCACCTTGTACTACGGATGCTATCGTATTATCGAAAATACTTGCATATTTAGCAATCATCACGTCATAGTCGCCGTAAGCGATAGATTTTACCTTCGCTTCGAATATGTTGTAATCAAAGGTAGTTTCGCCATACGAGTTAGTGTTGATTGCTCTCTCGATATCTACGATATTAGCAGTAACTACTTCACCGTTACGAACAACGGGTGATATAGTCTTAGGCGTTTGAGTACGGCTATCGTATACGGTAATGTTACCGTCAGCGGATATTTCGTAACGTTGATATCCCTCGCGAAGCTTAAGTACGTTGTCACCGCTAGTTACGTCAAAATAACTGGTGATGTTGCCGTTGTTATAGATGTATACGGTGTAGCTATTCATTAGGTCGCCGTAATATAGTTGCGAAAGCATATCCTCATCCTGTACGCCCATCGTTCTGTTGTTGAATACGAAGTATTTGTACGAACTAGTCGGATACTGCGTTTCGTAATACGATTTGCCCGTAATGGTATCGTAACCGTAAACTTTGTATTGAGAATCAAAGAAGTAATCAAGGAGCGTTTGTCTTAAGGTTTCGTCCAAGAATTTTTCTTTTTGATTGAACGTATAGATAGCCTCGTCGTCGTCAGCTACGAATGATTCCATCCAATAATTTTCCCATAAAGACATCAAAATGCTGTTGTAGGTATTGAGGACGTCCTCTACTGCGAGTAGATCGATGTCAAAGAAGGATAAATCTACGTATGCAGAACCGTCGAGCATATAGATACCAACGATAGTTTCGTAAGTGTTATTGTCGGATGCAAGATAACCGCTACTGTCGTTGACAGTCTTATCGAACATAACTACGCTGATATCACTGTTGAAGATATTAGCAATATCGATAGTTCCTTTTACCGCAAGACCGATACTCAAACCCTTGCCGTCACCATTTTGGTAGAAATAGTCGTTCTCAAGTTTAATTCTTACCGTTTCTAGCAAGGAATTAATGCTATCACCGAGCGCTTCACTACTAATAACGCTGTTAATAATATCGTGAATCTTTGCCCATTCGTAATTTTCCGCATTTGCATTGATGTTGAATTCTAATTCAACGTTGACGGAAACTTTCAATTCGCTAACCCATTCGTCGATAGCGGTGTAGTCGGTAGACGCAAAAGCACCCTTCAGTGTAACCGCATCCGTCTTCGTAACGTAAATTTGATCGATTAGGTTGAGATCGAGGTAGAAAGATTCTTCATTAGTACCGTTGCTGTCCTTTAGACCTACGTGCAAGCGGATAAATTCGTTATCTTTTAACACTTCTTGTGCCTTTTCGGGTAAATAAAGTACGGTTTCACCACTAATTACTTTTCCCGTTTCGGCATCGATAACCGTGTTACTGTCGTCAATGTAATAAATCTTACCGTCGGTTGCTTGATAGAGCTTTTGGCCGGTTTCGGACGTCTCGTTAGCGGTACCAAGTTGTACGTACAAGGAAGCGTTAACGGAAGGTAGATTACCCTCGACGTTCATTCCTATTATTCCCATCAATACGGTGAGAAGTTGCTCGTTAACGATAACGCCTAGTCTACCGTCGCTAACGGTTACTCTGCTCAAAGCGCTACCTATAAGTCCTAGTATGTCAAAACCGCTATCACCGGTGTCTACTTCTACGTTATCACCATTGGTGGTAATAGTATCTGCATTGAGGCTAATGCTAGCATTAGCAGGCATTACGCCAAGAATACCGAATAAGCCGTCGGTTTTTATGCCTATACTGCCAAGCATAGCGCTTATGCCGGCGTTAGGTAATTTTAGTAGGGGAATCTTACCGTTAAGTATCTTACTTACAGGAAGTTGATCGTTAAGCTGTCTTGTTAAATCGAATTCGGGGTTAACTTGAGTGTTAACGTAGACGGTGTCGTCCGAACCCGAATAGTAGAGTTCTAAGAACGGCATATTGGGATAAATGTGTTCGTCGTTCTCGTCCAAGAAATAAAGGTCTACAACCAAGCTCGTGGTACCCATATTAACTAGCGAAGTACCAAGCTGAATCTCGTAGCCAATATTCAATTCGCTAGTCGATTCTATACCGATAGACGCAAGCAAGCTGTCAGTAAGTCCGAGATTAGCAAAGAGCATCTCGGTAAGCATACCCATTATGCTGTCTAGATTGATAGTAGTGTTCTTCGTAGAGCCGATAGCAACGTTACCCTTCAAACTAGCGGTATAGCTGAGCGTTTCGCTCAATTCTTTGTATCTACTACGTACGGCGTTCGCTTGATCCACGTCGGACGCAACGAGCTTTTCGTTAAGACCTACGGGAGATAGGTCGAAGTTCGGGCTGACGAAATAAGAAAGTCCTCTATTGTAACGCTTACTGTCTTTGTCTTCCGGATTCCAATCTTCATTTTCCGAGCCAATGCCTATTGATAAATTTGTCTTTTCGCTAAATCCAACGTTGAGCTTAATGGAATTAAGCAGACTTGCAAAGTCCATAGAGAGAGTGATATCGTGTAAACCTACTTGATAATCATAGGTTGCTACTTCATCACCATTAACTTCTATCGCGCCGGTAGGTGCAAGTCCAAGAGTGGGCGCCAAAAGGTTAATTACAGAGTTAATTCCTCCGTTGTCGAAGGATACGGCGAAAATGGAGCTTTGACCGCGCTTAGGTAATTGTAGATAGTTATAGTCACCGTTCTCGTCTTCGGATATGAGAATTTCTATAAGCGACATGATATCAAGTCCGCCGCCGCTTTCTTCACCTTCTGCAGCAGCAGGACGAGACGCACTCGTCTTACCCCTATAAGGATCGATGAATTCCATTATGCCTTCACCGATAAATTCGGTTAAGCTTTGGGTAATATTAAGCCTCGATATCTTCGTGCTAGGTAAGAACGGCTCGCCACCGCTAGTTAGATTGTCGAAGTTTAGATATAGGGTGTTAAGCGTGTAGACCTTACCGTCTATGACGGTATTGACAAGATCGGGTACTAGATAGATACCAAATACTTCCTTTTCGTTATAAACAAACCTCAACTGCAAATAGTTGTTGGCGTTATTGAATAAGTCGATAGACGCTGCCAAATTGAGATCGAATACGTAGCTAGTATCCTTGCCGATATTGATGGGCATCTTGCCTACGTCGCCAAGATCAACGACGTTACCTAGTAGTTTTTCAGGCGTAAGAATTTCACCCTCAGGAGAATCTACCGCTAATTGTAGATTTGCTTCCAAATTGGTAAGACTACCTTTCGTATAGGTAGTACCCTTACCGCCTTCACCTAGGTTATAACCACTGAGCGCAATAGCAACCTCTTTGTTCTCGCTCACCTTGAATGCAAGAGGCGTGATTTCTAAATTGACGTCGTATTCGCCCGTATCGGTGATAATGCCGAGTTTTACACCGTTGAATACGTATCTATGTCCCGTACTACCGTCGTCTAGCGTAACGGGCTTCATTTCGGTAACGGCAGATAAGTTACACTTCATGCTCGGCCAGTCTTTGTCGATAATCATTTGAAGATTAAAGCCTAAGACGTCGTAAAGAATGTTATCTAAGTTAGGCAAGCCGAAAGCATCCCAAGACAACTCTTGGTTAAGAAGAGGAGGCAAGCTGAGCGCACCCTTACTTACCATGTTCATGATAAAGTCGAGTTTCAAATATTGGTCTACGTATTGATATCTAGGCTCGGTAAAGGTAGCAGGACGTCCGTTTTCGTCCAAGCCTTCGTACGTATACTTCTTGTTGTTCGAATAAGAAATGGTGGTCTCTTTTTCAAAGAGTATATTCCACGCAGTCCTAATAATACCAGATAAATCGCCTATGTCGATTTCTGCTTGAAGTGCGTTACCAATGATCTCTACGATGTCGGTCTTGTCGGGATCGTTGGTACCTAACATCATCGCTTCTACGATGAAGTTACCTACCGTGGTAAGGTTGATTTGTTCAGCGTAATACTTGTTACCGCCTACGTTGAGATAAAGAGTGGAGCCGTAGTAATATACTCCGATGTAAGTTGCACCTTGATAAGTGTTGTTGAGCTCGATTAACGCTATGCTTTGGCTGTTATCCTTGAGGTTAACGTTCATCATTACGGAGAGATTGTAATTTGCACGTTTTTTCGCTACGTTAGAATAAGAATCGCCTAGTTCTTGATATGCATGGAAATCGAAAGCAACGGTAGTGTTAATACACAACCATTCGGGATCGGTATAAATACCGCGATCAAGATAACCCATAGAGTCCTTGATATACGTTCTAGCAGTGGATATATCCGAAACGATAGTCTCGACTTCGGTCAAGTCATCATCGTCGTCAATAATCGGTCCGTCGGTACCCGTTTGTTCTCTTTCTGAGCACGCTACTATACATAGCGCCATAATAGCGCATAGTAGCATTAGCATAATTTTGAAAATCTTCGATTTGTTCATAATCTCTCTCCGTTTAATTATTCGAACTCTTCGTCACCACTATGTGGTGCAACCATTATTTTCGGCAAAAGGGCAACACTATCCCCTTTTTCCCGTATATACATTATACGCTATGCGCAAGCGGTTGTCAAGCGCGTATTTAATTATTAATAATAATTTAAGGCTGTTTAATGTGGCTTGTTTTGAGCGCGTTTTGCTTTTACAAAAAACCGCTTCTTGTCAAAATTCCGCCAAAACCTTGACGAAAAGGGCGTTTTGGTCTATCATATCGGTAACAAATTAGCGAGGTAAACTATGCTCAATACAAAAATAAGCGATTGTTTTTTAGGTAAGGCTCTCATGGTTAGCGACGGCAAGACGGAAATCACCGTGACGCTAGACGTCGGTCCGCGTATTATCGGCTTGCGCCCCGTTGGTGGCTTCAACGTAATGTATCAAGACGTCACCGATTCGGTTAACCACGACTGCTCCTCCTTCTACGGCAAAGGCAAGAAGTGGCACATCTACGGCGGTCATAGACTTTGGCTGAGCCCCGAGGACGAATCTACCTATTATCCAGATAACGATCCCGTCAGGTACGAAATCAGTGGCAACACCGTATCCTTCTATCCCGATAATTGGAAGAAGGTAAGAGTATCCCCCTCTATATCCGTCACCTTTAACTTAGACGGCACTCTTAGCGTAAAACATTCAGTCACTAACCTTGGTTCGACTCGCCCCATTTGTATTTGGGCTCTGACCGTAATGAAAAGCGGTGGCAAAATGACTCTTCCGTTATCCACGGAGAACACGGGGTATTTAGCTAACCGCAATCTCGTAATGTGGCATTACGCTTCCGTTAAAGATTCTCGCTTTGATTTGCAAGATGACAAAATTATACTCAATTCGTCCGTTTCGGTTCCCGAACCATTTAAGTTTGGCACCCTTTGCAAAAATATTCGTGCAAGTTATGAATTGACGGAAGATGGAAGAACACAGACGTTTACAAAAATATTAGACGCGGATTTAAGCCGTTCATACCCCGATTACAGTTGCAATTTTGAAAGCTACTGCACTCACCTAATCCACGAGATGGAAACCCTTTCGCCAATCGTAACTTTACGCGGTGGCGAAACGCTAACTCATACCGAAATTTGGAAGGTTGAATAATGAAATATAATTGTATTTTTTGGGATTGGAACGGAACGTTACTCGACGATATCGGTTGCGGACTAGACACGCTTAACCACACTCTCGCTATTCGTTCTATGCCTACGATGACGAAGGAAGAATATCTCGAATCTTTTCACTTCCCCGTAAAAGACTATTACCTAGAGCTCGGTTTTGATTTTGAAAAGGAAAGCTTTGAGATACTCGCCGTTGAATACAATGAGCTTTTCGCAGAGAATAGCAAGGATATAAAATTGTTTGGCGACGCTCGCGAAGTGCTAGCGGTATTTAAGACGAAAGGCGTTAAGCAATATATATTGACCGCTTGTGAAAAAACCATGCTTCTCGGCTGTTTAGAAAAGTACGATATAGGTAAATACTTCGACGACATTTACGCGCTCGACGACGTGCTTGCGCGTAGCAAAATTGAACTAGGCAAACAACTTCTCGCAACGCTAAATGAAAACGATCGCGTGCTTATGGTAGGTGACACCGTACACGACTATGAAGTGGCAACTGCGCTAGGCGTTGACTGTGTGCTCTGTCCGCGCGGTCACGCATCGCGCAAAAAATTAGCAACCACGGGCGTACCCATTATCGAAAAGCTCACCGACCTTTATCCTATTATCTTACGCCAAATGAAAAAGGGACTTCCACCTAGGATTCGCACGTGCTACGAGAACGAAACTCGCTCGTTCGATACGTCGGAAGCGGAGCCAAAAGATTTTCGCACGCGCTACAAAGATTTTTACGACGATTTAAAAAACACCAACAAGACGGAAGATTGGTAAAATCGCATTTCAAAAATAAGTAGGTTAAAATAATTTTAAATCGCTTTCAACTTGCGACAAAAATTGGAAAATTATTGCAATTTTGACATATTAGTGTTAAACTTTATTAAAATGAAAATATCGGAGGCAAAATATGAACGTATTCTTTAAGGCGTACTGCAGAACTTATCAAGCTATGTTCAGAGTCGCTATGAAAATTATGAATTTCCGTCAACCCGACATCGTTAACGGATTGAAAGATTTACCCGACACTATCGCTAATGAAAAAATCGACTCGGTTCTTATCGTTACCGACGACGTGCTACACAACAAACTCTGTCTTATCGACGGACTAAAGACCGCACTAGAAGAAAAAGGTATCAAATACGTAGTTTATGATAAGACCGTACCCAACCCCACTATCGGCAACATCGAAGAAGCACTCGTTCTTTACAAAAAAAACGGTTGCAAGGGTATCGTTGCTTTTGGCGGCGGCTCACCTATGGATTGCGCAAAAGGCGTTGCTTGTAGAGTGGCTCGTCCGAAAAAACAAATCGCTCAACTAAAAGGCGTGCTTAAGGTTATGAAAAAAGTACCTACCATTTTTGCTATTCCCACCACTTCGGGAACGGGTAGCGAAGCAACGGTAGCGGCTATCGTATCCAATCCAGAAACCCACGAAAAATATCCCGTAAACGACCCCGTTCTTATCCCCAAATACGCAGTTTTGGAACCCGAACTCACCGTTGGACTACCGAAACACATCACGTCAACAACCGGTATGGACGCTCTAACTCACGCGGTAGAAGCATATATCGGCGGTAGCAACACCGACCTTACGGAAAGCATGGCGGTTAAGGCAACCAAGCTTATTTTTGAAAACCTTATCTCCGTTTACGACGATGGTAGCAATCTCAAAAAGCGTAAGAACATGCAATGGGCTTCTTACTTTGCAGGAATCGCATTTACTAGAGCATATGTAGGCAACGTACACTCACTCGCTCACGCGCTAGGCGGTATGTACGGTACTCCCCACGGACTCGCTAACGCAGTTCTTCTTCCTTACGTATTAGAATGGTACGGAAGTTCCGCTTACGTTAGACTTGCAGAACTTGCTAACGCAGTGGGTATCAAAGGACCTAGCCCCGAATCTAAGGCTAAACAATTCATTGCAAAGATTAAAGAAATGAACGAATATATGGGTATTCCTACTCAACTTAAGGGTATCAAGGAAGAAGATCTTGCTATCATGGCAGAACGTTCTTTCAAGGAAGCTAACCCCCTATATCCCGTACCGAAGATTATGTCCAAAGAAGATATGATCGCTATCTATCGCAAGATTGCTGCACCCGAAGAAAGTGCGGAAATCTAACGAAAAATCGTCAATCAAAAATAATAGAGCAACAAGTGCGAACTTGTTGCTTTTTTTGTTGCGTTTTGTATAAGTTTCGGTTAAAATACTAATATGATTGACTTGCAAAAAATCGACGGAAAAATTGGCGTAGCGGTAAGCGGTGGTATGGATAGCATGGCTCTGCTTAATGCTTATCTTGCCATAAATCAAGATATTGCCGTCATCAATATCGAGCACGGAATTCGCGGAAAAAGCTCTTTACGCGATAGTAACTTTGTGCGCGATTTTTGCAAAAAACACAATATTGAACTGTTGCAATTTTTTGTAGACGTGCCTAATTCTTTACACGCAGGCGAAAGTATAGAAACAGGTGCAAGAAGGATAAGATACGAGATATTCGATAAGCTTATTTTTGACGGAAAAGTACAAAAAATAGCACTAGCACACCACGCGGACGATAATGCAGAAACCGTCCTAATGAGAGTTTTTCGCGGTACGGGAATTCACGGTTTAAGCGGTATACAAGAACGCGAGAATTATCTCCGTCCCCTTCTTAAATATTCGCGTAACGATATAGTAGAGTACGTTACTAAGAATAATATCCCTTTCGTTACCGACGAAACTAACCTTACGTCGGACTATACGCGCAACTATATCCGCAACGAAATAATGCCGCTAGTTAAAACGAAATATCCGAGCGTAATTGAGTCTATAACTAGACTAGCGGACAATGCAAAGGAAGTAGACGAATACTTGTCTTCTTTAGTTTTACCCGTAGAGAGCACCGAAGATGGATATATCATAAAGAACTTGTTTGGGGTTCCTAATATCATACAAAAGTATACGATAATGGATATTGTTAAGAAGTTAGGACATCTTCAAGACTTCGAAACAAGGCATATCTTATCGGTACTTGAATTAAAAGATAAACCTAACAATACGGTAATTAATTTACCATTTAATATGCTCGCATTGAAAGTAAACGACGATCTTATTATTGAATACGCAAATAACGAAGTGTTCGAAGAAACGGTCTTTGATATTAATTCATCTTACGTTTATGGTGGATATAGATATAGTTTTTGTAAAGGTGATAGTATCAAAGTAGGATCTACTTTTGCGCTCGATTATTTACCGCAAGGCGCGGTAATCCGCACTAGAAAAGACGGTGACGTATTCAAGCGCGTCAATGGAAAAACTAAACTTCTATCTGATTTTTTGAACGACAAAAAATTGACGAAAATACAAAAAGATAAGCTATTAGTAATAGCAAAAGATAATACCGTTTTTGCAATTCTTGGACTAGAAACTGCGGACTCGGTTAAGGTACAAAATTTAGAAAAAGACATAATAATTCACATACAAAGGGAGCGGATTTTATGAAAAACGATATGCAAAAGATACTAATTACTAGCGACGAAATTGCGGTAAGAGTTAAAGAAATAGCAAAAGTAATCAATGAAGATTATAAGGGCGAAGAGATAGTTTTCGTATGCATTTTGCGCGGAAGTTGTTATTTTTATACCGACCTAACGCGTTTGATTGACAACGTTATCTATCTTGAATTCATGTCGGCAAGTAGCTATGCAGGTACGTCTAGCACGGGCGAAGTACGCATCACGTCCGACCTAAGCATGCCGATAGAGAATAAGAACGTTATAATCGTTGAAGATATTATCGACACGGGCTACACTCTCTCTTACCTAAAGAGAATACTAAGCGAGCGCCGTCCGAAGTCACTCAAGATTTGCTCTCTTCTCGACAAGCCTTCGCGTAGAAAGGTAGAGATACAAGGCGACTACGTAGGTTTCACCGTGCCCGACGAATTCGTCGTTGGATACGGCCTTGACTACAATCAAAAATACCGCAACTTCCCCCATATAGGAGTTTTGAAACCTAGCGTTTATGAAAAGTAGGATACCCGCAGAGTTAAGAAGACTTGCCGAAATTTTCCCATGCAAACTTTATGCAGTGGGCGGTTTCGTCAGGGATACTTTGCTCGGATACCCTAATCACGATATCGACCTAGCGGGTTGTGCTTCGCCCGAGCGTGTAATTAACGCCTTAAAGGGAAGCGAATTCTCGGTGGCAGTCGGCAGTAAAAAACTTTTTACTCTCATTATAAAGGGTGAGAATAGTTACGAGTACACGTCTTTTCGCGTTGACAATTATTCGGTAGGTCACCGCCCCGACAACGTAAAAAGGACGAGAAGTATAAAGCTTGACGCATCGCGCAGAGACTTCACAGTCAACGCACTTTATTACGATATAAAAAACGACAAAGTGCTAGACTTTTTCGATGGACTAACGCACCTAAAAGACAAAATGATAGTCACTCCACGCGATCCGAATTTAGTATTCGCCGAAGACGGTCTTCGCCTTATGCGCCTTGCTCGATTTGCTTCCGCTCTTAACTTCGCTATCAGTGAAGAAACCATGCTCGGTGCAAAAAACAACGCGCACCTAATAAAAGATATAAGCCCCGAAAGAATTCGTGACGAACTCGATAGAATACTCGTTGGCGACCTAGCATACGGAGCAAAAAGCGCACAGTATCGCGGTATCGATATGCTATACGAAATGGGTGTGCTCGATATTATTTTGCCCGAAATCGCTATCGGTCACGGCATGATGCAACGTCCCGACTATCACCTTTACGACGTATATACCCATACCCTCATGGCGGTACTCTATTCAGACCCTAGCATAAGGCTAGCTGCTCTTATGCACGACGTAGCAAAGCCTTACTGCCTGCGTACTAACGGTAAATATAGCGGTCACGACAAAGAAGGCGAACGCCTAACGAAAGAAATCCTTACAAGGCTCCGCTATCCTAAAAAAACTATCGAACGCGTATCAAGGCTAGTCGGAATACATATGTTTAATCTAAAATACGACTGCTCTACTACCACCATAAGACGCTTCATTATAAAAAATCAAGATATATTAAAAGAATACGCGCTACTTAACGAAGCGGATCATAAAGCGCACGGCACGAAAAGGAATTTACCTTTATCTTCCGAAGCGGTAATGAAAGAGTATGAAAAAATGAAAGAAGAGAAAGTGCCGTTCTCGGTATCCGAACTTCTCGTTACGGGAGACGATATCGTAAAAATGAGTAATATTCCCGAAACCAAACGCAGTGTCGCGCTCAATAAGCTTTTGCTCGACGCGTGTCTTGAAAACAGCAACTTACTAACTCGTGAAAAACAACTAGAATACTTACGCAATCTAAAAGGAGAATAACAATGAATTGGCATATTAGCGACTACAAGACTGAATTTATCCGTATTTATAAATCTAGCATAACTAGAGAAGGTAGCGACAAACTTCTTGACTGGCTACTCAATAAAAGCGACTTTTTTACCGCACCTGCATCGACTAAATTCCATTCTGCTTACGAAGGTGGACTTTGCGAACATAGCGTAAAATGCTACTATCGTTTTGCTCAAAACTTACAAAACGAATATGAAGAAGTGGGCGCAGAAAGCGTAATCAGTGCAGAGAGCGTTGCTATAATAGCACTACTTCACGACGTATGCAAGACTAACTTCTATAAGACGGAATACCGCAACGCAAAGAACGAATTCGGCGAATGGGTAAAGGTACCTTACTACACGGTTGACGATCAAATTCCCTACGGTCACGGTGAAAAATCGGTCTATATGATAAGTGGATTTATGCGTCTAACTCGCGAAGAAGCAATGGCTATCAACTGGCACATGGGCGGTTGGGACGCACGCGTAATGGGTGGCAGTTCTTCCGCATTAAGTAATGCTTTTTACAAATATAAGAACGCATTTTTGTTCCATATCTCCGACGCTCAAGCAACTTATCTAGACGAAGAATTACCTCAATAGTCGCTTTCCATTTTTTTCAATTTTTCTTATTTTTCAACTAAAAAAACGAGCAAATATTTGCTCGGTTTTTGTTAAAATTTCTCACTTTTTATATTAGAATTTTGGCTTAGTAAAGTCGTCGTAAGGATAAATATATCTCATTATCGGAGGCATTGAGTTATAAACCCTATCAATTTTTATCCTACCGATACCATTTTTAAAGCCCGAAAAAGTACCTTTTATTACCACACTTTCCATATCAAGACTTATTGCCATTACCGCAACGCGAGCGCCTTCTTCTAAGTCGACAAGTAGGTCGGCGTAGGGTTTTGCCGTCAATACCACCGTGCTTCCGCCCACCTCTTGCGCTTGCACTACGGGAGCAACGACGGGATAGCCCTCTTTATTTATATAGGATATAAATTTAGGATTGCCGAGCGCGTTAAGTAATTTTTTAGCATAGGTGCGCAAGATTTTTTCGCCACCGTAATTAAGAAAAGGCTTTTGCAAAATGCAACGAATTGCGTTAACCGCTACTTTGGGAATTTCTAGCGCGCGCTTTTTAGAAATTTCGTTCAAATCGAAATAGTGCACCTTATTGATGCCGAAGTAGGTGTTAAAACGCCACATTTGCATATTGTTGTATTTCACGAATTCTTCGCCCTCGCCTTTGACGTCTTTCCAATCCATGGTACCCGTCCAAAAATTCATATCCAAGCCCATTATCGCAAAACCGCACTTGTTCCTAGCTTGCATATTGATTTTGCTAAAACCTTTCGTAAATTGTCCGACGACCATTTCACTTTCGCTCTTAGCCATTATCGTGGTGAGCAAGCTAAGGTGCGGATCGCCCTGCTCGTCGATAGTGCCTACTACGCCTAGCTTTTCACTTTTTTCAAAAATTTTAAATTCTTCATTACCTATTGTTTTCATATCTCTCTCCTTACTCTAAACGCGTTGCGCCCGTCCTGTAAACTTCGGTCAAACCTTCCGATTTTGCTATCTCTACTAACTCGTCCATTCTCTCGTTGGTCATTAATTCCGTCTTTGCATAGAACCAATCTTGATACAATCTGTCGTACTTATCTCGGCAAAGATTGTTGAACGCACACATCTCCCAACGCTCGTATTTGCCTTTTATAAATCGCGCGATATTGCGTATGTTATCGTCGGTGTCGGTAGCGCCCGGTATAATGGGTGTGCGCACCCATATCCTTTTGTCCGTACCTTTCACCTTGTCCGCTAGACGGCAAAAATTATCTTTTATTATCTCGTTGGTTACTCCCGTGAACGTTTCGTGCTCTTTGCTATCGTACAATTTTACGTCGTATAAAAACACGTCGGTATAGGGAAATACCAATTCAAAATTCTCCCATGCGGTCAGTCCGCAAGTATCCACCGCAGTACCTATTCCACGCTCCTTGAGTTTCTTTAACAGTTCGCTCGCTTCTTTAGCTTGCGACATTATTTCACCACCCGAAAGCGTTACTCCACCGTCACCGCCAAAGTAGGCTTCGTCCTTAATTAGCTCTTTATACGCTTGCTCTACGCTTATATCTTTTCCCTTTTGTTCCAGCGCGCCCGTAGGGCATACGTCAATACATCGTCCGCACGCAACACACTTGTTACGGTCTATCAAAATACCTTGTTCGGTAGCCGTAAGCGCTTGATTGGGGCAATTCTTTACACAAAATCCACAACCGATACATCTCACTTGTATCCACTCGATTTGTTTCTTATACGATATGCTCTCGGGATTGTGGCACCACCTACATTTTAGGGGACAACCTTTTACGAACATCGTCGTCCTTAGTCCGGGGCCGTCTTCCGTTGACATTCTTTGATAGTTAAGAATTAACATATTTTAGAACCCCTTGTGACTTTCTCTTGCTATAATTTCGTTCTGCAATTCTCTTCCGATACTGGTAAAGTATGCGTTATAACCCGTTACGCGCACAAGTAAATGTCTATATTCGGACGGGTGTTTTTGCGCGTCCTTCAAGACTTCGGGATCGAGAATATTTATTTGAAGTGCGGTACCGCCGTTCTCTATATAGCCACGCAAGAATGCCTTGAACTTTTGCTTATGCATAGGATCTTTTACCATAGACGTATTGAACGTAATGGTGTGGCTCGCGCCGTTAGGCAAGCAGTTAAGGTAGTCTTCATAATCGCCGTTCTCCGCCTTACCGCCGAGCGCTTTGCCTACCGAGTTGCTGTTGCTCGTAGGTCCGTTGATATCCGCACCGTTGCTCGGACAAATTGCATTAGATAGGAATTTGTTTTCGTTACGTCCGTCGGCACTTGCCTTTAGAATATATCCCGAGCCTATCCAATAGTTCCAAGAAAGCATGCCCGGACGGAAAATTCTATCGGTTGCCGTTGTCTTATATTTCCACGTTTCGTCCGCCCAAAATTCCATAAAGTCTTTCGCCAAAGCGTCCGCCTCGTCGTCGTCGCGACCATATTTAGGCGCGCGGTTAGTCGCCATCGCTTGCAATACTTCGTAGCCCTTCCAATCGGCTTTTAACGCTTCCACAAGTTCGGTAAGGGTGCATAATTTTTTGTCGTAAACCAAATATTTAACGGCAAGCAAACTATCTACCGTGGTGGCAAAAGTAACGCCTTCGATAGTTACGAAACCAAGTTGCGCACCCCCTTGCGTGATGTCCTTTGCTTTCTCCGCACAACCGTTAACAAGCAAGGATAGGTAGGGCGTGGGATTGAATTTCGCGCGAATGGTTTCGGTATTGTCGTAATGCTCTACCATGCGCTTTATGACGTATTTTAGTTGTTGTTTTACCGCGGAATAGAATTTCTCAAATGTGTCTAATTCGCTTAGTTCTCCCGTGGGTGCGCTCTCTTGAATTATCTCGCTCCACTTATCTTTCATAGGATCGTAGAAGGGCATAAAATCTTTGCCGTTGCCGTAAGTGAGCTCCATAGCTTTCAACAAGTTAACGTTGACGTCAACCGTACCCGATCTGTCGTTGCCCGCCATGGTGTTCTCCAGACAGCCTACGCTTACGTAGTCGTGGATATTATCTTTATTGATATATTCTTCCACTCCCGCAACCTTAGCTTGGCGCATAAGTCCCGCCATAGAGCGCTCGTCGAAGTTAAGTAAAAAAGGCGCGCCTTGACTGGTAGAAACCATATCTACCACTCTATCAAGTAACTCTTCGGGGGTGTTGCGGTGAAGCCTTACGTTAGGCTTAGGTTCTAGTATGGGCGACATATCGTCGATTACGTCTAAGAATAGGTAAGTAAGGTCGTTAGTGGTGTCTTTGCCGTCTTTACCTATACCCGAAAGATTGAATAGTTGTCCAAAGCCTGCGGTTATACCTTGATTAGCTCCTATGCGAATTTGGGCATCATAAACCGTGTTACAGTGTACCCAAAAGCACCCTAATATCTCTTTCATAAAATCTCTATCCATACCGTCGGCTACCGATTTAGCATAGTATGGATACAAGAATTGGTCTATTCTTCCGAAGGATACTCCGGGTCCCGGATACTTCTCGTCGAACATTACTAGCATGTGTGTAAGCCATAGTGATTGTATAGCTTGATAGAAGTTTTCCGCGCCGTTCCACGGCACTACGCTCAAGTTATCCGCCATAACTTTTAGCTCCGCTTTTCTCTTTTCGTCGGTTTCACTTTCTACCCTCTTTAGGCACTCTTCTCTATATTTTTCGGCGAGCTCTTTTGGTATCGTACATGCCGTCATCATTGCGCGAAGCTGTGCGCCCTTTTGTCCTTTTTGGTCGGCTGAAGAAAGTGCGTCGTATTTGTTTTGTAAATCTTCATACACTGCTTTGAAGCCGCTCTTTACGATTTTTGCATAGTCGGGCACAAGGTGACCTGACGTTGCACCCGCGTTGCCGTAGCCGTGCTCAATGAGATAGCATATCTCTTTACGCGCGTTAAGCACCATTTTTTCACGCTCTTTTGCCTCTTTTTTTGTAAGGCACATTGAGTACATTGCGTTAAAGCGTGCTCCGCAAAGTAGGTCGCCCGGTAAGATTTCTTTGGGAATTTGGTTTATAATAATTTCCTTTTCGTATAGCGCCTTTCTTTCCACTATGGATAACTTGAAAAAGTCTTTATCCACGGGTACGACCTTACCCGACGCAACGAAGCCCGTTGTGAACGGTTGGAAAAACGCTTTCGTCTCGGGTACGATGTAGTAGGATAGCTCGTCAAAGCACCTATCCCAATCGTTACCGTTGGTAAAAACGTTATATTCGTTATTCCATTCTCTTTCCGTGCCCTCGAAAAAATAATCACGTAGCCACTGTACGCGCGGTGACAAATTCTTGGGTTGCTTGATAGCATCATTGTGTTCTGACATACCGTCCTCCTTTATTTTGCTTTATTTTAGGCTACGTTGTGGAGCCGTTTTTTAATTCATACTCGCCGTGGTCGAGCAAAATTCGCATTTTTTCCATCGCACCGACGGCATCTTTGTTTTTTATCGCTAAATATAACTCTTCGTGCGTGTTGATCACCCAATCGCAGTCCACGCCTTTATCATAAAACTCTTTCGTCAACTTTTGCGCAACGCCACCAAAAGAATTGAGAATGGCGGTGTAAAAAACGTTATGCGCAGAAACTGCTACCGCGTGGTGAAATTCTCCGTCTAAACTCGCCCTTTCTTCCGTTAAAACACAAGACTTTTCTCTGTTTATAACGTCAAAAAGCCTTGATAAATCTTCTTCCGTCCTAAATTGCGACGCTTTTTCTACAATAGCTATTTCTATAGTCTTTCTTCCTTCGATAAGGTCGTCGAAAAACTTATTATCGCACAAGCCGTTCTCGATAAGTCCGTTAAACAACGCAACGTTGCCCGTATTCTTCCAATCGGCAACCACCGTATGTTTCCTAGGAATGGTGACGAGATAGCCGTTGTTGCTTAATTCCACAACGCCCGCGTTAATTACGCTCCTACTGACGTGAAATTCTTCGGCAAGATTGCGTAAAGGCGGAATTTTTTCGCCAATTACGTAATAACCGGTAAGTATTCTCTTCTCCATTTCTTTGACGAATTGTCGAGTTAGACTATCCATATCTATCCGTGGTAATACCACACTCCTTATAAAAAGTGTATCATAAATAATAAATGACAGTCAATACCCATTTTGTCACAAAAAAGGATAACCAACACCGGGCGCCTCCACACCCAAATGAAATTGCGCTATTGTGCAAGTGAAATACACTACGTATGTGAAATTCACTGCGTGAGTGAAATTTTTTAGCCAATGGCTAAAAGTTAAGGAAAAATATCCATAATACAAATAAGAAAAAGCATTCCCAAAAAGGAATGCTTTTTCGTTAGAGAAACTTTGGTTGTATCAAAAACTTATCTTTTTCTATGAGTATTTTCTTCGCTTGCGGGAACTTCTTCCGCGGGGGTTTCTTCCGTTGCACCTTCAGTAGTGCCTTCGGTAGTGGTGTCACCTTCGTTTCCTTCGATTGCGCCTGCGTCACCTTCTATGGTGCCTTCATTAGCGTTGGTATCTTCTGCAGGAACGTCAGCGTTTTGGTCTTCGTCTTCACCGAACCATTCTTCGAACCATTCTTCGAAGCAGTTACAATCTTCTTGTTCGCAGTCGCAGTAATCAAACCATTCTTCGAACCATTCTTCAAGACAATCGCAGTCTTCTTCACCGCAGTCGCATACTATTTCCCATTCTTCAAATAGGTCTTCTTCCCATTCTTCAACCCAGTCTTCGAAGCAATCACAGTCTTCTTCGCCACATTCACAGTCTACGTACCAGTCTTCTGCCCAGCCTTCTTCCCATTCAGGATATTCGGGACAATGACCGTGTCCGTGATCTCTGTCGTCTTCGCGCCAGTCGTCATACCAATCGTCTTCAAAATCTTCGTACCAGTCGTCGTATCTATCGTACCAATCATCGTGCCATTCGTCACGCCAATCTCCGTACCAATTATCAAAGTCGTGTTTGCCCCAGTTATCGCGCCAATCTTTTATACCTTGGTCGATTTTGTCTTTGTTGTTGTGATAATGGTCTTCGTATTCTTTCCACTTATCCTTAAATTGATCTTTAAGGTCGTTAGCGGTTTTTTCAATTTCCGCAGTAATTTCTTCAACGGTTTTATCAAATTCCGCTTTGATTTCTTCTATTTCTTCTTGATATTCTGCGTATTCTTCGTCATATTCCGCTTTAAGTTCGGCTATTTTTGCATTGATAAACGCAATTTCTTCTTCGGTTAAAGTTTCGATAGAAAGATCGTTCGTTAGCTTTTCGATTTCCTTACTAAGTTCGAACATTTCAAAATATTCTTCTTTTAATTCTTCGATAGCTTCTTTGTATTCGTGTTGGATTTTGTTGGGGAAGCCCACTTCTTCTTTGTATTCTTTGACAAGCTTAAGAATTTCACCAAAAGGCATGTTAAGAACTTCTTCTGCGGTCATTTCGGGATACATTTGTAGTATTCTATGTATTATTTTTACTTCTGCTAAAGAGATACCCCATTCTTCCGCAAGAGCTTCGTACTCTGCTAGGTCTTCCTTTTCTACCTTGCCAAAAATGCCGTTTTGACCTAGATAATCGTTCACGTTGTTGGTGATTTCTTCTTCAATTTCTTGATTTAAACCTTGATCTTCACCGTCTACCATAACGTAAACTATCGTTCCTTCGGTGTCTAAATCTACAAATCCAAGTTCGGTTGCCTTCGCGGTGAATGCTTCTGCTGCTTCGCCTGCGGACATTCCGATAAGGTCTAAATCAACTAGTACGGTTTCGCCGTCGGCGTTAATTGCATTGACTGCAACAACTAGACCGTCAGCATCAACAACTAATTCTATCTCTGGGTTAATTCTTAAACTTACGTAAGTTAGTGCTTCCGCCTTATTTACGTTGTTACTTACGTTATCGCTCGCGTCATTGTCGGCATTATTGTTCGCGCCACTCGGTATGCAAGCTACGAAGCACGCGCAAACTACTGCTACTATTGCTACTACGCTCAATATTTTTAATAACTTTTTCATTTTTTATTATCTCCTTTTATAAGGTTTTCATTGCTTATTTCACCTAATCAATAACGCTAGTTTCCCTTTTATCGCAAACTTTTTATATTTTTTTCTAAAACGGCGGTTACGTCGCATGCGGATTTTGCCTATAAAAATGATAAAAAGGCTTATCGCGCCTTAAATTAAATGCCTATAAAAAAGGGCTCTTAGTTGAGCCCTTGTCTTTACCACCTTCCGTGTTGATAATCGTCTTCCGGATATTCGTCTTCTGGGTATTCGTCTTCTGGATAGTCGCCTTCGTCTTCGCGTCCTTCATGTGGGTTACCATGGTGATCTTCCCGCCAATCTTCGTCTTTCCATTCACCATTCCAATCTTCGTACCAGTCATCTTCCCAGTCTTCATACCAATCGGTATCGTCGGCATATAGTAAGACCACTTCGCCCGTTTGGCAATCTACTTCATATCCGTATTCTTTGTCGTCACCGATAAATTCTATCTCTATCATGTACGCAACGGAATGTCTATTATGTTTTGAGGGTACCATGTATACGATATATTCTTCTACGTCAACAATGGTTTTTTCTAGACTTGCAAGAACTTTATCAAGCGCGTCGGTAGAAGATAATTCCGTCTTCGCTTCACCGCTAAATACTTCTTCTCTAAAGTCTTCTTCTTCGTCGTCGTCGCGTTTTTGTTGATAAAGAAGATTTAATTCTTTTATGGACATTCCACTTAATTCAGACATATTGTCTTGTGTGATACCGTCTACGGTATCGACCATTTTGTCAAGAAGGTGCATCTTGCCTACCGATACGCCTTGCTCTTCCGCGCGCTTGACCAAATCTTCGTCTGCCTTAACCTTTTGCGCTATTATAGAGCATTTCATATTGGAATTAGCAAAAACTTCGTTGACTTGCTCGGTAATGTAGGTGAGAATTTCACTCGTGTCGTCCTTGTCTACACTGATAAGAATAGAATTGTCTTCTAGCGTTAGATAGCCGTTGACGTACATCGAGCCCACTATTGCGTTGAGCGCGGTTTTTAGATTAACTCCGCTTAAATCCATACCGTTAATAACTTTCTTTGCATCTTCGTTAACGGCAATACATTCGATAACTTCGTCGTCGCTTAACACTAATTCTAAACTAGGATTGACGTCAAAATAAACGTGGGTGTTAGCTTGGGACGGGGTAATTTTTGGCAACATATATCCGCCGACAAAGCCTATTGCTAAAATTACTAAACAGCACGCGAACGCCATAACTCCGCGAAAAGCGGTGCTCTTGCGCGGTCTTCTTTGTTCTTCTCTATTGTTGTTTAGGTATCCGCTCTTTGCTTTTTGGTCGGCTAAACTCGGCTCTTGTCTTTCTCTACTGCAAGCCGACATTATTCTATCTTTCATAAAGGGTGTTTCGCTTTCGTAAGCGGATTTTATTTTGTTTTGTAAATCACTCTTCATGCTTCATTCTCCTTAGCTATATCGCGTAATTTCTTAATTGCTCTGTTGTATTTTGACAAAATCGTGGATAATGGTTTTTCTAACTTACTTGCTATCTCTCGGTGTTTCATTCCCCACACGGCGTGTAGGACTATCACTTCTTGTTCGTCTTTATCTAGATTACGCATAAGTTCTCGCAAGAACGCATTGTTGATCGCGCTTTCTTCAAAGTTCCTTATATTCGGGGTGTTTTGAAAAATTTCGTCCGCGAACACCGTTCTACTTTTTAATTGGTACTGCCGTCTTATAAGGTTTAGTTCTATGGTGATTATCCACGCCATGGGCTTACCTTTTGGTTTATACTGCTTTGCGTATTTGTACACTTGTACGAAGGTATCCTGCGTGACGTCTTCGGCATCGTGCTTGTTGCCCATCTTTGATAACGCGTATGCAAAAACGTCCGTCTTGATAAGGTCGTAAAGTTTACCCAAAGACGCGGTGTCACCGTTAGCGATAGTTAGGATAAGATCTTCTACGATAGCGTTCTTATCTAACGTCTCTTCAATTAATAGCGCGGTTATTGTTAGCAAGGCATTCTCCATTGATTTTTGCTACGACTTTTGTTATTTTGATGCGTAGCCCTTTTTTTGGCTATGTCACAAAGAATGGTTGATTTATAACAAAATTATTTTTGCTAGATTGACGAGAAAAATACAAGTAAGACAAGTGTTTTGTAAGGGCAGTATACCCACAGTGCCACTACGCGTGGAGCGGCAAGGAGTGTCCTTGCATGCATGTTGGGCGTTTAAGTGACTACTAAAATTAGCATATTTTACGCAATCAATATTACGCAGTATTTTTCCGTCAAAAATCAAACAGGTGATGTGACAGAGCCATTTTATTATACCATAACTAACGAACGTGTGCAATTTTAATTTTTTGCGTTCCCTATTATCACAAGATAATTCATTCGTTGCGTTTCATTATATAAATAAAACACGTTCTCTTTTTATCGCAAAATTTTTTTTAAATATTTATGGAAAACCCACTTTTTTTAGCAGGTGAGCGACCGCTAGGTGCGCTTCCCCAGTGAAATTTGCGCTTTTGCGCAAGTAAAATACACTTCGTGTGTGAAATTCGCTTATGCGAGTGAAATTTGCACGCAAGGTACAAGTTGTGGATATTTTATCCATAATTTCGTACGTAGTACGATACGTCATTTGCCGTTAGGCATACATCATTTCGCCAACGGCGATACATCATTGTTGACTTCTAGTCAACTACATCATTTCACCGACAGGTGATACGTCATTGCGACAAAGCCACTAGGCTCGCCGTCTTTATTTGCGCGCTGAACGTTATTCCGTCCGCCCATTTTATATATTGATTTAGGTCTTTTAAATCAACGAACACCCTTTGACATATTTCCCACTCTTGCACAAAGGGTTTTACCTCTTTTACTCTAGCAAAATAGCGCAGTTGATAGTAGGTTTCTTCATTTTCTACTACCTCTACCGCGCCTAGGTAAATTTCGTCCTTTATTTCCACGCACCCTTCTTCCATTACTTCGCGCGTTAAGGTTTGTAGCGGAGTTTCGTCTTTTTCAGGGTGTCCTCCCGGAATCGTCCACGTTTTGCCATTCTTAACGATAAGAAGTTGATTTTTTTCATTAAAAACGTAACCACTTACTTGCGTGTACTTTTGCGTGGTTATTTTTAATCCCTCTCTCCATAAAATTTTGCAATTTTGCGATAAGATCTCGTATTCCATTTTATTTTCTATTCGTTACTTATTCCGTTGATAAAGGCTATCGTCGCCGGGTTGGTGGGGTTATCGAAAACCTCTTCGGGTGTGCCGTATTCTGCAACAACGCCTTGCGACATGAACATAACCTTGTCGGATACGCTCTTAGCAAAAGCCATTTCGTGCGTGACGATTATCATGGTGCGGCCTTCGCTCCTTAACTCTTTGATAACTTTCAAAACTTCGCCCGTGAGTTCGGGATCGAGCGCGCTAGTGGGTTCGTCAAAGCAAAGTATCGTAGGACGGAGCGCGAGCGCTCTAGCAATAGCTACACGCTGTTGTTGTCCACCGCTTAGTTCACACGGGTACGCCTTTAACTTCTCGCTAAGCCCTACGCGGTCAAGTAGCGCAACCGCTTCTTCTTGTATGCTCTTCTGCCCTTCTAGTTTCTTTTGCTTGATTATGCCGAGCGCCTTTTTGGCACCCACTTCTTTTTTGAGAATTTTCTTCTCTTTCTCAAGTTCTTCTTTTAGTTTGAGTTCGGGTGCAATGGTGATATTTTTTAGCACGTTATAGTGCGGAAATAGGTTAAACGATTGAAAAACCATGCCGAATTTAACTCTCTTCTTCCTTATTTCTTCCGCGGTTAGTTTTTGCTTGTCTTTGCCGTCAAAAACGTTCTCACCGTCTAATTCAACGGTGCCTTCGTCGGCGGTTTCTAGATAGTTTAGACATCTAAGTAGCGTAGTTTTACCACTACCACTACTGCCTATAATGGTCAGTACTTCGCCTTGTTCTAGGTCGAAGTCGATACCTTTGAGCACTTCGTTGTCGCCGAATTTCTTTCTTATTCCTTTTACTTCTAACAATGCCATATTACACCTTATAATAACTCAACTTCTTCTCAATATAGTTAAATAGTAGCGTTAGTACGCCTACAAAAATTAAGTAGAACGCGCCCGAGTAGAACAACGGCCAAATAAGTGCGGACGCCATAAGTTTTTCCGCTTGCATGATAAGTTCCGATACCAAAATTACTCTCGATAGAGCGGTGTCTTTTACCAAAGTAATTATTTCGTTGCTCGTAGGGGGCATTATTCTCTTGATAACTTGGGGCAAAATTACGTGCATGAAGGTTTGTCTTTTGCTCATACCTAGCACTTGGCACGCTTCGTACTGTCCGCGCGGTATGCTTTGGATACCACCACGGAAGATTTCTGAAAAATAGCACGCGTAGTTGATAGAAAAGGCTATCGTTACCGCGATAAATCTACCCGCGTCTTCTAATCCCATATTAAGATAGAAGAAAGTATCTACTTTTGCAAAAATGTTAAAATCTAAAAAGCCCGGTACGTAATAAATAATGAATATTTGTAGCATCAACGGTACGCCACGCACTATCCACACTATTACCTTGAATACCTCGCTTACGGGCTTTATCTTGCTCATCGTACAGAACGATATCAATAAGCCTAAAGGTAATGAAATAACTAACGTCAATACGAATAGTAAACACGTTAGTTTAAATCCATCTAATAAATATAAAGTTACTTCAGCGAAACTCATTTTTAGTTCGGCGCAGTCACACGCCTTTATCTCCTACTTCAAGTTTTTTCAATATGCGCCGTTTTTTGTTCAAAGTAGCATGCGCTTTATCTCTTTTTTTTAGTTTTTTTATTATACTCTTTTCAGTGTACTGGCGCACCCGAAGGTGCGCCTATTTTTTTGACTTAATTTTTATCTATTGTGGGAATTTTATATTATTTTTGATCTGCATAGTCGGTGATTACCGCATTGCTTAGGTCGTAGGTTGCTGCAATTTGTGCTAAAGTGCCGTCTTGAGCGTATTTTTCTAGTTGTGCGTTAACCTTTGCGGTAAGTTCACTTCCTTTTTTGAAGCCGATTCCGTAATATTCTACGTCACTGTTAAGAGCGGGTACGAATGCTAGGTCTGCATAGTCGCCTGTTCCTACGATACTGTTAGCTAGTAGGTAGTCTACTACTGCAAAGTCAGCTGCGTTTGCCTTAACTTGCATGATAGCGTCCATTTGCTTTGCTGCTTCTTTTACGTTAGCACCCGTTAAGGTTGCCGCATAGTCAACTGCTGCGCTTTCTGCTTCGATATAACCGGTTTTTTCATTGAAAGACGTTGCTTTGTCGGTGTAGTTAGCTATTTCGCTTGCCTTTACTACGATTGCTTGATAGTTCTTCATATAGTAGTAACTAAAGTCAACTAGTTGGCTACGGGGAGTACCGTCGTCGCTTGAGTTAGCGGTAAAGCCGTTCCAGATACAGTCGATCGTGCCTGCGTTAAGGTCTACGTACTTAGATTTCCAATCGATTTCTTTGAATACTACTTCGTAGCCTAGGTCTGTAAATACTTTTTTAGCTAAGTCGGTATCAAAGCCAATTAGTTCGCCGTTTTCTTCATAGTTCATCGGTGAATAAATGGTATAGCCTACGGTGATTACTTCTTTGTCGTTACATGCGCTCAACCCAATACATGCGCCTACTACTACGGTGAGAGCCAAAACCATCATTAATATCTTAGTAAATCTTCTTTTCATAATTCAATTCTCCTTAATTTTTTTACTTTAATGCTTTATTGCTTTATTAATTTAGCACTTTATTGTGTTAAAGTAATTTTATTATATACTAGCAAAAAGGATTTGTAAAGCGTTTTTACAAAAAAAATAAAAATTTTTTTAGATTTTTTTTGTTAAGCAAAAGGAGCGGTGTTTTCTTGCAAAAAGCAAATGCTGGACGCGACGGAGATAATTTTTTTTCGAAGGCAATAAAGAATGGGTATTGACAGTGCGAAAGGGACAAATTATAATAATATTGTATGATAATACTATATAATAATTATTATATAAATAATAGAGAGTTTTTAGGAGTGAATATGAAACAAAGAGAGATTACCGAAAAGATAAGACTTCTTAACGAAAAGGGAAATATTGAATACCCCGGCTATGCAAAGAAACTTCTTTGGGAATA
This sequence comes from Clostridia bacterium, assembly GCA_045535785.1. GTDB lineage: Bacteria > Bacillota > Clostridia > Christensenellales > DTU072 > CAG-1782. The sequence continues at coordinate 57,692 of JAZSMH010000045.1, forward strand.
CAACCGTGAGAACGTAACGGCAAGCAAGTTAAGACTAAAGGAATGGGATTACTATTACATTGGCGATAGAGATAAGGCGCTTTGTCTTACGGTAGCCGATCTTGGCTTCGTTGGCTCTAACAGTATATCGGTGCTTGAATTTGGTTCCGAGCCATGGCAAGTTACGCAAACCGCTATCGACCTACTACCTTTAGGCAAATACAACATGCCTAGGACGAGTGAAGTGGGTGACGTATCGGTAACGGTGGGCGAAACGAAGATAACTATCACTAACGACGGCACTACTCGCCGTATGTACGGACAATATCCTAAATTCGGTAACAACGGTGAGAATCTTACCTTTGACGTAACGGTAACGGGTGTACCCGAAGAAAGCATGGTAATCGCTACGCCGTTTACGAAAGATAAGCACTTCTATTACAATCAAAAGATAAACTGTATGCTCGCAGACGGTACTTTTACGCTCGGTGACAAGACTTACGAATTTAAGTCAAGTGAAGGCGCAATGTGTACTCTCGACTGGGGACGCGGTGTATGGACTTACGATAACACCTGGTATTGGGGCAGTCTACAAACTTCTCTTGACGACGGCTCTACTTTCGGTTGGAACATAGGCTACGGCTTCGGTTGTAACGAAGAAGCATCGGAAAACATGCTATTCTACAACGGAAAAAGTCACAAACTTGACGAAATCACCTTCAATATCCCCGTTAAAGACGGCGTTGAAGACTATATGGCGCCTTGGACGTTCACGTCTAACGACGGCAGGTTCTTCATGGACTTCACACCCATTATCGACCGCAATCCCCCGTTCGACCTAAAACTAATAGCTATGCTACCGCACCAAGTATTCGGCTTATTCACCGGCTACGCTATCCTTGACGACGGCACGAAAATAACTATCGAAAACAAGCTCGGCTTCGCAGAAAAAGTTCACAATAAGTGGTAATGATGGTAACGTTGTTACCAAATGATGCGTTGTCTTACGACAACATGATGTAGTTGCTATGCAACAATGATAAACGCACAAAAAAAAGAACACGCCACGGTGTTCTTTTTCTATATCCACATATTTATACCTGACCGCCACAGCGGCTCGCTGCTATTGTTTGCCTTACGGCAAAGCGATATATTCGCGTTGCGAATGCGATATGTGTAAATTGCATTTACACGCGATATATAAACTAACGTAAACGCGATATAATCTCACAAGCGAGATTGTTATGGTTATTATATATTATTTATCCATACTTCTTCACTCTTCACTATTACCTATTCACTAAAAAAAAGCGTGCTACGGATACGCCATAACACGCATAATTACCTTATTTCGTAGACGCCACCTGAACAACCAACTGCCACAGCGGCTCGCTGCCTGTAAAAAGCGTGCTATGGATACACCACGACACGCCTTATCTTTTTATTTCGTAGACAGCACTTGAACGACCAATTGCCACAGCGGCTCGCTGCTGCTATTGTTTGTCTTTGAGAAGTTCTATGATTTGTTTTAATAGTTCTTCGGTGGTTTCTTTGTTTTCTACAACTTCTTCTACAACGGGAGCTTCTTCCACAACGGGCTCTGCTACTTCTTCTACAACTTCTTCGGTAGCAACAACTTCTTGTGCTTCTTCTTCCTTACCTTTGTTCTTAATATCTTCTAGTTTGTCTTCTAGGCCTTCTTTTGCTTTGCTACTAATATCTTTTGCCTTATTGAACGCCTTAATGATAAGGAATAGTACGATAGCGGTACAGAAGAAAGTGATGATTGCGCTAATTACTGCGCCCCAGTCTAGGATAAGGGCTTCGGTGACTACTGCGCCGTTAGCGTCTAGCACTGCTTCTCTTAGTACGGTTTGTAGACCGTTTTCGTTAATCGGTATCCAGTTGATAAGAGGTTTTAGGATACTGTTAACGAGTGAATTGACGATAGCGGTGAAAGCAGAACCGATAATCATACCGACTGCTAGATCCATTACACTACCTTTGTTGATAAATGCTTTGAATTCTTTGAAAAGTTTTCTCATTTGTCTTGTTCTCCATTTATTTTTATTTTTTTATTTGTTTGTTTCTACGAAGTTATCACCGTTGGTATTAGTGAAGGTATTGTTTATTCTCATATCAACGTTGGTTACTATCGGTAATTCTATCGCTACCTTGTTGTACGCGAAGGTGCTGTATAGTACGCTTATTGTCGAGCTGTTGGACTTAATTGCTATATTTTGTCCATTGAACGCGCTCTCTATTATACGGATAGAGTTGGACGCAGAGGATATCGATATACCGATATAGTTTTGATCCATTGTACACTTATTGAATTCTATCTCGCCAGAAACAAGGTCAATACCCACGTTATTTGACTTAAAGGTGGTGTTTTGAACCAATATTCTTCCGCCATAGTTGAGTGTAGTCGAGATACCTATCGTATTCTTCGCACCGTTCACCGTTTCTATAACCGAATCGTAAACTCTTACTATGCCTGCTTTATCCCTTACGGTGATACCGCTAGCGCCGTTCTCGCTAATTACCACTCTAATTATCTTGAGCGTTAGCGTACCTTTGATTACGGTTACGTTACTCATGAGCGTGCTTAACGCAATATCTTCACTACTAGTATCGTAATAACCTACTATCGTTAGATTTACGTCGGCATTAATCGTGATAGGATCGTATGCTACGTAACCGTTGCCGTCCGTGATAGGTTGTGCATATACGATTGCGCTGTCGCCGTCTTTAAGCGAAGCAATGAATTCAGCCATTTCTTCATTACCGTCAATACCTATTGCGCCCTCTTCGTTGGTGATGATATATTTTCCGCTTTCGGTACCCATACCATCGTCGTCATAGTCGTGACTTCTTACGTAAACGTTGTAGTTGTTGAATAGGTTAATTATATCCGCATATACGTATTCACCGTTTTCGTTAACGTGCTTATAAAGACTGCCTTCACTCGTACCGCCTTTAAGGGTAAGCACCGTATATACCTCGCCGTTATACGATACCGTAATGCCCTTTTGTGTGTAAGTAAGCTCGTTGCCCGTGTCTAGACGGAAACCGTTGATATAGGTGTAATATTCGCCTATCGGATAATATTTGGTTACGGGCGTAGTCACGAATAGATTACCAAAATCGCTCAATCTATCGTCACCGCACAATACGTCTGCACTGCCGTCGGGGTTCTCGTCCGAATATATCTTCACGTAGTCATAAACGTCCTTGACCTCTTCTAGATAGAGCGCCTTGATATCCTCTACCGCGATATATATCGATGCTTTTCTTATTTGTACTATTGCATCGAATTGACCGTTCTCGTGATTAACGCCACCGTCGATTACTACGTTAACGTTGTACGTACCCACGTCCTTAATACCGCGCAAATCGGTATTCACGGTAGATGCGCCGTAGTCTATGCTTACGTTATTGCTATCGTTAATAATTACTAGCCTATCGTCGCCCTTTACGTAAGTGTACGTTACCGTTACACCTGAAGGAATAGAACCGTTAGTGTGTAAATCGTTGATTTCGGGATTTTGCGCTTTTCCATTATAGGTTATTAGCGTTTCGTTAAAGCCGTACGATACGAATTTGTTCTTCTCTACCGTGACGCTAATTGCACGCTCGCCTCTCGTAACGTAGTTGCCGTAAGGATCGGATATGGTTACTATCGCACTGTACGTACCTACGTTAGTGGGATATTCTACCAATACGCCGTTGTATCTATACGTTACGTCTACCTTGGCTTCTTCGATAGTCATTCCTTCTTCCATATATACGTTGTAGACGTATTCTTTTACCTCGTCCTCGGTGGGATATCTGTATTCGCCAATCGTAGTATCGAATTCTTTTAGAATTTCTCTCACTTCGTCGAACCAGCCAACCATCACCGCTTGTACTCTCGTACTTACTCTGTTGTAGACGTCCATGTACGCCTTTGCCGTTGCTGCCGTAGTGGTATAACCCTTTAGTTCATATTCAGCTACTAGCATTTGCTTTTCGCCAGCCTCGAACCAGCCGTCTATCACCATAGAAGGAACGCCGTTATCGTCGTTACCATCGGTGTCGCGCTTCACTACGATACCTTGCTTGTTACCGCTATACGTCATCTTAATGAGCGCGCCTGCGTCGTCCTGTCCTTCGAACTTGATTTCTGATACGTCCACTTCGCGCGGACTAATGGTTAGCTTGAACGTCCATTCTTCGCCAGTATCCATGAATACATTGTAGTCTTCAAAGGTGACTTTTACGTAATATACACCCGAATCAATGGGATAGCCATTCTCTCTCCAACGTCCTTCGGGATCCTTCTCGTCCATGTATTGAATTCTGTACTCGCTAGCGTCAAGTGCAGCAAAGGTGCCGTCTTCGCGCAAATATTGCATCAATTCCGATTGGAATTTTAGCTTAAAGAAGGTCGCGTCGTACGTCTTAGCTATATACATTCCGTCTTCACCGTTAATGAAGCTAATGATGTCCTCGGTCACGTCGATCTTATCAACATATACGATTAACGTCTTCGTCGCCCACGTGTTGTTAGACGTTAGGTAAGAGCCGTATACCACGTAGCCCTCTTCGTTTGCCTTGTTTACGTTGATTTCGTTAAGATCCCATAGTAGTGAAATATCTTCTCCACCTTCATTAATAACGGTAGGCATATCGCCAGCCGTCATCGACTGTCCTATCGGCCAATAAATAGCGTCTACGTATTGCGCGTTGGTTACGGGTATCTTCGTCCAGGTCCACTTCTTGCCTTCCTCGTTCTTATTGAACTCAACCTCGCCCATATTGTTATATAGATAGCTCTTCATAGGAACGTTGTAGGTGATTTTTCTCGTTCTTGCGCCCGTTGCGTCATAAGCAAGATTAGCGTCTACCGTAACGTCCATATCGTACGTTAGGTCAATCTCTGCTACTCCCGAAATGAAATCGTAGAAGGTCTTCTCTGCGTCGATCCTGAAGTAAACGTCACCCGTTGCTTCCCTATGAATGAAGTAATCGCTCGTTGCCTTCGGTTCGTCCGCCTCACCGCGTCTATTGTTGCTAGAATCTCTAGGTACGCTGTAGTAATCGTACGTTACGTACGGATTGTAGCCACTCTCCGTAATAGCATACGAACGCAAATCTATTACTTGAATATCAAATACGATATTCTTATCTAGCGATCCCGAGCGCGCTACGCCCAAAGTACCAATTACGTCCTCGTATAATCCCGGTTGCGTAATGCTTACGTCCGAAATATCGGTGTTGTCGAATGCTAGCGGTACTTTTTGCCAATTTGCCTTCTTGCCGTCACCGAAGTTGTAGTACATAACCGAATAGAATTCGTTAAGTTGCATTGCAGCGCTACTTTGGTTACGGATCAAGTAAAGCTTACCGCCTTCTATATATTGCACGTTACCCGTTTCGTCCACCGTTGCCTTAGGTAGTCTTATATCCATAGTATCGAACTTAACTCCAACGTTGTATCCTAGATACTTAAAGTAAGTCAATACTCTACCTTCGTCTATGGCGTCTTTTATTTCGGTATTGATCAAATTAATCAATGCGTTGTTAGACGCTAACGCCCAATCGCTTTGAGTAAGCTCAACCTCTTCGTTCGCACCGCTCATAAAGGATATTCTCAATCTTTCGGGATATTCCGCCTTGTAAGGATTGAGTACGTATTCGGATGCAGACGCGTCGATATATTGCGTTACCTCGTTGTATTGTCCAAGTTCTACGAAGTCGCCTAATTTAGCATCGTAGTAGGATAGACTTCTTATCGTCATATCTTCTACGAATAGTGCTATGCGCCAATCTATCATGTCAGATTCGGATAGCTGATAATCTTCTTTGCCTATTTGCGAACCGCTAACTCCGTCGTATATCTTCATGCTGACGGCGTTCTTGCTGTAATCGTAAGATATGTGTCTTCTATTGCCGTCGTTATCATTATATTCGTAAGAGGATATTCTTATATTGACGTATTTGCCCTGCGTTCCCTTAATATCGTAGTATATGTCGCCGTCATCCCAAACGACGTTATTGAATATCGCGCTGTCACCGTTGCCGTATCTTACGCCGATACTCGAAGGTAAGATATATTCGCCCTTCGCCTCGTTAAGGATATCAGTGTTGGTTGCTTGCATATAAATAACGTTCTTGCCGACTAACTCGTTATAGATAGGATAGTAATTGACGAAAGGATCGGACAAATCGTTAATAGGTAGGTTATTACCCGCGTAGTCGTCACTCGTTACGTACATACCGCTTATGCTTCTGTCTAGATAATTTACGTTAAGCATAACCTTCATAGTAGTGTTGTTAAGTGCCTTTACGTAAACGTAGTACGCATCATCGTTAGTGATAACTTTCTCTTGATAAATAAGTGCGTTGAATGCCTTACTATATTCAGTAATGTTGATTTCTCCCAAATCAAGAGATATTACTTGTCCAGTGCCTACGTCGATGTAGCCCGTTGCTTTCGCTTTCATCGGTAAGTACGGTGCTATTGCGTCGATTGATACCGTGTTAACGAATTCTTCACCTTCGAACGCCAAGTCGATTCTACTAATATCAGATATTACGAACTTGATATCGTCCGCCTTGAATGCGTTCTCGTAATAATATCCCTCGACTACTCCGTTATTAACCTTATTCACCTTGTCAGTCTTTAAGGAATTTGCAAAATATACGTTTTGGTTGTCGAGAGTACCGGGCGCTGCGGATACCGAACCGCCGGCAATGAAGTTCTCCCAAGTTGTACGGTCGAAATAAATTACGTGTCTTGCTTCTTCGTCATTAGTGCTGTCGAAGCTGTCTTCGGAATAAAATTTCTCCCAAACCTCTCTCTCTGCTAGCATTTCTTCAAGCGCAAGTTTGTAATCTTTGTTCACCTTATCAAGCAAGTAGTAGTAACGCGTCGACAATAGTCCGAATTCTTTATCCTTGCCGTTACCTTGCATAACGCTACCGCCAATTGCGTAGCCCGTTATCTTAACGTAAACCCTATTTACGTACGTAAAGATGGGATTTGCTTCCGTCAAGCATTGTTTGTATTCTTCGGTGCTACTGTTCGATACGTATCCAACGTACTCTTTTGCTTTATCTAAATATCTATTATAAAGCGCGCGTTGCTTTTCTTTGTCTTCGTCGCTACCGGTAGGTGCGCAGTTGTTGTAATAAAGTGACTCTGCAATAAAACCAACGTACTCTTCAATGGTGCCCCAATCGTCCGTTAAAGTTTTTCTTTGCGCCATATCGTTAAACTCTTTAACTCTATTCTCGATATGGTCTTCAGCGTGATTAACTAGATATGCTCTTGCCAAGGTTAGACTATGTCCGGCGGTGTTCATTATTCCAGAATTATACAAGCTGTCCATAACGTATTGACGGTATTCTTTCACGTTGTTTTCACTTAAATAATCGCCAGGCATGTTATCTCTAATATATTCTTCCAAATCGCCAAGGAATAGATATACAGAGAGTACGGTGTTTACGGTTGCGAGAGCTTCTCTTTGTGCTACCGTAACGTCATCGTCGGTAATTTGATAGTAGTTTTGTAGATGAATTTGCCTTATTAAGCCTTTTTCTACCTCACTAACGTCACCATATATACTGTTGTTTCCATTAATCCAATCGTCTATTTTATAAATTTCAGTCCAAGGAATATCATCTGCATTAATATTATCAACAAGGCTTCCAATAAGACCACCTAGTCCGTCGAGGTTCTCACCCAATAAATCTTGCGCGCTACCCTTTTCGCCCGTGATATATTCATACGTGAGTTCTGCGAATTTTTCTTTGTCGATATCAAGCAACTTGATTTCTTGATAAAGTTCACTGAATAGCTCCGTCTTAACTGCTTTTTGCGTAGCGGTAATAACTGCACTCAATTTTTCTTCAACGAGATTTTGTTCTACCTTTTCGAATACGTCTTGATAGAATTCTTCATTGACAAAACTAGATACTAATTCTTCGAGCACTTCGTTAAGTTCATCTCTATGTTCGTATCTATCGTTTATTTGCTTATCGTACATCGCTTGATATGCGTAAGCGTAAGCGCTGTTTAGTACGGTTTGATATAGATTAGCTACCGTTTCGTCATAAGCGCCCGATGCTGTATACACCGATTGCCAAATCTTATCTTTTGATACGTTATTAGCTATCACGTCAATAGTGTCGCCGGCGCCGTTTATTCCGAGCGCACCAACAATCTTAGTGTACTCTAAGCTAGGATTTAGATAAGAGTTATCGTTCTTTACGTCTATTTGATTATAAACGTAGTACTCTATACCGTTTAGCATTTCTGTCAAGAATATGTAACCGTAACTCTTGGCAAAATTCGTGACGTAGTCCTTGCCCATATCGTATCTTTCTTCTAAATCTTGATATATTTCTCTTCCAGAAACGGTGTACTGATTGTCAGCGATGCCAGCCATTATCGTTTGTTCAAGGCTTCTGTTGACGTCTACCTGTCTACCTATACGCATAGCGACTACTTCGGCAATAACCTCTTTTTGTGCAAGGGTAGCAACGTTGTCAAAATAGTATACGTATGCTCTTAACTGATAATCTCTTACGTATTCTTTCACCAAATACTCGCCGTAAAAAGGTATTTCGTACTTTTGTCGCAATTCATCGGTAACGGCATTGACGTAGCCTTCTTCTACGTAATCGTCACTAGCCTCACCCGGCGTCTTATAACCTTGTTTTTCTTTGGTCATAGTGGTGTCGTAGACGTATTCGCCAGTGTTTTCGTCCTTACCCATGACGTCGAAGTATTTTCCATACAAACTGCCGTGTACGTAAGAATTGCCGGTGTATCCACCCACGCCTGCCGAAGCATAACGCTTGTAAGAGTCATACAGATTGTCTAGTATGGTTACGCTGTATTCCGTCAATACCTTTTGATTGTATTCTTCAATGAGCGCTTGATATTCTTGTTGTATCTTCAAGCCCTTTTCTTTTTCTTCACTAAGCAATACTTTGAACGCTGACTTCTCTACTTCGTTAGTTTGGTTGATATAGCTATATAACTTCCTATAAGAATTAGGTTTGCTCGTCTCAAGCGTGCTCATTAATTTGCTTACGTACGTTGCACGCACGTCTAACAAAGCACTTCCTCTCCAAGTGTTAAAGTATTCTTTTGCTTGCGTTTCTGAAATCGACTCAACCGCATTGTAGATAAGGCTACGCTTGAATTGCTTTTCCGCCTCCGAATACGTTATGGGTAGGTCGGTACGGATAGCGTTAAGCGCACGCGCTTGCGCCTCGGTAAGAGTTACGAATTTTAACAATCCTCCGTCGTTAATGCTTTCTAAATAATTCCTGCTGATACCACTAGGTAACAAATATCCATTCTCGCAGAGTAAATCGTACGGGCTCACCTCGCTAGCGACGTATCCTATTAGATAATCGTAATAAACTTTGGCTACGCTCTCTATCCCTGCCGTATTGAGTGCTACAAAGCAACAAATACCCTCGTAGTCGTAATAAACCGACGAATTGTACATGTCGATAATGGTCTTCCAGGTTTCGTCGTACTTACCCGTGCTTTCGTTATAATAGTGCGCGTCAAGCATGCCGTATAGAAGCTTCGCCAAATTAAACTCGCTTAATCCGGGTAGGTCAATCTCACCGTAGGTTGCTGCAAATATTCTTGCACCACCCATCTTAATGCCGTATTCGGAAGAATCACCGCTATAATCGCCCATAGCACCACCGATAAGGTTGCCATAATTGTAAGAGTGCGACAATAGTCCTTCGGCAAGAAGTGCGTACTTTTTGTCAAATTCCGCTTTAAGCACGTTATCCATTCTCTTAACTTCAGGATCAATGCTTACTATGAATTCGCAAAGTTCTTTGATAGCTTCGTGTCTTTGCTCAACCGCCGCCAAGCTATTTAGTTTGTACTTAATTTGCATATAGTAGGATAATTCGCTACTACCGCTTTTCTCTGCTTCGTCGATTAGAATATCGTATACCGCTACGATTCCTGCCCATTCTGCAGGCGAAACGTAATCTAACTCTGCTAGCGAAGCATAGCCCGATAACCTTTCTACGTTGTTATCTACGTAATAAATAGCCGTGTCGAGAGCGTTATTATATAAAGTTAGCCAAATTGCCGAATAGTACGACAAGCCCTCGTCACTACCGCCGTATTCCGCTACGTATTTTTGGAGCCAATCGTAACCGAATACTTCCCCTCTTATTACCATACCACCGATAGGCTCGTACTTACCCGTGCTACCGTTGTATTGAGTAGGCGTAACAGCGTCAATAATTTCTTCTAGGTATTTTTGAGCGTATTTTTCGAGAGAATTCTTCGCTTCTTGCTCGCGATAGCTGTCGGTTATTTCGTCCGTTGCATTCTCGATTTCTTCCTCGTATACGTTCTTGTAGGATAGATTAAACTTAACCACGAAGCTTCCGTCGATGGTTTCGAAATTTATCTTGTTGAAAGATATAACGTTAACGGTTACGTCGCTTCCTTCTCCGTTTGTGATCGCCTCGTAATCAATAACGGGTATGCTTATATCAGCTTCAGCCCTTTCTCCGTCGATACCTAATTCTTGATAATCTTTTAATTGGGTAATCAATTCGTTACAAGCAAGGCTACGGCTCAACGTATCGTTGCCCGTAACGCTGTTATCAGCAAGGATTGCGTTAAGTCTTTCTTTTTCTCTTACGTTGCTCAAATTGTATACTGTCTGCCATACGTCCGAACGAATATAGTTATAAAGATTAGCTTTGAGCGTAGCAAAATCTTTTTCGTTACGGTTCTTTTCTTCCGTCGTAAAGTTACCGCTTACAGCTATTAATTGATCGTAATAACGTGCCTTTAACTTTTGATGTGCGCTAATTCTACTACTATTAGCAACGTCAGCCTTTTCAAAATCTCCCATTGCTACGAGCCATTCGCTGAATATCTCCGTCTTACTCGTACGTTGCGAAGGTATTCTACCTGCGAGCACCCATGCATCGTATTCGGACTTCAAGTTATCATAAATGGTCTTGACTATCACTAGCATGTCCTCGTATCTATCTATCGAATAGATTTTGCCAGTGGTGATTGCTTCTCTATTGAGGTTTTGTACCGTAACGTTGACGATATCTTTGCCTAAATAATCTGCGTATTGCTCGTTAAGTCTATCAAGAGTAATTCCGTACGTTACGTAAATCTTATCGATAACGAAGCTTGCTTTTGCCTTTTCGATAGCGTTCTTTGCCGTTGCGGAAAAGCTTCCCGATACGTTCTCGCCGTCGAAGAAAGAATCCCACATTTGTGCTTTTACCAATTCGTCGTACGCCTTACTTACTTCTAGTAAGTAATGTTCTAATAGCGCGTTGAGATTGCCCGCGTGATAATATACGCTACCGTCTATTTTGCCCGTATATCCAACCGTGGTGAAGTCCTCGAAGCTAAGGTCAATAACACCGTCACCGTCAACGTCGTACTCTTGCTCCCATACGATAGAGGGTAGTACCGCGCTGTTGCCGTAATTACCGCTTTCGTCCTTTTGGCTAAAGCAATATTTGTCTTCTACCGTGAAGGTGAATTCGGCCGTCTTTCCATTGATCGTGCCCACCATGTCAAAATCTTTGTAGTAGTTATCGTATTCTACGAAAGTTTGTTCACCTAGAATACACGGTATGTCACCGAGCATTGCCGAAATAGGATCGTCAAAGTCATAGCTTACCGAATATACCTCGTCAAGCACTACGCCCGTACGTAAAGTACGGTTAAGTACAACGACAAGCACGTCGAAGGTCTGCTTGCTTTCGCCTACCTCTATGTATCCACGCATTAGATATTTAGCGCCCTTGTAGGTCTTTTCGTTCTGATTATAATAGGTGTAACTCCTTCCGTCAGCGTTAATAGAATAGAACGCTCTCAAACCTACACCGCTCAACGAGGTCGCTACACTTACTCCCTCGTACGCCTTCAAGCCCTCGTTGTATAATTGCCATCCGCCTATGTCGTACGTGCCGAATACGCCTATATCAGAATTAAAGTCTAGCGTTACTTTGTCGGGTAAGCGATACGTTGCGGTATTGTAGGGATCAATGAAGTATACCGGCATCTTGCCCTCTATTATCGTATTATCATCCCCTATGTGCTCGTACTTAGCGTAAGAGTTATACGTTTTTCTTATCGGGGTAGTGCCGTCGAAGAGTATTTCTCCGCCACCGCCTAACGTATAAACGTATTCGCCCGTATCGTCGTATACATAGTTATCCAATTTTACTTCGTTGATTATTCTTTGAATGAACGTTACGAAAATCTCTACGTTGTATAACCCTTCGGCGCTCGCCTTTAATCTCACCGTCATAGGATCGGTGACGTTAGAGTCATCAATGCCCGAGTGTCCCTTCTCGTTATACTCGATATAGCTTATTGACCTTATATCCTTTGATCCGTCGCTAGAACAAAGTCTATATTTTACGTCACTGAACGTATACGATTGTGAATTATCGTTGAAGTTAACCTTTAATTCGGTGGGTAATTCGAATCTTCCGTTAAGTCCGTTGCTTTCGTCATACGGATCTATGGTGATTACGTTGTAGATAGGATTGACCGATTCGTCCTTGCTATTCTTCACGTCAAGTCCCTCTACCTCTACTCCGCTATACACCATCTTACTGATATCAACGTAAAGCTCTACGATTTGTTCTACGTCGCTACCTCCGTGATAGTAACTGTCGAACTTATATTCAGCAATCTTGATCTTACTGCCCTTTGTGAATATATCGGAGTCGAAAGTAATCATCTCTTCGTCCCAATCCCAAACGATATTATACGCATTGAGCTCACCCTCGGTGTAGTAGCCGTTGTTGGTATATACGTCTATATACGTAGGTATGAGAGTTTGATCGAATTCAAACTTACCCTTTAAATTTTGCTTTAAAAACAAATACGGGTTGTCGATAGTTATCGTACCGTCCTTTATATCGTACATGGATATATATCCAGTCGCTGCATAGTTAATCTTCTGCAAATCCTTCTTCGGGAAGTTAACTATCAAATAATAGTTCTCACCGACGTCGGGTATGGTGAACATAAGCGTGTACACCTTGCCACTCAATACGTCTATGTGTTGCTTTTCTATCTTCGTGATGGGATCCTGTCCCAATTCCGGTGAGCCTGACGTGGGATACCACTCGTCTACGCCGTATCTTACGCTATAAAAATCTCCGCGCGTAGTACGGTACTCTATCTCTACGTATCCCGGTAAATCGTAACCGTTAGGATAAAGCTCCTTCAAGTCTTCCGTGAACACCTCTTCGTTGATGGTTACTTGCGAAACCTCTCTCTCCGAATACGTAGCAAATACTATTACCAATACTCTCTCAACTTTTGAGCCTTCGGATAACTTCTCCAAAATCAAATAGCTGTACGAATATCTACCCGTTGCATCTTCAACAATGGTGTTTTCGTCCAAACCTAGCACCGATCTATTGAAGTATTCTTCACTTACTCCACCTAGACTCAATTCCGCCTTGGTTAAGTTAGTCATTCCACTCTCGAATATTAGATTAATTCCGCTGAATACGTATTCAAAATATTCGTAGGGCGAAACGTAAAGTTTGGTTCCGCTCGTGCTGAACGCATAGTTGTTGTATACGTTAAAGAACGCAACGTAGTCATAAACGTTGTCACCATAGCCACTGCTAGTACCAAAATACTTATCATAGCTACTACCCGTGTAATAACCCGATAGCGTTACTCTATCAAGCTCGGTCACACTCACTCTTCCGTCGCCGTCGGTATCGTTCTTGACGTCAAGCACTTTATCTTCAATGAGCATCTCGGTACGAGAAAACTCTACCTGTGACAGAGTTTGCTTATAAAGGGTAATCTTAATAGTAACTACCTCTTCGTTGATATTTCCCTTGTCTACCACACCGCTTAAGGTGAATTCATAAACGCTACTAGGATTAACAAGCGCGCTCTTGATACCCTCTAGCGTTATTTTGTTCCAAATAATATTCTTTGCATAAACGGTTTCTTCACCCACTTCCGCGAACGTTATACCGCCCATGCCTATGCCATCGTTAGCAAGAAGCTCTTCTATTCTCTCTAACAACAGCGTACTCTCTAACTTGTAATAGTCGATAGAGATATATCCGGGCACAGCCATATCTTCGTTAGCGTAGGTTTCACCTTCAATATGACCTCTATCGAAGATATCAACGTAGTGACTAACGAATCTCTGCTCGTTGTTCACACTCTCGCTGAGTGCCATTATAGTACGTACAAGCACGGAAGCCTTAATAACGATTTGATTCTCTATGCTACCGCTACTTACGTACATGCTCAAATCGTAGTTACCGCCGTCCGCGCTAAAAATCAAATAATCGTCATCGTTATAATAGCCGTCGTAAGCGCCGTTAAGGAACGCGCCCTCTCTTACGATAGGATACTCGCCCCAATACCACTTGATACCCGTCGCTTTGTTCTCTTCGTCATAGTTATCCACGGTTTCGCCACTGCCTAGTACTGCTCTATATCCTACGGGCAATAAATCTGCGTAGCTTAGATACGGATCGATTACAACGGTAGATTTTCTGTCGAATTCTTCGTTGTTCTTATCATAAAGCGTGATTTCTTTGATGTTGCTCGCAAGGTTCCTTACGCGCATAGTTACCCAAATGAAACGCTCGGGTGCGTCACCCACTCTACCGTATACTACGAGATCAACTTCTTCGGTAACGGGGTTAGCCAATACGAATCTTCCGCTTTCTTTCTTAATAATATTCAATTCTTCGCCGTCGGGATTAGTGGTTACCCAAGTGATAGGATATTGCTTCCATTCTTTGGGCGAATTTTGTCCACGCGTCTTATCTACGTGAAGATAAATTGCATCAGGTAGTACCGCCGTCGCATCGTAGGGATTAATTCTAAACGGATCGTACGCTTCGTCAATACTGTTGAACTTCGCCTTGTTGAGGTTAACCATAGACTTGAGCGCTCTACCGTCTTCGTCGTATTGAACAACGATATATTCGCTCTTCATTTCGTCTATGCTTTGCGCTCTTGAAGGTACTACTACTCTCAAACTTACCGTCTGCGGTGAGGTTATTTCTCCACCAAAAGAAGCCGTCGTCGTGTCGGTCGCGTTGTTGTCGGTCCCGAACAATCCGCTCGCACCGTTTATATCGATTTTTGAATTAAGATCGTCCACGCCAAGCCAAGCTAGCTGTCCGTATACGTACGTCCTATAATATTCGTCGGTGCTGATTATGTTAGAACGCGACAAGCTGACTATTCTACTCGTGCCGTCGGTGAATACCACGCTAACGGTGTTACCGCTACCGCTTACCTTGGGTACTTCGTACGTCGCGTATACTAGATAGTCGATCGTGAATTCGCCGGGGTTCTCGTCGTTGATTTGAACGTAAGCGACTTCCTTTTGTTCGATAATAATTTCTATCGCAATAGGCGTTGCGTATCCATTATATTTATCGCCCACGTACGCGTACGCGTGCGTTTTGCCACCGTGATAGCTTATTAAGCTTTCGTCATACGTCCAGTCTAAATTGAGGTCTGATAGATAGTACCAGTTGTAGCCCTGCACGTTGTAGTAAAGGGGTTCTTGTCTTTCTTCTTTAGTAACCTCGTCGATTACCGTTTCGTATCCATAGAGATTCTCAAAATCTACTCTGAATCTATTCGCTATGATTTGATCGCGAACAACGTCGTAATCAACGATATCGCGCTTCGTCATTGCATACGTGTAGGGATCTACCGTTATTCTCGCAACAACGGGCATTTGTATACCACCCACCGTTGCATAAATACCTTTTTGCTCGCCACCCACCGTTTGCGTAAGTGGCTTTACGGTACGGTTGATTACCGTTACGTAAATTTCGTCCACTCTTTCGGCAATACTGTCTTGACCTATACGTAAGACGTATTTTGCATCGTCGGTATATTCTCCACCAAGCACACCGAGATTGTAACCGATAGGCGTTACGTTGTTGTCATAGAAGCCCTCTATCGTGCACTCTACCTCTGCCGTCTCGTAGTTGTCGTATCTTACCGTTATCGTCGTAGGCACTTTCTTAGTAAGTGACGGATCGATAATAAGAGTGTCGTTGTCTATCTCTAGCGATGCTATTACGTAGGTGCCGAATTGATCGATAACGTACATCGCGTAGCTTACGTCTTGTCCAAAAATACTTGCTACAGGGTGATATTCGTTAACACCGGTAACTATCGTCGTGCTTTCTTCTGTATAGTTAAGATTGACGTTAACCACCTGTCCATCTACGTAAACCGCCGTTTTTTCTTGCCATGCGCTACCGCTTGAATAAATACTCTTTACGGTGACGTCGTCAAGGCTGTTGACGTAAGGCGTAGAATATTCGTCCGCATTAACCGTGCTCAAATCTATACTCTCGAACGATATCTTCATTCTTGCAATCGCGTGAGTATCCTTGATTCCTACGAATTCACAAACGGGATCCTTGTTGTCGCTAGCCATTATGCTAACCGTATAATATCCGTCGGAAATATACGTTTCGGCATTACCCTCTATACTTTGATATAAGGATAAGAATACCTTTGCGTTAGATTCTCCCGTGAATATACTCTCTCCGCCTACCAATTCGTCAAGTCCTGCGCTCACCGTTTCGCGTGCTATTCTATATTTTAGTCCGTTTTCGTTGTTATAGTCGCCTACGTCGATAAAGAGCTCTACCAAGAATTCGTCCGTATCGATAGGATTAGTACAAATCGTCAAAATCTCAGTGTCGATATTCTCGTCACCCTTCTTTACTCTACTAAATAGCCTAATATCTACCGCAGTGGTGGGCTTTTTCTCGCCGTCCGCGCCAGCTACGTAGTATTCGCTTACTTTACCTGCTACGCGCAAACTTTGTCCTGCCGTCAGGTGATAGTCGATATTATCTCCGCTTATATCGCCAATGAATATTCCTAGGAATTCGCTCAAATCAACGTCTTCCGTTTCGTACGGCGACATCGTAACGTCATATTCTATAGTAATTACGTCCGCCATAGCGAATTCTACGTAATTGAGGTCGTTAAGGTCGGGTGGAAATACCATTCCTACGTAATCTTTGCCAGAAAGCTCGAATAGCGCTACCGTTTTATCGGCGTGCTGTACGTCAATCTTCAAAAGCCCCGTCCCGAAGTTGTACGTAACGATAACCTTAACCAATTCAAAGAAATCGTTACCAACGTAATTCCTTACTTCGTCCTCCGTTAGTCCTATTAGTCCGCCCAATAGTACGCTGACGTCCGTTTCGTCCTGTCTAATACGCTTGATTAGTTCTTCCGTGATAGTAACGCTGATCTCTTGTTTTTCTACGTCACTCTTGATAGCGCCCATTACCGCTTCGTACGTTTTCTTGTTGAGCGTGCTTTCTTGTCTATAATCACCGTCTAGTACAAGCTTTATTATTCTTATCGCGTCGGTGTATAGTATCTCCATTAGTCCAATAAGGTCAACGTCCTTTATGTAGACTTTTGGCAAATTAAACGCGTTAAGGTCGATTCCTTCACCTACGTAGTCATAAAGTCCCGTAGTGTTGAAATAGAAAGTTTCGTCAACGTAGTACACGCTGATAAGCTCCGCTATATCCTTATATTTATCCAAACCCGTCGCGGAAGGATTGCGTTGATCGTATATACGGAAGGTAAATTCATTCTCCGCATTGTTCTCCGAATTTAGGTTATAATCTAACGCTACGTCGAAGTCAACGTCACGCAAAGTAGGTAGCATTGCCTTACCTTCGTACGCGCCTTTGCCCAAATTCATGTTAGAATATTCGTATTCTTTGTCTACTCCTACCCCTTCTTCAATAACGGTAGTCGTCTTATCGTAAGCGTATTCCGCCTCAACGAAATATCTGCTGTTGTCTTGCATTCTTCCGCTCACCTTGATATTCGTCCCCGTCATTACGGTGTCGGTTAGTGCAAAATTAATATAATCGACAAGCACTGATGCAAATCTATATTCAAAAACTTTGCTCAATCTAAAACCTAGATAGTGGTTAGTTACCGCATCGAAAGAAGTGTCGATATTCTCAACGAAAGTCGCAATATATGCGTTAAACATACCCATCAAGATAGAAAGGTCACCGTTGGTTATCTTCACGTTCTCACGTCTAGCGTCCACCTTCAAATGGTGACAGTCGTCGATTCCAAAAACGTTGCTGAGTAAGCTACCTTCGGCAAAATATTCTTGCATGAAGCTTCCGTAGAATATATGTCCAAGGTCTAGAATATCTATCGCTTGACTAAATACGTCGAATAGGAGGAGTGAGCTAAAATCATAAACGGCATAATGCTCTTGACCGGAAGTAACGTACAAATCTTCCCCGTCATAGTATATATCCGCTCTCTCTACGTGATTAGCGTTGTCAAAAACTCTTATGTAATAACGTCCGTCTTGCTTGTTTTCTTTGTAGATAGCCTTGTACGTAAGAGTGTAATTCTCCGTACTAGTATATATGGTATACTTGCTTTGTACTGCATACTCGCTTTCGGTATTGGCAAAATTCTCCGCACCCTTTAGTCCGGCATTAATTTTGCTCATATACTGATTGAAGTTCATTTCGATAGGCTTTACAGTACCGCCACCGCCGTCGTCTTCATCGTCGGGCGTTTCGTTCGAGCACGCCACTAATCCTAGCATAGCGACTACTAATACTAGGGTTAATAGCAATAAAATGATTTTTGTACGTTTGTTAGTCATTATTTCCTCCGCTCCTTTTTGTCAAAGCGTTTTTTTAGTTAGCTAGCGTTATTTGTAATAGCGTAGACTCATAAACCACGTTACCGATAATGAATCTTTCGCTAGTTAGTATGTTGGTCTTGTCGTCGTATTTCCAAACGATGCCTGTAACGGGTATCAATTTGTAAACGGTACCGTCAATATTCCTGATTTCTATCTCTTCTCCTGCTAGATTAACGTTCGTTACGTCACTCTTGATCTGTAACATCTTATATCCAACGTCGGATAGATTATCGTAAGGCGGTGTGGTGGTGTATGCACTCTTGTTTTGTGCAACGTTCCAGTATTCCGTTCTTACTGCGATATAGATATTGTTCTTTTCTTCGTAGTTATCGTTCTTTATGCTTTCAGTCAAGTCGAAGTATTGTCCGTCCGCCGTCTTCGTTAGATATCTAACAGGCGTGTAATCTAAGAAGATTACCTTAACGGTTATTTGTTGTTGATATACTACGGTGTTGCCGTTGACGCGAGCAAGGACGGTTACGTTAACCATATTGTTAGCGCCACCCTTTAGTTTCTCTACGTCGCTTGCAAAGTTATAAGTTTCGTTAATTGCAAGTAGCTTGTACGCGTCGAGCGCGCATTGTTCTTCGGTGTACCTTCCCGTATAACCATTGAGCGCGAACATGTAGTCCTTAGCCAGCTCTATTATTTCGTTTTGTTCAAGAACGCTCTTCTTCGGCCAATCCATCAACATATTGATCGCGTAACTTTCTCTCGATGCGTCCTCTACGTCGGTATAAGCGTATGCTACGAAAGATTTTAATCCGTTTATAATGCTTGCAAAAGCTTGATTCCATACAAGTCTTATATCGAGGGTATCTTTCTTGTAGCTTACGTTGTTCTCGAATAACTCTACAAGTCCCGTGGTGGGATAGTAATTGTCTATACCCATTACTACGCTCACCTGACCGCTAGTAGCAAGTAACGTGTCTTCTATTTCGTTATAAAGCTTACAAGTCTCCGAGCATTGACAGTTAGCCGATTCGTTAAGCGCATCGTATACTATCGTTACGTTCTTATTCGAGCAGTTGGCGTTAGCACAGCTCAACGTATATACTCCGTTAACGGGGGTTATATCCAATCTTTGTTCACAAATTTTACATTCTACGTATCCGCTTTCGTCAATATAATACTTGCCACCGCTAGTTACGCAGGTAATCGTTACGCTACCCTCGTCGTCTATCTCCACCTTCACCGTATCGTTACCCGTTACGCGTAAGGTTTCTACGTTCATTTCTTCATAGCTATAATATCCGTTCACGGGCGTTATTAAATCCGTCGCTTCGCGTAGTCTTGTCAGACTCAACGTACCCACTCTCGCGTTACCAACGAAGATAGAACTGCCTGCAACCATCATCGCCTTGTCGTTAATTACCTTGTTCTTGTTGGTTTCGTCCCAATAGATTAGATAATTGTTGCGCTTCTTGACGATATACATGCTATTGTCGTCGGTGCCGTATTCAAGAAGTCTACTGTCGCTCGGATAGAATATCTTCTTAACGAATCCCTCTTCTACGTTGATTCTACCAACGTTGTTGAGATCCTTTTGGAAGGTTATCGTCACGATTTCTAAATCGCCGTCCGCGTTATAGCGTAGCGTTCTTACCTTGAAGTAAAGCATGTAATATTCTTGCGCCGAATATTGCGAGTATCTACTGAAGTAGAAGCTGAGCGGGTTCATATAAATAAAGTTAATGATCTCGCCGTCAACGGAATAGTTGATACCCGTTACGCTATTCGTCTTTTGATACATGCCTGCGTAACTCCATTGTGCTACGAACAAGTACATGGATACCTGTTGTCCACCCGTACCACCTATTCTACCCGTGATACGCGCGTTCTCTTCTTCATTAACGGTAATTAGATTGCCAGTAGGCAATATGCTCACGTTACTCCATACTATATCCATTACTTTGCCTTCGATAACTATTTGCGAAGGTAGATCTCTACTTGGGTTGAATTGGAAGGGATTGTATACGAATATCGATTGCTTCTCTATGTTGTCGCCGTTGTACTTGTTCTCCATTACGTACATTACGTCACCGTCGCTATCGTATCCACTTACCTTGCTTACTCTATCCTTAGAATTATAGGTCTCGAAGCTAACGGTACGCTCTCTCATTCGTCCGAGATAATTGGATCCATCGTCACCCAACGCGCTATCATATAGATATACTCTTACCTCGTCTGCGCTCTTTACTAATGCATAAACGCCGTTTTCACTCTTCTTGAAAGATTCGCCACTATTGTAGAATTCCGTTGCTTCCAAAATTAGTTCGTCGGTAACGACAACGTCCTTAATCGCCAATTCGTGCTTGATTACCGTTACTTGTATGCTAATGAATTGCTTATCGCCAGTGATAGAGCCTTCTATTCTGCCTGCGAGTGCTCCGCTGTATCCGAGATAGCTTACTCTCTTCGTTACCTCTTCTACGTCGTCCCAGTTGATTATCGTTTGATATCCAAAGCCACCTGCGTTGCCGTCTTTTGCATTGCCGTCTTTGAAGAATATCATTATCTTGCTCGGTATGCCGTTATACGCATAGTACGGCTCGATAACGTATCTACCTGAGCTATCGTTGGTCACTTTTGCGAATCTCTTAACGGGATCTTCTATGCTCTCTTGCTCCAATCTCTCTTTGGTAATCAAAATTCCGTTGCTTTCGCGTAGAGCGTTGATTTCTTCCATATATACGTTCTCTGCATATACGGTGCTAGTGAAGTTATTGATACCCGACGTTAAGAAGTTAGTCAATACTCCGCCTATCGTTGCTTGGCTAAGTATACTTCTCCTCATCGAACGAATTATCGTCGTATAATTGCTTATCGTCGTCATACTGTAAGCAATTATCTCGTCTTTTAGGCTATTGAACGCCGTCGCTAAATCGCTATCGTCAACGCCTAGCTTGGTGAAGTCCATTACCTCGTGCAATAGGTTAATGAGATAATTCCTCATTACCTTCTTGCTTACGTCGTTCTTTTCGTCGGTAACGCCCTCGTTATAAGCGTAGTTGTTGACGAAGTCAACTAGCGTATACAATTCCGTCCTTGCCGATTCGTCCTCGCCCGTAGCGTATCTCGATACGTTAAGACGTTTTTCTATAATAGAGTCTATTACGCCCTTGATCGTATCGAAATCGTCGTTACCCTCCGTGCCAGCCTTTTTGACCGCGTATTCGTAAGCGTTAAGCAATTCGCTTGCAATAACGGCAACAACGAGTTTCTCATAATCTTGATCTGTCGTATCGTTGATAACGAGATTGAATTTTTTCATGCTGTCAGCAAGATCGATTTGCGCCAAAATTAGGTCGATATCCATACTTTCACCGCTATTCTTCATTGCGCGGAGTTTATAAATAGTCTCTACTACTCCGTCCACGTCGAAGCCTGCTTCTACCATGTTCTTATAATAAATGGTGTCGTTATATTCTTTAGCGGTGAATTCCTCGATAGATTCGGTGAACATTCTCTCGAACTCTATCCTTAGATATTCGCTAATAATCGTATCGTACGAGTTAGTCGCCACCGCTTCGTAATACTCTTCTGCAATACGAAGAATGTTTCTCTTCTTGTTGTCACCAGAACCGCTTCCGCGCGCAACGTTCATTATGTCCGTAGTCGTCTTTGCTACAGCGGAATTTGCTTGCTCTTTGATTATTTCGATAGCAAAATCTTTCGCTTGCGCAACGCTGTAAGCGTAAGTAGTAGGTAGTGCGCCCATATCGAAGCCAGTGTTATTCAACGCTTTCGCCCAGTTTAATAGCGCGTTCTCAACGGCGCGACTTTCTAACTGCGTAACGTTGAGTGCGTTGATTGCATTGACAATAACCTCTTGATTTTCTTTCTTTATGTCTTGCGCTTGCTCAACGAGAAGCTTTAGGTTGTATTCTATTCTGTTATAGTTGACGTCCTCGAATACGTCGCTTGCGTATTCGTTGAATTTCTCACCACGGCTATCTTTGATAGCTTTGCGCAATTCGTCGTCGTCCGTCTCTATTACCGCCACCGCGTCGGTGTATTCACTTTCACCAATCGTCACCTCGTTAGGCGTCTTATCGTAGAAGTAGAATCTTACCTTTAGCTCTTGTGATAAGCCCAAATCAACCAATAGGTCGAGATAACGCGTAGTTAGTTTCGAGCTATCGTAGCCCGACAAGTCGCCACTCGTCGACGTCATCGCCAAAATGTTGATACCTTCTAGATCAAAGAATATCTTGTTTACGTTATAGACGTTGTTGAACGAATAAGCCACGTTGTTGAAGGTAAACGTTAGGCCACTAGTATATCTTGCCGTTATCGTAGTAGGCAATACTAGCGTGTCGGGTGCGTCTAGCACGTCTGCGGAAGCGTCGACGTAGGTGTCTACGTAGACTAGATAAATGATATCTCCGCCTTCGTATAGCGTCTGCGTCTTTAACTCTATATCATTGTTAGTTTCCCAAGGAAGTAGTATAACCTCCGCGGTGTCTATCTCTATCTTTGCCTCTATTCTAACGGTTTGTTCGTATTTTCCCGTAGTAGCGTTCTTATATCCAAGCACGTCGGCATAAGCCATTACGTACTGATTGCCGTAGGTACCGTTGTAGGTAAGCGTTCTTACTATGCTTGCCCAACCGCTATCAATGTTCCACTTGACGTTGCTTACCGTCACGTTGGCAGCGTTAAGCTTGATTGAAAGAACGCTAGGTAGATATCCCACGTCGCCGAAGTACGCCTCTATACTCGGGTTAGCGTAATCGTATATGTTCTCTACCTTGATTACACCGTTGGTAATAGTAAAGCCACTCGATCTTGCACCGTTATAATCTTTCGTGATCTTCTCGGGAAGAGGCTCCATCTCGAATATTCTTCTCAATCTAAAGCCTTCCTCCGTAAGGGTGCTCATCTCTATAAAGCCACCCGACGTAGAACCCACCTTATAGATTACCGTTGCAGGAATAGAAGTGATGAGCGAGCCGATTTCTACCTCGGCAAAGGTGCTATCCTCTACGTACCAAGTAACCAATTTTTCGTCGGTTGCCGAAATATTGTACTTGTACTGCTTGGTGTTGGTCGTGCCGTCGTTATAGATAGCGCTCGCTTCTACAGAAACGTTGTTGCCGAGCACGTATCCGCCCGAGTATTGCGCTTCACCTAGCGCGGTATACCCGTCTATCTTCTCGGTAACAGCGGACGCACTGCCGTCTGCAAGATAAAAACCACCCGTAAATATCAACGATGCGTTGAGGTCGTAAGATTTTGCGCCGGTACCAAGTCTTACCACGTAATCTTTGCTTTCGCTAAATCCTGCGCGATACGTCATGTTGCTTACGTCCATCTTCTCATAAAGATCGACTATCTCTACGCTCTTATCTCTTACCGTAACTCTCGTGTTGCTTGCAACTCTTTGATAGTTGTAGTAGTAGTTGAGTCTATAGGTTAGCTCGTCATAGCCGTAGGTTACCTTCTGACCAGCGTTGCTCGGATTAATTAGCGTTATTTCGCTACCTTCACCAAAGGGGAATTCGCTCTTATACTTGAGCCCTTCGCTTACGTTGTACTCTACGTAGTCGGACAATAGCTTTTCGCCATTCTCGAATTTTTCCGCATCAATCGAATCTATCTTCCAATCGAGATATTTAGTCGACATGCTCTCCGCGATCGCATAAATAATCAATTCGCCGTAGCTTATTTCCCTCGATCTACCGCCGTCTGCGTATAACACGATATTGCCGTTCTCGTTAAGGTGCGGATAGAATCTAGATCCGCTTCCTACGTCCAACGCCTCTACCAATACGGTGATTACGTCGGTGCCGGAACCCACTTCGTATTTGTAACCCACCTTAACCATTTCTCTAACCGTCCTCACCGAGGTCGCTTCGTCTTGGTTGATTACGCTAATGCTATAATCGAATATCGATTTGTTTTCTAAAAGAATATCTTGCTTGGTGTAGTCGACTTCCTTCTTGTCGAGAACTATCGTCGCCGTGCTATACAAGGTAGATATGAATTCGTATACGCTTACGCTACGCTCTAACACGAAGGTATTACCCAATAAGTCGTAACGATACAAGCCGATATTGTTCGCTTCTACTCTATCGTCTCTTTCACTACCCGTGCTTATTCTCGGATAATAGGTAGAGGTTTCTATCTTGTAATAACCAATCTTCTCGCTATCGTAGTGTAGCAATTCGCTGATGGCTACCTTATCTTTATATATTTCGCCACTCGTACTTTGTACGGTAACGTAATATTCCATAAATTCGTTAACCGCCGTTATTTGATTAACCTCGTAGTTGTCGCAAACTACGCTGAAGAATACGTCTACCGTTACGTCGGCGTCGGTACCTATCGTAGTAACTAGGTTGACCATTGAGTCGGGCGCGAATACGAACTCTTCGTTACCGTTAGCCATACGCCAATTTACACTATAGGTTTGTTCGTGTCCATCGCTAAACTTTGCCGTCAATCTATTAGGAAGCTTGAAGTTGGTGAAGGTGTTCGCATAATAGGTGTAATAGGTGATTTGTTCGTTACCTTGTTCACCCTTGTTGATTTCGCTCACCGTTTTTCTTACGGGGATAGGCTCGCTTGTGCCACTCACGAAGAACTTAATGTCGGTAGGATCTTTGCTAAGTACGTTAACGCTCATCTTGACGTACTGATATCCGCTGATATCGTTACCTATCTTGGTAGTAACGGCGAATTTTAACGTGCCCTTAATGCTCTCGATATCAATCGCTACTTTGTAGCGTACCTTAATAAGGTTGCCGTTACCATCGAAAATTTCTTCAGGTTCAACTATCGTTTGTTCAACGCCGTTCTTATCAATACACGTGAAGATAGGCTCGCCCGTTATTTCATTAAAGCTAGAGCCCCAAATAAGATTGGTGAACACGTGACTGCTTAGTCTTCCCTTGTCGTCGGTAAAATAAATCTCTACGCTGTCGGGTAGATATAGCGTATCTGCGTTAAGCGGATCTACTTTGTAATATCCTAGCGCGTTCTTATCGCCTGCGTTAACGGTAGCAGGGAAATATAGCTCTTCCGTGATTTCGTCCTCTTCTTCCGTAGTGTTATACGCAACGGTAAGCTCGGGACATTCTACGTTAATTCTTACGGGAACAACGGGGAAAGGCGTCTTACTTGCTTCGCCGACGATTTCTTTCTCAATAATCTCGTTGTTGACCGCGCTGATAGATAACATCGTATCGTCGATAATGAAATAGATACGCAATAAGTAGTATAGGTTGAGTGCAGTAGTGGTGATTTGCGACGGATTGTCGGTAATCAATACGTAATTAGGATCACCCTCTAAGCACTTCGTGTATTCTTCGGTGTTGGTGGGTAAAATAGGCGTTTTGCTTGCATCGCCCACTCTTACGTAGTAATAGAAAGGTCTATTTTGCGCGCTAGTTGAGTTGCTTCTTACCTTAACTCCGCCGTTTTCTTCTACGAATAAGTACGCTCTGCCGTCGTTAGTGTAACTTACTTCTACGTAAGAAGATAGTAGATCACTCATTCCGAGTGCGCCGAGTAGCGTAGTAAGTCCTGCGTAAGTCATTCTTTGTCTAGTAGCAACGTATCCACCGTCGTTAGCGTAGAGGTTACCTACCGCCAAATTACCGCTAGCGTCGATATATCTTACCGTCTGCGCTTGCTGTGCACCCGTCAATGCAGTGTAAGATACCGTACCTTTGACGAATTCTTCGTTATATAGGTAGTCGTAGGTGTATTCTTGATAGTAAGAACCCGTCGTGTTGATATAGGTGATATATTCTTCACCCCAGCTTAACGAATATTTATCATTTTCTTTGTACGTACCCGAATACGAACCGTCGTTGTTTTGCTTCAAGCCCGTTATTATCTTCATATCAAAGATATATTCGTACTCGTTGCCGATGCTGTCGGTAAAGACGAATATAGGATTGCCGTTAACGGCATAGCTCTTCGTGTCGTAGTAGTTACCGCGGTATAGACCGTTGATATAAATATCACTCTCGCTATTTTCGTTGTAGCTCTTCACGTTGAAATCGTCGCTCGCGCCGAATTTTACGTATGAGAAATTACGCGTGCCGATGTTTACGCGTAGAGCGATAAGCTGTCCTTCAAAATAAGTGTGGAGATATAGATATCCTCCTACGGGTGAAACGTTCTTTTCTAGATTGTTACCAAATTCGTACAAATCGAAGTTCCAATCGTACGCAATAAGCGTTTCGTTACCGTCGATATCTTGAACGTAGTTATCATAGCTCTTTTGCAAATAAAGCTCGCCTACGTTTTGGTTATAAATATAACTTTCTTCCCACTTAAAGTCGATACTGAACGCGAATTTTTCTTGCGCAAAATATTTGTGCGTGAAATTACGTAGTGCTTGATCGTATGCTCTTTGTACCGCTTCTTTTGTAAAGCAAACGGTGGGATTGAAGTTCGTACTATCCGCTAGATACTTGTATTTTTCGAGAACGTAATCGTACGGATCTACGTCAATGCTGTCTACTACGGGTACGCCTTCGCTATATGCGTCGGTGTTCGACGTGAATATGTTAGCGCGCTCGTTAGTATCTATCTCTCTGTTTACGACGATTAGACGGATAGGATAAGACTTTTGTCCCATCATCCCGGGCGCAACGATAACTTCGGTTATCACCATATAACCCTTCGTCGTCACGTTCTCCCAATCAACCAAGAACTTCGCATTGAAGGTATATCTTTCGTCAAGGGACGCCTTAGTCTTAACGAGCATCTCTATCGTAGTAGGTAGATCCTCGCACGGTTCAAGAACGACTAGCGTAATAGGCGTAGGCGTGCTACTGATAAGGACGCCGTCCTCGTCGTAGACTTCCACTACGTGATTCTTATCCGCATCGCTGTAATACTCTGGGTACGGACTAGTGATATCGTGATAAATTGTGTTGAGCGCACCTAGCTCTGCTTGATAAACGGAGGTGAAGCGTATGAAATATCTTCTTACCTCACCCATAAAGCTACCGTTAGTACGCGGAGCGTATTGCGTCTTGCACGCTTCGGTAACGGTGATAGAATCAACGTCGTATTCGAATAGTAGATCTCTATCCGTTTGCGTAAAGATATAGACGTAGTTACCCTTCTCGTCAAGAAGCGCCATATCCATGTCGTAGTAGTAATAAATTTCGTCCTCTTCATGGAATAATACGTCTCTAATGCCTAACCAATAGATATATACGGTGCCGTCCGCTGCTAGATATACGTATTCTTGCGGTATTTCTTTGTACTTATTGTAGTAGGTGAAGTAGAAATAAACGCCCTCACCGTAATGAACGAACGGCAGTTCGGTCAATAAGAACATTGCGCGCGTTACGTCCTGGTTATTGCCGTCCTCTTGCTTAAAGAACGAGCTTGACGCGTACTCTATCGGCTGTCTAGATACGTTCTTGCGAGCGCCTAGCTCGAATAGCATCATCGTGCCTTCGTCAATAATGGTATTATCGTCGAGAAGTATTCTGTTGCGATATACGTAGAAGTCGTATTCTAGCGGATCGTACTCGTCGCGGTAGTCCTCGTAGTAGTAAGTGACTAGCTCCTTATGTAGCTCCGTATCGTACGGGCTGTTCGCGTCGTCGATATCCTTGAAGAAGCCTACCTCGTACATGTAGTATTGATCCTTGATATCCTCTAGTCCCTTTACTCTATAAGTAAAGCCTGCGTCTACCTTGATGTTACCGATAAGACCGCTTACGCGGAATAGGTTTTGTAACGTTTCGTTAGACGAGGTGATTTCCATTTGTTCAGGCTCTGCTACTACGTAAGCGTCCTTACATAGCGCGCTAATAATACTTGTCAAAGACAAGTTAAAATCGTTGTCGGCAAAACTCGATACGTCGTCACCTATCGACGTCTCGTTATTCATATACGCACTCATGGACGCCATGAACACGTCTTCACGAATTTTTAGCTTCGGTATTGCTTGAACGCCGTTCTTCGTTACGCACTCAATGCTTACCCATACGTAACCTAATTCAGCCTCTCTTGCCGGTAGATCTTTGTAGACTTCGTTGTCAAAACATACGTCGTCCGAGCAAAGGGTGATAATTATGCTCGATTCGCTACCCGTTAGCCATACGGTAAGATCGAACGCGCTTCTTCCTGCTAGCTTCCACACGCCGTCCACCTCTTGGTCGGTAACGAATTGGTCGTAAATCAACGTAAAGGACACACCCGCGTTTGTCGGCAGGATATACGGCGTGTTAAGACCTGAACTCTCGCCCACCGTCGCCGACAGCAGTTTCGACAAATCTACCGTCTCTTGCGAGCTAAACACAAAGTCGCCGTTAAGCGTACCCGAATACGTATAAATCTGACCTAACGGCTTGAAACCCGTGAAGTCGATATCCGATATCTTGACGTATTCACCGAAGTAGACGGGTAATACCTCTAACTTAAAGATCATCGTCTTGACGTCACCGGCAGGATCGCTGTTGTCGAGTTTATCTAGTTCGTCCTGTGTAAACCCTACGTTGCTGTGCATAACCAACGTCATTTCTTGCGTATCGACGTTCCACATGAAGTAAAAATACGTCTTTTCGAGCATGATTTCTGCACTCGCTATACCTAGCATGATCGCCAACTGATCCATGGTGTACGGTGACATAGAGTCCAAAATATTAATAATTTGTCTTGTCGAGTACGTACCTACACCCGTCTCTTCTAGCATTTGCTTTACTAGTTCGATATCCACTTGCAAACGCTCGGCGTTGATAGAGAATATATCTTCCTCCGTCTTCTCGTACGCCGTTGTTTTTGCCATGATGTAGTCAAGAACCTTGTTCTCTTTGTCCGATTTTTCGGGATCGAGAATGCTATCTACGATAGAAACTATCGTATTGTTAATCATCTTGAAGAATTTGCCTAATACGTGCGCCAAATCTAAATGCTCGTCGTACACCTGTGGGAACCCTAGACTCTCTAGGTCAATCCATCCGTACATGTATTCTAGTCCCGTTACGTCTAGATATGCTCTCTCGTGACGATAGTACACACCAATCATAAGCTCGCCGTTAGCGATATCTCTGAATTCCATGAACACGTTGTTGGTAGCGTTATCGTACTGTTGCATATCCGTTCTAATAAGCGCGTCAAGTTGCATATCCCACGCGGGTATGTATAGCGTACCCTCGAATTCGTAATTACCGTAATCGAACGGTAGATAATTGAAGGTATCTAATTTGAGCGTCTCGGGATATTCCCAACCGTAGTCGAATCTTATATTCGACGTATACGTATATAGGACGTCGTAAGAATTAACTACGCCGTCAAAAGCGAATACCGCGTTGGTAAGAACGTTGTTGACGTGTTGCTTGTCGGGCGAAACTATCGCCTGCATATCACCGGTGATAGATTCTATAATAGCGTTAGCTACCGTGGAGAATTTGAACCCCAAGAACTTGTACGTCATCGGGTCCCATTTTCTACCGAATACGCCGAGCAAATCGTAGAGCAGCTCGGTTACGTTACTACTGATAGCGTCTAGCGTAACGGAGTAGAACAATAAGCTGATTATATCGTTATTGACGACACGCTTGTAGTTCTCACCGATTAGCGCAACCATGGTAGAGTTAATCGAGCCAGTACCTGCGTCCGCCTGCAAGCCTAAACTTTCTAGCAAGCCTTCTACCGAGAGAGAACATAGTAGTCTTATAAGCTGTTGGAAAATAACGGTGTCGCCGAAGTCGTAGAAACTACGCTTGTAGCCCTGAATGTTAGCGTAAAGAATGTTGCCGGGGTTGTCGGAGTTGCTGTTAATTCCGTCGAAATAAAGTCCTATAAGGACTTCGTTGGTGGCACCGTTGTACCACTCTATCGAGAAGTCCGATTTTTTGATAGCTTCGTTATGAATTTCTAGCGCGCTTACGAGCGTACGCGTACCCTCTTCGTTGTTGGTATCGTAGTACTGACCGTTCTCGTAATATTTGTAAATGGGGTTACCGTCCTCGTCTTCGTAGGGATAGGTATAAAGATAAGATTGGATACGGAGTGCAAAGTTACCTTCGGTATTGTTCTCCGCGTCAAGAATGTCGATGTCAAAATCAACACCCATATAATAACCACTATCAACGAAAGATTCGCTGTCGAGATAAGTACGTAGGGCGGTAATGGAGTCGGTAAACTCATCAACGGCTTCTTCGCTGGTCGTGTGGTCTTTGTTATAATAGTTGTTGTCGTTGTCGTTTATGTAATAAACAGACTCGGTGACGGGATCTTGTATCTCGCACCCCGTGAACACCATGGCTATCGCCAAAGCGAATAGCACGCACACAAATAGTTTTTTAATTAGACCGCCTTTTGTACTCATCAAGAAGTACCTCCCACGAAAAAGCGCATAATACGCCCTTATTGTTGTATATATATTATATATACATTAATTCCGCTTGTCAAGGTGGGCGCGCGAAATTTTTCCGATAATTGTTCATTTTACAAAAATAGGCAATTCCGTCGATAAAAATGATGTAGTGGCTTTGCCACAATGATGTATCGACCTATGGTCGAAATGATGTAGCCGACTCGCAGTCGACAATGATGTATTTGCCTTGAAGGCAAAAATTATGGAATCGTAATATTTTTATCCGCAATTTCGCTCGTTGTGCGATACGTCATTTCTTCAAAGACGATACCTTGTTTGCAACAAGGCAGTGATTAACGTCTATGTTTTTCACCGTAAACTCACCCAAAATGGCTTGTTTGTTTGCTTTTTGGCAATATTTATGGTAAAGTGGTATTTATGGCAATTATCGATATCAACAACGTGAGTTTTTCTTACAAAACCGACGACGGCACTACTTTAGGCGTTAAGAACGTTACCCTTTCGGTAGAAGAAGGGGAATTTTTCGTGCTACTCGGACATAACGGTTGCGGAAAAAGCACGCTCGCCAAGCTCATCAACGGCTTCTTGTCGCCCGACGAAGGCACCATCACTGTAGACGGCGTTCTTTCTACCGATGAAGAAAGGATTTTCGACCTACGCTCCACCGTCGGCATGGTATTCCAAAACCCTGACAATCAAATGGTCGCTTCGATAATTGAAGACGACGTCGCTTTCGGTTGCGAGAATCTCGGTATCCCACCTGAAGAAATAAGAGAACGCGTTGATTGGGCGCTAAAATCAGTCGGCATGTACGACCGCAAGGACGGCACGCCGTTTAAGTTAAGCGGTGGACAAAAACAACGTATCGCTATCGCTTCTATCCTCGCTATGAAACCAAAAGTGTTGGTTCTTGACGAAAGTACCTCCATGCTCGATCCCGAGGGTAGAAAGGAAGTCCTCAACGTCGTAAAAAGCCTAAACAAAAACGACGGTATCACCGTTATCCTTATCACCCACTACATGGACGAAGCTCTTTCTGCTGATAGAGTTTGCGTAATGAATAGTGGTGAAATCGTTGGTTTGGATTCCCCAAAGGATATATTCGGACAACCCGAAGCCGTTAATGCTAATAAGTTAGAGTTACCCATTCCTACCTATATTGCGTGTGGATTGAGAGATAGCGGAATAGATCTTGGCACACCGCTAAGCGACGAAGAATTAGTGGAGGCAATATGCCGATTAGCGTAAAGAATTTATCATTTAGTTACGGCAAAAAATCCGCCTTCTTCGTAAGGGCACTCGATAGTGTTACTTTTGACGTAAGCGACGGCGAATTCGTGGGAATAATAGGTTCTACGGGTAGCGGTAAGAGCACCCTCATACAACACCTTAACGGTCTTATAAAATTATCCGAAGGAACGATATCCGTAGACGAAATCGACCTATCGAAAAAGAAGCCCAACCTACAATCTCTTCGCAAAAAGATAGGCATGCTTTTTCAATACCCCGAGTATCAACTTTTTGCAGAAACCGTCCTTGACGACGTGCTTTTCGGCCCGCTTAATTTCGGCATGGAAAAAGAGATTGCAAAAGAGCAAGCAAGAAGAGCCATCGAACAAGTGGGACTTGATTTTGACGTGATAAAAGATCGCTCACCTATCGAATTAAGCGGTGGTCAAAAAAGACGCGTCGCGGTAGCAGGCGTACTTGCTTACAGTCCCGATTTTCTTATCTTGGACGAACCTACCGCAGGACTTGATCCCGTAGGCAAAAAAGAAATGCTCGACCTAGTGACTTCATTAAAAAATTCGGGCACGGTAAAGACGGTAATAATGGTAAGCCACAACCTTGACGAGATAGCAGAATACGCAGATCGCTTGCTCGTATTATCAAAGGGCAAACTCATCTTCGACACCACTTGCGAGGACTTCTTCTATAACGAGGACGTAACCTCTTATAGCCTTGATTATCCGCACGTTGTGTCGGTAACAAAAAAGCTCCGCGAAAAAGGTATCAATATAGAAAAGAACGTTCTCACAAAGGACGAACTTCTTAAAGAATTAAAAGGTATATTGACGGGGGGTGCAAAATGCGAGATATAGCATTCGGTCAATATTATCCTGCGTCTTCACCCATTCACAAAATGGATCCTAGGACGAAACTTTTTTCAGCGATAGTTTTTATCGTGGCAATATTCTTATGTGAGTCGTTCTACTCTTACGCAGTATGTTACGGATTTCTTCTAATTGTGATTTTGGTGTCCCGCGTTCCGATATTAAGTATCCTAAAAACCATAAAGGCGATAATTTTTGTCGTTATACTTACGGTTATAATTAATCTCTTCTTCTATAAAGAAGGGGAGGTTATTTTCTCATGGTGGGTAATATCGATAACGATAGACGGAATATACTATTCTATAAAGACGGCGCTAAGAATTATCTTCTTAGTTATGGCAACGTCTATGGTGACTTTTACCACGACGCCCATGTCCCTTACGGACGGAATGGAAAGTTTGATGGCGCCGTTAAAAGTTATCAAAATACCCGTACACGATATTGCTTTAATAATGAGTATTGCGTTAAGATTTATCCCCACTCTCATGGAAGAAGTGGACAAGATAATTTTAGCGCAAAAAGCACGCGGCGCACACTTTGATAACGGTGGTCTTCTTAAACGCGCAAAGGCGATGCTACCTATTATTGTACCGCTATTTGTAAGCACCTTCCGTAGAGCGGACGAGCTCGCTATGGCGCTCGATTCTCGTTGCTACAACGCAACCCCCAAGCGCACGAAAATGAAAGCTCTTAAGTTCAAATTAGTAGACCTTTTTGGACTAATTGCCGTGCTTGCTTTTCTTGCGGTAATGATCTTATTTAAGGTCGGCGTATTCGGAACTTTCCCCATTTAATATGAGAGTAGCAATCAACGTAACCTACGACGGTACGAATTATAACGGGTGGCAAATTCAACCCGACAAAAACACCATTCAGGGCACGTTAAAAGACGCGCTCTCTTCCCTTCTAAAATGCCCCGTCACCGTTATAGGCAGTGGCCGTACCGATGCAGGCGTACACGCAAAAAGCCAGGTGGCACACTTTGATTACGAAGGCACCTTCCCTATAGAAAGACTTCCCCTTGCTATCAACACCCTTCTCCCTAACGATATTAGGGTAAATAGCGCGAGCGCAGCGAGCGACGATTTTCACGCGCAACATTCCACGAAGAGAAAAACGTACGCGTACTCATTCTATTTATCAAAAATCGGCAATCCGCTTATAGATAGATATTCAGCACAGGTACCCTATCAAGAAAATCTTTTTGATATAGACAAAGCAAAGACCGCGCTAAATTCTCTCGTCGGCACGCACGATTTCCGCGCGTTTTGTTCAAGCGGAAGCACGGTTACCGATTTCGTCCGCACAATATATTCTGCCACTATAGAAAAGGAAAACGAGCGCTTCACCCTTAAAGTCTGTGGCAACGGATTTCTCTATAATATGGTGAGAATTATTGTAGGCACCTATCTTGCCGCAAACGAGGACAAGCTCAGTATGAGTGTTGCCGATATAATTGCGTCGGAAAACAGAGCAAACGCCGGGCCGACAGTTGAACCGTACGGCCTTTATCTTAACG
>JAZSMH010000012.1:0-25204 GCA_045535785.1 Clostridia bacterium
ATAAGAATTACCGCTACCGCTACGGTAAAAAAGCGGATGATATGTCTACTCATAGTTACCGCACCACTATTACCGACGCTATGTCCGCGCTTACATAGATAAGCTATTTGGAAAGGCTCTCCCCCCATAGCCCACGGCGTAACTCTATCGTAATATCTACCAAAAAAGGATACGTTGACGCAAGTTAATAGATTGTTCTTAACTTTCAGCTTCGCGGTTAGCGAATAAAAAACTATAACGTCGCAAACGATGGTAACGAAGAACATAGCGATCATCAAAACTGTGTATCCAATATTGTCGCCAAGTAAACTAAACGCGGTCTTACCTACCGCAACGTCCCCCGTCTTATCTTCGAATAATAAAAAACCGCCTACTACGAGAATATTAATTAGAATGAAACTAGCGTAGCCGATTATTTTCTTTCGCCTACTCTTTTTGTTCTTCTCTATTTCCGCCTTTTTTTGAAGCTCTTCACCCTCTATTTTTTGAAGCTCTTCAAGGTCGTTTTTATTTTCTTCTTGCTGATTTTCTATTTCCGTATCAAGCAAGACTTCTCTATTCTCTTCCATAAAAACTAATTATACCCACTTTTTTTAAATTTAACTTAACAATACCGATTTTATTCCGTCGATCGCCGCGCTGACTATTCCCCCTGCGTATCCTGCACCCTCGCCTATCGGGTGCAAACCTATTATCGAAGAATTGTAGTTTTCGTCGCGTAGTATTCTCACGGGGCTACTAGAACGCGTTTCTATTCCCGTAAGTACGCTTTCGTAATCGTCGAAGCCTTTTAACTTCTTGCCAAATTCTTTTACGCCTAATTTAATAGTATTCGCTACCGAACTAGGCAAGCAAGAATTGATGTCACCATAGCAAAAACCGCTCTCTACGCTCGGTGTAATTTTGCCGTAATTATGCGAAATTTTGCCTTGACAAAAATCACTGTAAAGTTGCACTATCGGGCGAAAACTATTGCTAACATTATACGCGCGTCTTTCGTACTTACGTTGGAATTCTACCCCCGACAAAGGATGGTCGGATCCAAAATCTTTTTCACTGACGTTGACGAGCAACGCGCTATTAGAATTATCGTCCATTCTACTATAATTGCTCATACCGTTAACGCAAATTCCACCATCTTCGCTACTTGCGTTAATTACCTTGCCTCCTGGACACATACAAAACGTATATAGGCTTCTTTCGCCTAAGTTACACGAAAGCTTATAATCTGCCGTTTCTTTAATAAAGGGTGCGCTTTTTCCATATTGAGCAAAGTTAATATCGGTACGCAAATGTTCTATTCGTACTCCCATACTGTACGTTTTTGGAACCATAACGACACCTTTTCTATATAGCATCTCAAAAGTATCTCTAGCGGAATGTCCTATACCTAAGTACACTTTATCGAAGTCGTATTTATTTAAGTTAGTGACGATACCTTTTATGTTGTTGCCGTCTAAGATTAGATCGGTGAGTTTTTCGTTAAAGCGTACTTCTCCCCCTAATTCTATTATCTTGTTACGCATATTTTTAACGACTTTAATGAGATTATCAGTTCCTATATGGGGTTTATTTAGGTAGGTTATTTCTTCAGGTGCGCCGTGTTTTACGAACTCTTGTAGCACTACTCCTACGTATTCGTTATGTAGGTTGGTATTGAGTTTTCCATCCGAAAAAGTACCTGCTCCGCCTTCGCCAAATTGTACGTTACTTTCGGTATTAATCGATAAAGTTTGAAAGAAGTTATTGACTGATTTTTGTCTATTTTCTACACTTTCGCCACGTTCAAAGACGATGGGTTTTGCGCCCATATAGGCTAAAGTGAGTGCACAAAATAGACCTGCTGGGCCGGTACCTATTACCGCGACTTTGCCATTAATACTTCTACCTATACACATATCTTCAAGTGTACGAATATTGATATCAGCAATAGTTATGCCGTCGCGAAGGTACTTCCTTTCGTTATCAACTTCAAATATAACGGTATAGTTATACTTTATGCAGTCTTTCTTCCGCGCGTCAATACTTTTTTTGACTATAGAGTAGTTTTTTATCTTCTTCGCGCCTATTTTTTTGCAGATAGCACTCTCTATACTTTCTTGGCAATTTACTGGGATAGTTAAAGAAACTTTTAACATATAGCGTTACCTACCCTTATCCCTGAAGCTAATGCAAAGTGTAAATTGTACCCACCGCAGTCGCCGTCTACGTCTAATACTTCTCCGCACGCGTATAGTTTAGGTTGAATTTTGCTTTGCAAATTTTCGTCAAATTCGTCAAAATTAAGCCCACCGCAAACTACTTGTGCGTTGCTAATTTTACCTAATTTTACGTTTTTTACAACGAATTCTTTTACCGCAATACTCTCTTTTTTGCCGTTATCGAGAGCATATTTTGACACCCCTTGAGCTATCGCTTTATGAAGTAGTCCGTCAAGGGTGTTTTTAAGTAGGAAGGTATCTATCGTTTCACTATTAAGATCGGGTGCAAAGTCAATGCTTACGTCGTAGTCACCGCCGTTGCGCGCAATAAAGGAAGATAGCATCATGCTTGCTATTCCGCTAAGTCCGTTGTCCTTAAAAAGCACTTCGCCGTTTTGGCTATATACAATTTTGTTATCTTTTTTTAACGAAATCTTAACTTTTGCGCGTAAATTAGTCATACCCTTTGTATATTTTACGTCGCTAATAAGTGGTACGATAGCAGGGCGTATAGGGGTGACGGTATGCCCAAAAGCGACGTATAAATTGTGTGATAGAGTACCTTTCGTTGCGTTACTACCGCTAGCAAGCACGATATTCTTTGCTTCGTAACCGCCTAAAATAAAGTGATCGCTTACCTTTTCTATCTTGTTTATCTCTTTTTCGGTGACGATATCAACGCCTTGAAGGTGCTTCCGAAGTGCGCTTACTACGGTGAGTGCGCTTTCTGAATAGGGATAAATTCTGCCGTCCATAACCTTCGTCATAATTCCGCAATTTTTCAAAAAACCAACAACGTCGATTTTTATCAATTCCGCAACTTTTTTGGTATTGTAGTAATCGATAGAGATATCAACGTTACTTATATTGCATTTTCCGTTGCCCGTGACTAAAATTTTTTTGCCTAATTTGTCTTCTTTTTCGATAAGAAGTACCTTTTTGCCACGATTTTTTGCAACGATAGCGCAAGTAATTCCGCTCGCTCCACCACCGATTATTGCTACGTCGTACATAATTTCACCTACTTAATAAGATAATATTAAGTATATACTATTATCATATCTTTTGCAAGAACATAGGTACTTTTTTGAATTTTTACATATCTAAATATATTAATATATACATAATTTTTTATATAAATATGTCGAAGTAAGTAGAAAAAGTTGTCATATATACTAAAATTTGGTATAATTTATGGGAAAATTGGGCTAGCTAATGGATAACAGGATAAAAACGCTTATTGATGCAACTATTGACGCAAGGGACGCGGTAAAAGAATGTACCGAGCTTCTCGCCTACCCCGAAATTCAAGCAGACGCGCTACTTTATCGTAAAATCGCCGAAAGGTACAACGAAAATAAAGAAAAAAGCGAATTAAGTAATGAACTTATCGAGTTATGCGCTTATCAAGATACGTTGATAAACGAATATAACGATGGCAATATCGATAGAGAGTTATATCTAGAAGAAAGTAAGTGTATTAAAGGTAAAATTGACGAAATCGTAATTAAACTAAACGAATTATTCTCGTTAAGCGACGGAAAAGAAAGTACGGTTATCGTAGAAATGCGCCCCGATACAAATAGCCTTTCGCGCGCCTTTATCGAAAAATTCTTCCTAATTTTGCAAAAAAGTTACAAAAAACTTAACCTAAAATGCAGTTTAATTCGCTCGGTGAAGTCAAGTAAAAACGAATTACGCTATTTAGAATATTCATTAAGCGGTGTTAACGCGCTAAAGGTTGCAAGAATTCTTGACGGAATACACAAAATAAACGGTGAAGAAAGCGGAACAAAAATCGTGGGGAATTTTTCTTCTTTTTGCTACCTAGCGTTGGATACTAGCGTAAAAATTGAAGAAAAAGACATAAAAATCGACCTTTTTCACTCGGACGGCGCGGGCGGACAAAACGTCAACAAGGTAGAAACGGGTGTTAGAGTAACGCACTTACCTACTAACACCGTGGTTGTATGTAAGGACGAACGGTCGCAACTTAAGAATAAAGAGCGCGCGTTAAAAAATCTTCAAACAAAACTCAACGAAATGAGTAACGAGAATTTACTTAACGAAAGGGAAAAACAACGTAAGAAAATAACTTCTACTATATCGAATTACGTATTCGATAGCGAAAAAGAAGTCGTCAGTCTAAAAAACGATGCTAATACAAAATTCCCACTTACTATAGACGGGATATTTGATTTGGCTATGTCACAAAGAATGGTTGATTTATAGCAAAATTATTTTTGCTAGATTGACGAGAAAAATACAAGTAAGACGAGCCTTACGCGAAGGCAGCATACCCGCAGCGCCACTACGCGTGGGGCGGCAAGGAGTGTCCTTGCATGCATGTTGGTCGGTCGTCTGCTATCCATTTAACAAAGTAATTATGCGAACAAAGTTTATTCTGTTGCATTTTTACAGGGAGTGTCCTTGCATGCATGTTGGGCGTTTAGGTGACTACTAAAATTAGCATATTTTACGCAATCAATATTGCACAGTAGTTTTCCGTCAAAAATCAAACAGGCGATGTGACAGAGCCATAGATTAATTAACTACAAGAATATAAGGTAAAAGTGAAAAGAATTGAGCAAAAACTAATCGTAAATAACGAAAAAACCGTGCTTTCGGGTAAAATAAGCGTTTACAAAACCGAGCATTTTATCCGCACGGCAAGTTTCATTACCGACGTAGATGCTTTTTTAAGTAAGGTTGCAGAAAGCATTATTCTTAACGTGGGTAAGCTTTTGCCTTACGCGAGCAGTGACGGGGCTTTCCTTATAGAACCCGAAACGGGTGTTTTTCGCATATTCTTCAAATTCGGTACGTCTATAAAATCAAAGAGCGCGATAAAAAGTAGCGATATCGTCTTCTACAAATTCGTCCGTAGCGACGGGCTAAATAAGAAGAATGATAGAATTCTTTCTATCTACCTTGAGCGCAATACCACCTTTACTCTATCGGTAAAAACCGTTATGGATAAGGTGGACGACGGTGATTTTGACAAACTCTACGTACTATCGGGTACCGACGGGGTTAACTTCCCCTTACTCACCCCTACTCAACAACAAATTGTCGAAACGGAAAATCGTAACGTGCTCGTGCAAGGAGTTGCGGGAAGCGGTAAGACTAACGTGTGTATCGACAAAATTGTTTTTTGCGCCTGCCGTAACTATTTTGGCAAGGTGCTTTATACCACTTTTTCGCGCGGACTTATAATAGAAACAAAAACTAGAGTGGACGTTTTTTGTAAGCGCATAGTAGATTTTATCAAAAAGTATGACGAAAACAAAGTGGTTTTTGCCGACGATAATCACAAAAGAGCACTCGAAAATCGCCTTGGAATTTATTTCGACACGAGCGACGACGACAAGATAATCGATAAACTTCACCGCATAGTGGACTTCTTAAAAAACAAAGTGGACTATCGCCTAATTGAAGACTTTTATCAAAAAGGTAAGTCGGGCGGTGAGAAATATTTTTCCGATACCTACCTAAAATCGGGCTCGTTCAGACTATCGGGCACGCTAGAAAAAGTCAAGCATTTGCCTACCGAAGTTATTTACAAAGAGATCTACGGAATGATTTTTGGAACGTACAATTTGACGGGTGAAAGCTATCTTTCGCTAGCGGAATACACCAATATCCGTAGTGCGTATTTCAGTAAAATAGAGTGCGACGCTATCTATACTTTGGCGTTAGACTACGCAAAAACGTTAGAAAAAAACGATCTTCTCGACAACAATCTTCTTTCGCGTAAACTACTAGAAAGTGGTGCGGTAAGTGAAAAATATTCCCTTGCTATCGTGGACGAAGTGCAAGATTTTACGCAAGTTAACCTTGCTTTCATAAAAAGCATTTCGCGCAAAATGTTCTGCGTGGGTGATGCGTTGCAAATGATTAATCCGTCTTACTTTAGTTTCGCTTACCTAAAACGCCTTATGTACGAAAAAGATTTAACAAGCGTAAGCGAATTGAAGCACAACTACCGCAATTCGGAAAAAATCGAAAGAATAATCGATGCGTTAGGCGAACTTAACGTAAAATACTTCGGCACGCATAATTTCGTAATAAAGGGTGAAAGCATAAAGAGCGACCTACCTACGGGTGCGACTTTCGTTAGAGAAAAAGACCTTGTTAATAAGCTATCTACTATATCTACGGATAACGTAACGATAGTAGTTGCTAGCAACGAAAAGAAGAGTGAAGTTAAAAAAATATTACCAAAAACCGAAGTTCTTACCGTGTCGGAAATAAAGGGACTTGAACGAAAAACGGTAATTCTTATCGATATCGTAAGTGACAATAACGGTGCATTCCATAAGATAAACACCATTAATTATAGCCGTAAGCAAGCGGACGAAAACTCGGTATATAGATATTATTTTAACCTATTCTACGTTGGACTTTCACGTGCGACACAGTACCTAATCGTAGCGGAAAGTGCGCCTAGCGAGATTTTTGACGGGCTATTTAATACGCATTTTGACAAGAAAAACGCTAACGAAACGCTAAAACTTATTGACGAAATTTCGGTAAAAACAGAAATAAGCGACGACGAAATAATTAAGAGAATAAGAGAATTCTTGTCACTAGGTCAATACGACAACGCACTTTTTACTGCGGATAGATTGTCTATTGAAGAACTAAGACAGGAAGAAATAACGCGTATCAATATCGAAAAAGAATACGTACAATACGGTGACTATCGTGGTGCAGGAATGGAATTCTGGCGAAAAGGTATGCTAGAAGACGCGAAGAAATATTTCCGCCTCAACAACGACGAAGCGTTATGTAATCTAATAGACGCTTGTAGCGAGCAGAATACTAACCTAGATATTAATATCGTCGACTTCTTACCTTTGCTTAGCGATAACGAAGTTGCGCTAGACGTCATCAATGATACGGTTTGGCGTGACTATAACGAAATAATGGATACCCAAAAGGCAATTAACGAGAAATTAAAGAATATCAAAAATTACCCGAAAGAATATAGAAAGGAATTAAAAAATGGAACTAAACACTGAACTTAAACAACTGAGCGAAAGCTTTCGTTCGTACCGCAACGTACTGAAACCTTTGCAAGAATCATTGTCGCATTTGGCTAACTCGTTCGACTATCTCAATAACGACCTTAATAGACTAGAAAGCACTTTTGGTCAAGATACGAGAAGTCAAATCGAGAAGATTTATTCTACGGTGAAGGCGCAAGAACAAAGCAATATCAAGTTAACCGAAAGCATTGATAACTTCTTAAAAGCGAGCGAAAACTATGAAAGTCGCCTTGAAGAATTATCGAAGAAATTCGCGCTAATTGAAGAAAAAATCAATCTCGTCAATTCACTCGAAAATCAAGCGGAAGAGCAATTAAAGAAGCTTGAAAAAATCATTGACGAAAAGAAACTTAACTACAACGTAAAGGATCTTCAAAAATCGTTAGAAATCTACAATAAGAACGTAGAAAAAATAAGCGAATTCATTAACGGTGACGTAGCGGAAGTTCTTGTAAATAACGGCAAAAAAATCGACCTTATTAAAAAGAGCAACGAAGAGCTAACTACTATGCTATCAACTCAAAGCGCGGACGTAAGCGAGTTACTTGCTACCTACAAGACTACCAACACCCTACTTAAGAATATGGTAGAAAAAGACACCGTCAACGAAGAGTATATATTTGATTTACTCGACAAGTGGGCGGAAAAAAGAAAGGTAAAAATAAAGAAGTAAAAGGTAAAATTAAGAAATAAAATGAGTTTTAACGCGAAGAATTTTTTTGATGCTATCGTAAAAGACGATCTCGAATACTTCCTTTCGATAGAAGAAAAGGACTGGTCAAAATTCCGTTTTGGCAGGTTTCCTGTACTCTCTATCATGTATCTTTTCGGCGCAAAAAAACTTCTTCTTAAATACGAACCTACCCTTTTACAAATTAGCGACTATCCGAGCGTATTGGACGAGCCGTATGCTCTTATCAACAAATTTTCTTCCGTAGCAAAAAAGGCACTTCGTCTATATTGGCGCGGCGATCTCGTCACGCCGTGTGAGATGCTTCTTATCATAGACAAAACTTCTCACTTAAAGAAGATTTATCCTTACGTTAGGCACTCCCCTGCCTTACGCAAAAATCTAACTAAGATATACTATATAAAGTACGGGCTAAAACTTACCATTGACGGTGACGTCATTATGATGGAACGCCGTCCGCTAAAAAAGAGCGAAAAGAACCGCTTGCTTGTTTCTGCCATAAGCGCAATTCTCGTCCTAGCAATAGCAATATCTACACCGTTACTCGTTAATGCCTTAAAATCTACCGACACGCCTAATACCGACCTTGATAGCGGTAACAACGGTGATATTCCCACTCCCCCTACGGGTAACGAACCTAATCTTCCTAGCGTTGATCCTGCTACGACCGTCAACGTAAGTAGTTTATCCGAAATTGACTTTGCTAACAAAGATACCACTTACGTATTGCAAAACGATATCGTTATCGATACCGATATAAACGTAGAAAATATGCAATGCCACTTAGACGGCAACGGTAAAACCATAACCGTAACCACCTTTAATAATAAAGCATTGTTCGATACCATAAGTGGTAGTTTGGTGAATGCTAACATTGATTTTGGCACTCTAAACTCCACATTTAGTAATGCTTTTGGTATGCTAGTTAATACCAATAGCGGAACGATAAAGAACGTAAACGCAAAAGTAAAAGGAACTATAAATACGATAGAAACTACCACTACTGAAGTGACGGCAACGGACGAAGTTAACTTCTTCTTGCAGTCGTTAATTGCTAAGAATTACACTACTT
Source organism: Clostridia bacterium (assembly GCA_045535785.1). GTDB lineage: Bacteria > Bacillota > Clostridia > Christensenellales > DTU072 > CAG-1782. The sequence goes on from JAZSMH010000012.1 coordinate 9,016, forward strand.
TTTCACCGATTTGTTACGTAAACAACGGACTTATAAGTGGATGCACGGTTGATGCGGACTTAACGCTAAGCGGTGTAACTTCCGCTAACTCGGCGTTTTGTTCAACTGCGGTAGTTAATAGTTCTTATATAGAAAATTGTAGTTTGAGTGGAAGCGTAACTTCGGACACGGTTGACCTTGTTGGAATATGCGTATTCAATAGGTATTCTATAAGCGGTTGTAGTAATTTAGCTACCTTGTCGCAAACTAGCAACGTACCCACTTGGTCGCCTATCGTTAGCGGTATCGCGCAAACTGCGCTTTCGCCTAACCCATTCACCACCCCCGTTATTGCGAGTTGTACTAATTCGGGTAATTTGACGATAACTAACACGTCTTCTACCATTACCGAGAGCAAGATAAGCGGGATACTTTTTGAAAACTACGGCGCGCAAGTTGTTAAGTGCACCAACACGGCTAACCTTACCATTAATTCGGATTTTAGTAACTGCGTAACTTCGGGTATCGTTTGTTACAACCGCGAGTACACTACCATTAACGATATAGGCGCGTACGAATCGACTAATAGCGGTAGCATTAACGTATCTACGAAAAAAGGCGTTGTACTTACGGCGGGAATATGCGCGCACAATCTTACGGACGTCAATAATTGCACTAATAGTGGTAATATCACTGTTACGCAAACGCACGATAGTTTTTCCGACGAAAGTGACGACGTTATTTACGTAGGTGGTGTTGTTGCTAACAATTCTGGATACGTTGATTATTCTACTAACACTGCGTCTATCACTGCGTCTTCACTCAACACTGATATTTACCTTGGTGGTGCGGTAGCGGTAAGTAACGGCAACGTGCGTTATTGTAAATCTAGCGGTAATCTAACTTCCACCGTAACGGATAGCTTTTCGCACGAAAATGAAGAGTCACAGTACGCTATAACTTATTTTGGCGGTGTGCTTGGCTACAACGTTGGCTCAATAAGTTATTCTAATTCTAGCGGTGCGCTTACCGCGACTAGTTCTAATCTCACCTATCTCGGTGGTGTGATCGGGTTTAACTATTATATATCGGCGTATCTTATGAGCGAAGCAAATCTTGTTGCCAACGTAAACACTAGCACGCTATACGTAGGCGGTATAGCAGGTATAAACGCGGTATATAACCGCAACGAAACAATAGTCGCATCGCAAGTTATTCAATCGATAGCGTCGGGTAAAATCACCGTTAATTGTACTTCTATTGCGCACGTAGGCGGAATAGTGGGTGCAAACGATAGTCTTGTCGTTAACGAAAAGGGGTATTCGGGTTACCTACAAAATAATTTCTCCCTATGCACCTACGAGTTATCAGAAGGCGTATCGGCAGGTGGTATCGTAGGACGCGCGGGCAAGTACGGGTATGATAATAACTATCACAAAGTAAATAACACCGATTATTATTACTATAAGGATAATTATTTCCTTCAATTAGAATCACCGCTATACGGTATACGTGCGCTACTACCAACGGATACCGATCAAATGCTCGAAGAAGGCTATACCCTATCCACTACACCTGCTACTAATGAAGAAATCAACGCTAACGAGATTTTTAAGAAAATAATTAATTTATTTTATTAGTTAAAATTTATGGAAAAACCCTTTTTTTCGACAAAAAAGGGTTTTTCCATACCTTTTCCCAAAAAAACTTGGCTATGTCACAGAAAATGGTGGATTTATAGCAAAATTTTTTTTGCTAGATTGACAAGAAAAATACAAGTAAGACAAGTGTTTTGTAAGGGCAGTATACCCGCTGTGCCACTACGCGTGGAGCGGCAAGGAGTGCAGCGAGCCGCTGTGGCAGTTGAATAGTTAAGTGTTATCTACAGAATAAAAAATAATGCGTGTTATGTTGTATCCATAGCACGCTATTTTTTAGTGAAGAGTGAAGAAGTATGGATAAATAAAATATGATAACCATCGCCTATCCATAATATAGTAGCGCACGCGCGGGCGGGCGCATTGGTTTTAACAAAACTACAAAAAAATAAGAGCAAGCATAATCTACTTGCTCTTTTTGTTATTTCTTATGACGTTTTTTAATTAGTTTAGTTCTATAAGGATTTCCGTTGAACTCTTCTTTTCACCGTTTGCGGTCTTATATTGTCTGTTGCTAAAATCCATCAAAAACCAACCTAGGCTACTTTTACCATTGAAAGTACTAGTTACGTATTCAATGAATTCTTTGGAAGAATCGCCGTAGGCTTTGACAAGGAAGGTGTGACTTACGTAGTTAATGGAAAAATATTCGGGGTGGTCGAGTTTAAACTGAATTTCTTCCTTAAGGTAGTTCATTTTGTTATTGTCGTTGCTAAGGATAAGATATTCGAACGCATCTTGGATATGTACGGGTGCGCCGTTAACCGTTGTGTCGGTTACCGCGTTATGATTCCATTGCCAATCTTTGCCGTAGATATCGTGGTCGCCTAGGCGGTTAATAATTACCGCTTTGCCTTGCACTTCCGACAATACGTAATCGGCAAAAGGTAGGTAAATCTCGGTATCAAGACAACTCCAAATCTTATCTAGTGCGTCTTGTTTATTTTCGCTAGCAACGTCCGTCCAATTATCTACTTTCAAACTAATGGCAACGAATTCACCGCTATGGTTAGATAAAAATACTTCCACTTCTTCTAGCACGCTAACAAAACTTTGATACTCGTTATCCATAAACTCACCGTGGCAAGTGAGAAGGTCGTAGCCGTCGCTAGTAGGAACAACTTTAATTCTTATATCGAAAAGTCTTATACCCGAATTAAGTTGGTCAGTGATACTTAGTTCTTGCCTATCGAGCATAGGAAGGATAACGGGTAAGATACTTTTACGTCCGACAGCTGCAGAATCGTGCGTACCTGGTAGAGTTATATCCTTAATATGGGTATCCAAAGATATTTTGTTGGATATCCAATCGCTATAATCGGTATATTCTACGTCTTTAAGCGGAGCTTTGCCGTAACAGGCGGTAAGAGACAAAATGCTTACTAAAATAAGTAAGCACGTGGTAATTAATACAATGGTTCTTTTCATTAAAATCTCCCTATGCGTCGTACTCTGGTTCGCAAGTCATGCGGATACCTAATTTACGAAGAGTTTGCATTTCGCTTTCGTCAAGCATAACGGTGCTATGCGCTTCGCAACCGTTAAGAATATGAATGTTATTCATTATTTCTTCAATGGTAGTATTGGTGGGGATACTTACCGAAAGAGCGATAAGTACTTCACCTAAGTCAAGGGCGGTTTTCTTCTCCCCTAGTACGTCGCGTTTTACCTTGGTTATGGGTTTTATCAATCCCGGTGCGATAAGGGGTAAGCGCTTACTTACGTCAACGTATTTTTTCATAGCGTTGATTACTATTGCAGCGGCGGCATCGAGTGCGTCGGTGTTACGCGATCTGACTATCGAGCCGTCGGGAAGTTCTAGCGCGCAAGCGGGGCAACCGCGCTCTTCTTGTTTTTTCAATGCGGAAGCGACTACCTTTCTATCGGTGGTAGAAAGACCTAGTTTGGTCATGAGCATTTCTATCCTGGATACCGTTTCTTTACTCGTTCTACCTTGCTTATAGTCGCAAAGTGCTTGGTAGTATCTTCTTATGATTTCTTGCTTGCTTGCGTTGCATACGACTTCGTCGTTACTGATAGCGAAGCCTATCATGTTTACGCCCATATCGGTGGGTGACTTATAAATATCTTCACCTAGAATTCTATTAAGGATATTCTTAACTACGGGGAAGATTGCGACGTCGCGGTTATAGTTGACGGTGCTTACTTGATACGCTTCTAAATGGAAAGGATCGAGCATGTTGCAGTCCTGTAAGTCCGCGGTTGCAGCTTCGTAGGCAACGTTAAGGGGGTGGCTAAGGGGTAAATTCCAAACGGGGAAAGACTCGTATTTTGCGTACCCTGCTTTGTTACCGCGTTTATATTCGTGATAAAGCTGAGAGAGACAGGTAGCGAGCTTACCGCTAGCGGGGCCCGGGGCGGTGACTACTACCAAAGGACGGGTGGTCTCAATGTAGGTGTTAGCACCGAAACCTTCGTCGCTTACTATTGTATTGACGTCGTTTGGGTAGCCTTTGGTAAGGTAATGGACGTAGACTTTTTCGCCCATTCTTTCTAGTTTGGTACGGAACAAATCGGCACTGCGTTGACCTGAATACTGCGTGATGACGATACTGCTTACGTAGATACCTATTTCGCGCAAGTTACTTACAAGACGAAGTAAATCTGCATCGTAGGTTATGCCAAAATCTGCCCTACGCTTGTTCTCTTCTAGCGAAGGCGCGCTAATACAAAAGATAACTTCTAGTTTATCTTTTAACGTGAGTAGCATTTTGGTCTTTACGTTAGGATCGAAACCGGGCAAAACTCTTGCGGCGTGTAAGTCGTCGAAGAGTTTGCCACCGAATTCTAGATATAACTTATCAAAGCGATTGATACGCTCGGAAATGGCTTGCGCCTGCTTTTCAATATAAATGGTATTATCAAAGCCGATTTTCATTTCGTTCCTTTGCAAGGAGTGTCCTTGCATACCCCGGTGGCGACCGGAGCGCAGTTGGTTGGTTAGGTTTTGTCTTATTAATCAACTGATTACGCGTAATGAGTTTTTCTTTTTGTAAAGTGTTTTTTGGTAGGTGAGCGACCTGCTCCACTACGCGTGGGGCGGCAGGTGAGCGACCTGCAGCGCAGTTGGTTGATTAGGTTTTGTCCTATTAACCAACTGATTACGCGTAATGAGTTTTTCTCGTTATTAATTGTTTTTACTGGTGGCGACCGGAGCGCAGTTGGTTGATTAGGTTTTGTCTTATTAACCAACTGATTATGCGTAATGAGTTTTTCTCGTTTTTATTGTTTTTACTAGTGGCACCATGCGGTGCCACTAGTAGTGTTCTGTTTTTTATGGAAGAGCCTTATTATTATACTAGGCCTTGCGCGAGCATTGCGTCTGCAACTTTTACGAAGCCTGCGATGTTAGCGCCTGCAACTAGGTTGCCTTCTAGTCCATAGGTACGAGCTGCGGAAGCGATGTTAGCATAGATGTTCTCCATAATGCCCTTTAGTTTTGCATCAACTTCTTCAAAAGTCCAGCTATAACGCATGCTGTTTTGGCTCATTTCTAATGCGGAAGTGGCTACACCACCTGCGTTAGCTGCCTTAGCAGGTCCGAAGAAGATACCGTTTGATTGGAAAACGTTGATTGCTTCGGGAGTGGAAGGCATGTTTGCGCCTTCGCATACGCACTTACAACCATTGTCAACCAAGATTTTTGCAGATTCGCCGTCGATTTCGTTTTGAGTAGCGCAAGGAAGAGCTATGTCACACTTAATCGTCCAAATGTTCTTGCAACCTTCGTGATATTCTGCTTCGGGATGGTAGTTAAGGTATTCTTTGATTCTCTTGCGTTCTACTTCTTTTATTTGCTTAACGCAATCAAGGTCGATACCGTTCTTATCGTAGATATAGCCGTTACTATCGCTCATTGCTACAACTTTTGCGCCCAAAGTGGTTGCTTTTTGGTTAGCGTAGATAGCAACGTTACCGCTACCGGAGATAACTACGGTTTTGCCAACGAAGCTGTCACCGTGATCTCTTAGAAGTGCGTCGGTGAAGTAGCATAGTCCGTAACCCGTTGCTTCTTTACGAGCAAGGCTTCCACCGTAGGTAAGGCCTTTGCCGGTAAGAACGCCTTCGTAAAGGTTGGTCATTCTCTTATATTGTCCGTACATGTAGCCGATTTCTCTAGCGCCTACACCGATGTCGCCTGCGGGTACGTCGATATTAGCACCGATATACTTAGTAAGTTCGGTCATGAAACTTTGGCAAAAACGCATAACTTCTGCGTCAGATTTGCCCTTAGGATCGAAGTCGGAACCACCCTTGCCGCCGCCGATGGGTAGACCGGTAAGAGAGTTCTTGAAGATTTGTTCAAAGCCTAGGAACTTAATGATACCTTCATAAACGGAAGGATGGAAACGGAGACCACCCTTGTAAGGTCCGATTGCACTATTGAATTGAACGCGGAATCCACGGTTAATATGAACTTTGCCGTCGTCGCCCATCCACGGAACGCGGAACTTAATGATACGTTCGGGCTCTACTATACTGTCGATAACGCCTTTGGTGATAAGTTCGGGACGCTTCTCTACAACGGGTTCTAACGATTCTAGAACTTCGAGAACTGCTTGGTGGAACTCTTTTTCACCAGGGTTACGCTTGATAACGTTTTCGTAAACTTCTACTAAACTTTTGTTCGTGAGTTTCATAATAATTTTCTCCTAAAAATAAATATCAATGTATATATTGCAAAATACCACTTGCAATATACGTTTTATGATAAATCATAAAAATATCGGTTGTCAAACAATTGAAAAAATATTTCAAAAAAATATATATTTTTTTTGCTCTAAATAAGGCTTAGAGGGCATCGCTATCTAAATCTTTACCGCAAAAGGGGCAAAACTTGCTATCGGGGTGAATGGGTTTACCGCAAAAACGACAGTAGCGCGCTTCGTAGGCTACGTTACTATTAGTTGCGTTATCTTCTAGCTGACGTTGCATGATTTGTTTTTGCATATTGACCAATTCTTTTGCTTCGCTTCCGTCAAAACCGCTCATTACTTGGGAATACTTCATAACGGCGGGCACAAGGAAACTAAACACCGTCAAAAAGAAGGTTATCATACCGCAAAAACTACCTAACGCGGTCATAATTATTGCGCCTATTTTGCCTACAAAAGGATTGTTGGAAATTAGGTTATAAATACCGATAGAAAGTAGCGCTAGCGTAGCGACAAGTAATACTAGCCACGCAATACGCATTTTTTTGAGAAGTTGCTCTTTGTTGATTGCTTTCATAATTAGTCTCCTATATTTTTATTTTACAATAAAAATCCACTTCTTGTCAACTTGACTAAACGGTGGCAATTGGGTATAATACGAAAGTATGAAAAACCCATTCAAATTACTAACTAAATTCGACTATATTTTTTGGGCGGTATCGGTTGCCGTCCTAGTTGCTTTTTTCGTGGCTTTCGGTGGGGACGTACTTACTTTGATATGCTCGCTAATAGGAATAACGGGGCTTATTTTCATTGCAAAAGGTCACGTCTTAGGGCAAATAATCACCATAATATTCGCGCTAATATATGCAGTGGTGTCCTTTAGTTATAGATACTACGGCGAACTAATAACGTATGCATTCATGTCGCTACCTATGGCGGTAATATCGCTAATAAGTTGGATAAAACACCCATACAAAGATAGCGGAGAAGTGGAAATATCGAAAGTATCGAAAAAGCATATAATTATATGCACTTTGCTTACTTCCGCAATAACTGTAGGGCTTTATTTTCTTCTAAAATTCTTCGATACGCCTAATTTAATCGTAAGCACAATCAGTGTGGTGACTAGTTTCGTGGCGGTGTATTTGACGGCGTTAAGAAGTCCGTATTATGCGGTGGCGTATGCGTGTAATGATATAGTACTTATCGTACTTTGGGTGCTTGCAACCGTTGATTCGATATCCTATTTGCCAATGGTGATATGTTTTTGCATATTCTTCCTTAGTGATATATACGGCTTCGTTAGTTGGAAGATACGACAAAAAAGACAAAGTAAATAAGCGGAAAAAACCGCTTATTTTTTTTAGCAATTTTCGTAAGTTTTTGATAAAAATATTTTTGATAGATTTTTAATATTTTTTTGCAAATTGTAGCGAATTATTTTTCGCGATTTTTTAATCGTCTTGCGCCAAAATAAAGTGGGATACCGATTAGATAAACGGATAAGGTTTGGGAAATAAATACCGAAAGAACGTTGACAAAATATGCGGGTTCGCCACCAAAAAAGTACCAAATAATAGGCAAGATAAACGCGTTAAGAAGGACGGGCGGAAGTCCGCCTAAAAATATCTTGAGCGCGGTGTTCTTTACATACTTACCTACTAAGAAAGTAAGGAAGCCTGCAACGAGTGTAACGAGCGAACCTATGACGATATCGTAGATACCAAACGGTGAAGTGATATTAGCTAGCGCGCACCCAAAAAACACTGCAAAAACACTCTCGGGAAAGACGAGCGGTAGAAGTGTAAGTGCTTCGGATATGCGGAATTGAATTGTGCCGTGCGCGATGGGGATAAGACAGTAAGTAAGCGCAACGTAGACTGCCGTCAAAATTGCCGTACGGGCAAGTAAAAGTGTTCTTCTCTTTTTCAAAATATACCTCGGTTTTTTTATATTGAAGTGTTTGCCGAAAACCTTCGAGTGCATTATACCATAGCGCAAAAATTGTTGCAAGCGAAATGGAAAAAGATAAAACCTTAAAATAGCCTTAAAATAATCTTAAATGTTGAACTGCAAAAATTGTAGTTATCCACATAAAATGCCCCAAAATGTTGTGTTTATTATATATTATATAATTTGGGTATTGACGAAACTTGTAATTCGGGTTACAATGGAATAAACTTGGGCAGTGTTATACACACCCTATACCAAAAACACTAAAACGCTATGAACAACGAAGATTCTGTATCCGTAGATACGGTTGAAGAAATTCAAACCGCTACGGCCGTAACTCAACACGAAAACGAGACCACCCCGACCACCGTCGGGGATTTTGGCGTGCAAGAAATAAATAACGAAAATCTTGAAGAAAACGCGGTAGAAAATACTATCGAAACCAACGAAAGCAACGTGGATTTATCCACAGAAGAAAACGTGGAAGCAAATGAGCAAGCTGAAAGCGTAGAAGCAAGTGAGCAAGGTGAAAGCGTAGAGACGATCGAAGAAAATCTCACCGAAGACGAAAAGTTAGAGAGAGAGTTAGAAGCGGTAAATAGAGAGCTAGCCGACCTTGAAGTTACTATCGAAAAGGGCGAAGTAAACGTAGTCGTTGAAAACTTCTTTGATACGCAAGAAGGTGCGGACGAAGTTGGTATTGGGTTTGAGACGGACGATTATAACAGAGAGATAATCGAAGACGTTTTTGAAAACCGCCTAAGAATGAGCGTTAACGATATAAAACTTGCTTACAGTAAGATGAAGAATACCATTCTCTCTTACAAGAATACCAAGCAAAGATATAACGGTGTTGCGGAATATTTCTTCGTAGAGAGAAAGCCCGTTGCTCAATTCGAGATAGCGCCCGAATGTTTGAAGATATACGTTAAGTACGACGGCGAGATAGCGGATATCCCCTTCTTAAAGAAATCTAGTGACAAAGTTCACAAAGATATGACGGCGGTTATGATGGTTAAGCGCGGTCAAAAGGATAAAAGGTACGCGCCTATCGATAAAGCGATAGAACTTATTGATAGCATACTTACAAGCGCAGGTACGGTAAAAAAGAAAGTTTACGTGCCCGTTGCTTACGCAGAGCGTTATCCCCTTAACCCCTATGCGGTAATAAGGGGTAAAGAAGGTATTGCACCCGTAGAAAAAGAGTACGACGGCGTAGAATACGACCCTATCGAGCACGAACTTACGCGCAACATTATCGAAGAATTACTTGGTGAAGACTTCGACGTAGATAAGAAAAAAGGTAGAGCAAAGTTAGAGGCATTACGTCAACAAGCTACTACGATTAAGGGATCGGTTGCTTTAACCGAACCTATCGTCTACTTCTACGATGCGTGTCAAAACGGTGATAGCACGATAAATTATCTCAACGTGCAACAAGTACTTAACGACAAGTTCTTAGGTAAACTACTACCACCGCAATACGTAGCTATAGCGGAAAATAGTGAAAGGTCGGAAGAACTTAACCTATTCGCTATCGAAAAGGTGCTTGAAGATATTAAGGAAAATGAAAAATATACTTTTTGCCTAGCAATAAGTTGTAGAACGTTTGCGAGAAAGCATTCGCACGAGAAGTTAGTTAAGTTACTATCAAATAACGACTGCAGTAGACTTATACTTGCTTTCGATGCGGGCATGCTCGCTGCTCTCGGCAAAAAAGGTAAAGACGGTATAGACGAAATACGTAGCTTAGGTGCAAAAGTAATGATAGACGTAGGCGTTGACTTTGGTCTTGATTTATTAACCGACTACGCTATGGATTACCTACGCCTAGACGCGCGCTACTATAGAGAAAACGACGCAAGAAGAACGGCTATACTCGATATGATAACGGGTTATACCACCGTACAAGGTATAACTACCGTAATGAGTGGTGTTGAAGACAATAAGGAAAGCAAGCACTACGTAATGCACGATATAGACGTAATACAAGGTTTCGCTAGTTGCGAGCCCGATAGAAATATACCGCACGCGGTAAAATATATGAAAAAACTACCCTTGGTAGCGAAAGAGAAATAAGTATACATATTATATACAATAAAAATACAAAACGATAAAAAGAGAGTGACGTCACTATGGTGATTAATTAACGTAGTGACGTGACGAGAAAAATACAAGGAAGACAAGACTTACGCGAGGAAAATGTACCCACTGCGGTACATACCCGAGCGCAAGACGAAGTATTACGCATTATTTTTCCGTCAGGAATTAATCAACATTGTGTAAGGAACGATAATAATAATTACGGAGAATTAACAAGGTATGCAAAGACAAAAAAAGATGGTTATTCTAAATGCCGATAACGCAAAGTTTATTCGGAAACGGAGGTTACTCCCAAAAAATACTTAAACTAATTTAAGTACTTATTAGCAAGGAGCGAACGCTCCGACAAAATAAATTTTGCGTAATGCATACCGCGTAAAATGACCGTAAGAATTATAAAACAAAAAAACAAAAACTTATTCAATCTTAAAAGGAGAATGAAAAAATGAAAAACACTAAAAGATCAATGCTTATCACGACCGTTCTTATGGTAGTTGTACTAGTAGTTGCTATCTCTACCTCTACCTTCGCATGGTATACTGCTGCTGGCACTGGTGCAGCTACTTCTGCTTCTATCACTTCTGCAGAATCTAGTGCTGCAAACATTACGGTAGGTTGGACAAAAGACGCAAAAACTAGCACTATTGAATTCTACAACGCTGCTGGTGCACTCGCTCCTATGTGTCCTACTGCTGAATTAACCGCTGGTACTCCTTCATTTAATACTAACACCTTATCAGCTACTGGCATATTTAATGATAACGTAGCTCCCGCTACTCCTTGGTCCGTAGCTGATGCTGCAGAAGCAACATATTCTAGTTTCTTCGTAGCAAACAAAAACGTTAATGCTGCTGCAAACGTAACTATGACTATGGCAACTGAGCATGCTGAAAGTGACGCAGAAGTTATGGCATTATTAAGAGTTGCTGTATTTACAAAAACAACTGGCGAAGAAGAATTTTCTTTCAAAGGCGTACTAGGTGGTTCTTACGTATATGGCGTACCCACTAGCGGAACCGAAGCTGATGACTTAGACTCCGGTGATGGTGTTGCCAACATCGTATTCAACCTTGCAAAAGCTGGTGAAGATGGTGACTATGTAGAAATTAAATTATATGCATGGTTTGATGGTACCGCATTAACTCAAGAATTCGCAGGCGAAACCGTAGATTTCTCGTTCAACTTCGCTGCTTAATAAGCAAGACTTTTTATTCATAACGAATAAATGAAACGTTATCTTAATTATTAATACATAACATAATTTAGAAGATAACAACCATCTTAATATGAAGCGCCCACGCGCCCGCGTATGCGGGTGCGTGGGGTTAGGCTTTTTGTCAAACAACATTTAACATTTACTAAATGCGGACAAGCAAAAATGCTTGTTCATGGAGATATATGAAAACAAAAACGAAAAAGGAGTCGAAGTTGACTCCAAAGCAGAGAAAAATCATTGATATAGTGGTGACTTCTCTACAAGTAGCTATAATACTAATTGCTATCACGGTAAGTGCTATCGTTATTGCTAACCCTATTGCTTCTTCGGCAACTTTAGGCGAAGGCAACACCAAGTTACTACCCGTATTATCGGACAGTATGAAGGGTGAAGATAGTTATTACGCTGAGACGGGATTTGACATCAAGACAAGATTCCAAAAAGGCGACCTTGTTATCGCGAAGAATCCTGAAAACAAACGTACCCTGAATAAGGGTGATATAGTAACCTACGTAGGTAACGTAAACGGATACGAAGCATTAATTACCCACAGAATTGTCGGCGTAGTAGATAATGATAACGACGGACTAGCGGACACGTACGAAATACTCGGTGACGCTAACACGGTAAAAGAGTATCTCAATCCTAACGAAGTACTTGCGGTATACTCTACTCACCTAAAGGGCGTAGGTGCGGCAATTAACTGGCTACAAGACTCGACGCACTTCTTACTAGTAATAGTAATACCGCTAGTTGCACTCTTTATCTATAACATTATCTTAGTAGTAAGAATGATAATGGAAGCTAAGATGGCAAAGGTACAAGCGGCAAGCGCGGAAGTAAGTGCTATTGACGAAGAAGAGATCAAGCGTAAGGCTATCGAAGAATACCTTGCTCAACAAAAGAAGATAAATGAAACTTTTGATTCTCTTCAAGATAGTACAAGCGCGAGTGAAAGTACGGAAGAAACTGACGAAAATAAATAGGAAAACAACGGACACTGAACCGTTATTTACCATAAGAGCGCGGTAAATAATGCCGATAAGAAGAGTATATGGCTAAAAAAGTAAAGAACGAAGCTTTCGACGAAAGTGTAGATAATTCTAACCTTAATACCGAAGAAAGTGCCGAAAAAGAATTGAAAAAAGGCAAAAAAGGTAAAAAAGGCGTAGACAATACCACACCTGCAGATCCGTCGAAGTATAAGTACGTAGTAAAGAACAAAAAAGCACGCAGAGAGATAAAGGAAAGAAAAGCGGTAATCATAATCGCTATTATCCTTGCATGCCTTTTGCTCATAGGCGGACTTATATACGGTTTTTACGGAGCGGTTAGAATTAACAACTATAGCATATACGTTCAACAAGAAGGTAGCAAGATACTATCGTTATCCCCTACCGAGAATTTCTTACCCGGCACGCAAATGCTTGAAATAGAAGGACCGGACACGATGGACAACACTAGTCTATATAAGAGTCCGCATAGAGATACTCCTATTCAAGATAAGCTACTCGATATAGTATCGGGCGAAGGTCAACAGAGCAGTAAAGAAGATAAATTCATTGCGGCAACGTTTTTCTTGAAGAATACTACAAGCGACGTACAATATTACAATGAATTCTTAAGAATGACTCAAGCGACCAAGGACCTTGATACAGCGCTCCGTGTAATGCTAGTAAAGAATTACGAAATATCGGTTTATGCACATTTAGATAAGAACGGAAATCCCGAAAGAGTGGTACCCACTAACGAGATTTACGCACCTATATCCATAACGAGCGACTCGGAAGGAAAACTATCTATCGTACAAGAAAAGAGTAACGAAGCTTGGCTTGCTACACCTTTTTATGACGAAGAATACGTTTTTTATAACAAAGGGTTCATGCTAAATCCCGGTGATATGGTCAAGTACTCTATCATAATATGGCTAGAAGGCTGGGATCCTGAATGTGTTAACGATATACTTGGTGGTGTCCTAAGAATAGAATTTGCATTCGAGACGGTACCAAAGCCCGCAACGGAATAGAATTATGAAGAAGAACGAAACACTTAACATAACCATAGGCAAGAACTGGCTTAATAAGTTATTCGCTACTACCCTAATGATAGTAGTGCTTCTTGTCGTTATTTCTACAGCAACGTTCGCGTGGTACAACGTCGCACATTTAGTCACGATAGAAGATTTAACGTTCTACTCGTCTTCTCAAGACGATGCTGGCGGTGAACTTTGCATATCGTGGGATATTTTGCAAGAAGGTGAATATCAATACGACTTACCTATTGCACCAATTGAAGAAGGTAAAGGTTTGGCTCCGATGATACCGAAGTATCTAGGTACCGTTGGCTCTTCAAACTTTGATAACATATCGGGCATAAACTCATTCAATAAAGCAACGCAAGAACTCAACGACGGTGGGTTCTGGGCGGTGAAACTAGAAACCAATCCTAATACTACGCCCTATTCGCTTCTTGAAAAAGACGGCGATAAGAATACTTTCTATCTAACAAACAAATCTACCGTTGATATGAAAATAACGGTATCTTATACCATAACTGCCGAAACTTACGTTGCACCCGGTACTAACGTATCAGTTGAATATCCTATCTCCAACAAGGTACGCCTTGCTATCTTCACGAGTGACGGACCTACGGGGGAACTTATTCTTCGCGGATATGGTGCTAAAGACGAAAATCAAAAGATACACTATGGTGTATTAGAAAATCACCAACTCAACAATAACATGGCGTACGACGTAAGGACGGAAAATATCACTTTCAACGTTCCTGCGCTCAGTTATATTAAAGCAAAAGTGGTCGTTTGGTTCGACGGAGTTGATATGATAGACGAAGACGGCTCCAAAAAAATCACTCTCGATATCAACTACTTAGGCGAAACGATAGCACCTGAAGAGCCTAGCGACGGTACGCAAGATAACGCGCCAGGCAATATTTGGCAAGACAACATACCCGACGACGAAGGGGGTAATAACTAATGAAAAAGACTAAGCTTACTTCTTCTCTTCTCGTTACTATAATACTCGTGATATTACTTATCACTGCTCTCAGTACGGCGACTTTTGCGTGGTTCTCGTCTAACAACGTGGTAGACGTATCTACTATCGACTTCGTTGCGGCAGTGCGTGACGGTGACGGTGAGCTAATGGTCGGCTGGGACGATTATCTACATAATTGGGAAAAGGATATCACTTGGGACGATTTTGTAAAGACATACGTCAATGAGCTTGGGTTCGTAACCTTTGATCTTCCTATGGCGGTGGAATTTAGACAAGTAAGTCCGTGTATGCCCACGGTTGCACCGACGAAAGGAATGACAGGGGCTGAATTTTTGGATTCTTTCCAAACGGCACAAACCACGCTTAAATACGATGCAGAAAAACAAGAGATACGCGAAGTATATTTCCGTGACGGTGTACCCTACACTCCCCCTTGTACGGTTAGAGACGATCTAGGGCAAGACTGGGCGGAACGTAGCACTTTCTATCTCTACAATATGAATCCCGATTTTGATATGAACGTAACGATAACGCATTCTTATATCGGCAACTTACATAGAAAACTTCGTGTTGCGGTATTCGTTAACGGTGCGCTACAAGGTATACTTAGCCATAACGAACGTATCTATTACGGTAAAATAGAGGAAGACGCATACGTGGACGAAAATATCTATTTCGTCAATAGGGCGCTTACTTACGATAGTATGAATCCCGACGTAAACGCTGAAGAACTACCCGGCACAGACGATGAATACGTAGGAAGTTGGACAGACGTAAGTCAGTCGGAATTTAGTTTCGTTGTAAAACATCACGATACTGTATCCGTAAGACTTTATTGCTGGTTCGATGGATTCAATATGACTAACGACGATATTGGCGAAACGGGTGGACTAACTGAATTTAGATTCCATGGTGAATATATAGAAACGCTAAATAATCAAACTCAAACTAACTAAAAATAATACATAGATTAAGGATAAAAAAATGGGCGCATTTACTAATTTCTTCAAAGCATTTTGTGATATCTTCTTCGGAGGAATATTGGGACTATTTTATGCAGATCCCGATACTTTGGGTAACCGTGGCGGTGTATTCGGCGCGCTGTACCAAATGTTCGATTTCTCCAAATACGCTGTTATCTACAACCAATACAAGCCCGATATGTCGGCTGGTGAAATTGCCGGTGCGATATGTTGCTTCGTGCTAGTCGTACTTGTTTTTTTGGCAATACTATTCTGTGCGGTATTCTTTGGAAGAAAGCTCATCAAGCGCCTCGTTGGCGACAAGGTCCTTAATCAAGATTTGATCGCAGAAATCGATACTCTTAAGAAAGAGTTAATGAAAACGACTAAAGAAAAGGATCGTATCCTTGGCTTAAAAATAGCATACAACGGATACGATATCTTAGAAGGCAACGAAGGTGAAGACACTAGTAGTGAAAGAAAGGAAGGCGAAAGCCGTTTTTACAAGCTAACGGAAGTTGACGTAAAGTATGCCGACACCGAATTCGTTCCGCGTGAATACGAATGTTATGGATTTAACCTAGAACAAATCTGCGATAGATTCCGTAACTATGCGGCTAACAAC
>JAZSMH010000043.1:0-16591 GCA_045535785.1 Clostridia bacterium
GCAGAACGGATAGCGGAGTACACGCAAACGAATATTACGCGCACCTTGGAGAAGATTTCGAGTTTTCCGATATATCGAGACTCCCGATCGCTCTCAATGGAGTTCTACCCGACGATATCGCCGTAACGGAAGCATTTTGGCGAGAGGATGGCTTCCACGCAAGATATAGCTCGCTTGGAAAAGAGTATATCTATGTTATCAGAAATTCCAAAATAAGAGATCCGTTTTTCGATGGTAGGGAATTTTTCTATCCGAAGAAATTCGATTTCGACCGCGCAAGCGAAGCGTGTGAACGATATATCGGCAAAAAAGACTTTTCGTCGTTTATGGCGTCGCACTCAAAAATAGAAGATGCCGTTAGAACGGTCAGCGAATGTGAGCTGATAAAAGACGGCAACGACAGATATATATTCCGTGTCAAAGCCGACGGATTTCTCTATAATATGGTGAGAATAATAGCTGGCACCATCGTCGATATCGGATTAGGTAGGCGCGAAGTTAGCGCAATAGAAAGCGCAATACAGAGCGGTGAAAGAACACTTCTTAGCAAAACTTACCCCGCTTGCGGACTGACGTTATATAGCGTAGAATATTAGTTCTTTACACGCAACACAAAACAAAACCCCGAACGCAATTTTGTGTTTCGGGGTGTTTTTATTTCGTTTTTTGGTATCCTAAAATAAGATTTTGGCTAATTAATACGCAACGTCGGCTTTGTCTTTTTTTAACTTCTTTTTCTTGAAGTATTCCTTGATACGCTTATGTTCCCAAATAAGACCGAATAGGTGAATGAAGATTTCGCCATAGACCATTATTGGGCAGAACATCCATAACCACGGCCAATATCCACAAGACGCACCGTTACCGTAGAAGTCGAAACCTTGTTTCATAAAGTCGGGCACTAGCGCGGTGACGAAAGTAAGCTTATCGGCGATATTTTCAGGGAAACCGAATAGGTAGATAGCGTTGCGTTGTTCTAGGTTAGTTAGCATTTCACCTAAAGTTTGCTCGGTTAGACCTATGCTTCTTACGATTACCTCATTGACGAGAATGAGCCCTAGCACTAAGAATAGCATTATCGGCGCGCGCCATAGTCTTTCGTAAGCGGGGCGATGAATATCGAATGCTATCATGTATACGCCTTCACATACGAGCAATAGGTGCGATAAGTAAAATCTACCCGTTGCCAACCTAAACGGCTCAAATCCCCACGCGCCCGTGGGCACGAAGAACGCTACCGCACCACCTATCATACTAAGTAGCACGATATAATCTTTAAGTGTCTTATTCTTCGTCATGAATATAAAGGGGAAAGTGAGCACGCTTACGTCGCAAATGCTTTCAAACGTTGTTTTTCGCCAAGAAGACGGATAGTCAACTTGATATTCGGGCAAAAGAAGTTTTAGAAAATGCACCGCTAAATTAATTGCACATAGCGTGAAAATAAAGATCTTTTGCGCTCTTTTTGAACGTTTTCTCATCAAAAAATAACCGCCTATCACTATCAAGGCGCCTATTATCACGTACATAAAGTACCAAATATTAAATACTTCTAGAGTTTTTGGCATAACAAAAATATTCTAAAATTCCTTCCTTTGTTTTTTCTTAATTTTCTCTATCTCAAGCAAAACTACTCTTAATGCTTATAAATCGGGTGCTTATATCTCTTTTCGTCCGTTGCTTTTATCTTGCCGAAGCTTATCGCATTAGCGGGACAAGAATTGATACACGCAAAGCAGTTACAGCAGTTATCACCGAAAGTCGCCTTATTGTCGGACACGCTTACGTTGTTTAATTTGCACGCTTTTACGCATTCGCCACAATTAATACACAATTCTTCGTCCGACTTTTTCTTCTTAATGCCGACGATATTTTTGAACGCACTCCACACCATGCGAGTAAACAAGCCGTGCGGTTTTTTAGCTTTAATTCTTATCGTTTCGCTTGCAAAAATGGCCTTTTTTACCGCGTTTATTTTCTCGTCCTGCTTGTCAAGTAGCCTTTTTACCACGTCGGGCGAAAAGGCAAGCATAACGCAACTATCGGGCATTACGATACTCTTTGCGTACGCAAGGCGCTGACCTTTTGATTGCAAAACGTATTGAATGGAGCGAAAACTGCTTCCTGCGCTCGCGCCACACGTCGCCACCGCGTAGATATAATTAGCTTGTATCTTCGATTTTTCCAAAAACGCAATTAATTCCTTAGGCGCATCATTGCAGTAACACGGAAAAACTATCCCTATTCTCTCATCAACAAGCGGTTGAGCGGGCTCAACCATTACGTCTATAAGCCTATCGCCTATACCAGCAAGCGACTTCGCTACGTAATAAGAATTGCCCGTTCCGCTAAAATATACTATCATATAACCCCTATTGAACTACTATATACATCGTTTCTTCTTGCTCGGACGTATTCGTTGTGGGTTGTCCGTAAGATCCTCTTTGTGTCGTTACCGTAGTAGTTATCGTCACCGTTACGGCAACAACGGTGTAAACGTCACCGTTAACCATAACGTCTTGACAGATCGAGCCGTCTTGCGGAATTTCGCCAAGCTTCATATCGCTACCGTATCCAACTATCGTTATTTTGTGCTCTACCGTAGTCGTGGTAGTCGTTTGAATCATTGTTCCACTCGTCTCGGTATTCGTTTCCGTCTTTAATAGTCCAGCCAATCTATCCAAAGCTTCCATTTCAGTAAGGTCCTTACTTAGCACTATCAATTGTCCGTTGACAGTGTCGCAATTAACGCAATCGGTAGCGTGTAGCGCTCTAGGATCAAGCACGCCGTTTTCGTCGGAATAATCAACCCACGTAAAGTCACCGGTGTAGTAGTGGTCACCCGTTGCAGGCTGAATATCGAATTGTCCATCGTGCGAATATACTGCGTATATTCCCGAAGTTGAATCTACAAGAATATTGACGGCCTCCGTACCACATTCGCTATATCCCTGCGCTCCGCAAGTAGGCGCAACAACGCTAAGCGTACATACGTGCGTGTATTTTGCATATTGACCGTTGTGTGCACCAAATTGTTGTAATTCTGCAAGCACGTATCCGTTGTCTTCGAGAAGCTCTACCGCCTCGCCGTCTATACTGCTTGCCGCATAAAGTTTGATTGCTTCGCTTTGGTCACAAACGACAACGTTGCTTTCTAGATATACGGCAACGCTGCTTTCTATCTTGCCTACTTTTTCAATCATTCCCGAAACCGTCTTTCTTACAACGATAACCGCACCCGACGTAAACAATACCTTTGCACTCGTGCTTGCTTTTATAATAGCTTCACTGTCCACAAGTAGTCTACCGCCTAGGCTATAAGAGGTGGTGTCAAGAGTGAGCGTCGTTCCGCTTCCCACAACCTTTATTTCACCCGTGTTTTCTATACCGCCTATCGTGTTAGAGATTTCTATCGATAGCTTGCCCACGTTATACAAAGTACCTTCGATAATAACTTCTTCCAACAACGCAAACGTACTATTTTCGCCAAGGTTATATGCGTCACCACCTACCAAGAACGTTGTACCCGCGTTAGCCACGAAGCTTGCCGTGAATCCGTCACTAGAGTTATTCGAATAATCGCCCGATACCGACAATACGCCGTACGTAGCCAACGAACCCTTGTTAACCAAGTTTCCGTTTATCTCCATCGAGCCTGCGCCCCATACGGTTGCCGTTGCGCCCGCTATTTGGTTAGCATTGATGAAGCCAACTGCAACTAGCGTGCCGAATTCTCTATATTCACCGTCGTTATATACCGTACCGCCTAGCTCTATCTCGCCGTTGTTTTGTATCGATTTGTTGTTGACGAGGTTTTCCGTTACCATTAGGGTTACACCTTCCGACACGGTCATCATACCGTTATTGGTAAAATGGTCTGCCAAGAACGTATTTGCTATCGTCAAGGTGTACGAGCCCGTCATATTGAACTCACCCTCTACCGTGACTTCTGATATAACGTTAAAGGTGTGCGATACCGAAAGGTTGCCCTTTACGTCAATGCTTGCCGTGTCCGCACCTATCGTATACGTGCCCGTACTTTCTATTTCACCTGCAGTAAGAGGTGCGTTTTGACTAAACGTACCGCTAGTAGTTAACTTGTTGTTTACCGTCATACCGCCTGCCGTTACGAAACTACCCGCGGTAAGAACGTCGTTAGCAACGAGCGTGCCGTTGTTAGTAAACGATGCATCCGTGTTATCTAGCGTCAAAGCGTTTATCTTTAACGTAGCACCGCTTTCTACAGCCATAACACCCGTTGACGATAGCGTAACGTCTACCGTGTCGTCCTCTATTGCCGTTTTTACGTATAGACTACCGCTGTTGCTTACCGTGTTGATGGGTATGCCTGCGCCCTCTAGCGTTAGCGTTGCACCACCTTGAACTACCACTTGCGTCTTGTAAGCAGAATCTCTGTTCGCACCGATTTCCGCGCCGTCCTTAATTGTCAGCGCCGACGAAACGGTTATTTCCGTCACTTTCTCGGCTAGCACTTCGCCTGCTACCTCTTGCGCATTAAAGATTAACTGACTAGCGTAGTTGGCTACGATTAGATTTTGTTCGGTTACGTCAACGTCTATTTCTACCGTCGTGCCGAGCGCAACGTAAGGTTTGCTAGCCGTGCTTGCACTCATAGCGGTATCCTCTTCCGCACTCTTGACGTATTTTGCATAATTGATCGCCGTACTCCATTCGGTAAGCGTCAAGCCCACTATGTCGTTACTGCGAACTTTTATTCTTCCTTCGTATCCGCGCGCGTACTGACCGCGAACGACTTCAGCAAGCTCACCCGTTACGTTACAGCTTGATACGTCTACGTAAAGTTTATCTTTTATCTTTTCCGTATACGTTGCATAATCTTCTGTGCTGAACGCACCGTCACCACTGTCGGGAATAAATCTATTGTCTAATAAAATTGCCGTTCCGCTCTCGCTCTTAACGAGTTCTCCGAGATTATTGACTATCGTCACCGTTGCTAGATGTCCTACGTATACGGTAGCAAGTAGATTGTCTTGCGTTGCTATATTGCCCGTCGAAGATAAGTGCGTTGCGCTTACGTTGACGGTACTTCCGTTGTCCGTTGCCGTTGTGAACGCGGTGTCTTCGCTCATATATATAGCGTAATCTTCCGCCTCAACGGTAGATTGATTGATATTTATCTTCGAGCCCTTTGCGCCCTCGATACCTACGGTTGCAAGCAAACTAATAGAGCTTGCCGTTACGGTAGCGCCACCCTCTTCAACGGTGATACCCGTTTCTATTGCCGTTATTTCCGTTTGCTCTACCGATAGAGTAGAACCGCTTCCCATCAAGAACGCATTGATTGCAAGCACCGTCAAGCCGTCTACGGTTAACACCTTACCGCCGTCTACCACGAACGCCGTTCCGTCGTCGGCATCCAGCGTACCACCGCTTATCGTCAACGCATTGCTTACCGCGAACGCTTCGTTATTGCCCGTGTAACCGTACGTCTTACCGTTGAGCCTTACCTCCGCGTCATAGCTGATGCTTACGGTGTTAGCACTAGTCATATCCTCGCGCACGTTGAGTACGATACCCGTTTCTCCGCCTACGTCGTCACCGAAAGCTTGCGCTAGATCCTTGTAGTATACGCTATTAGTTCCGCCCGTAACGGCACTCGTCTTGTTGACGCCTGCCTTTATCTTGCTTTCGTCCTCTATCATAGGATAATCGCCACCGTTTGCGCCGTAAACGGTGAATTTTTCATTAACGGTTAACACAGCCTCGCTATCCATAACGAGCTTGCTTACGTATGCGCTAGCGTTGTTGATAAGGGTACCGTTGAGGGTAAATACCTCGTCTTCATCCCACGTGAACGCACCGCTAGTCGTAACCGTCGCACCGCTTTCTACAACGAATTGCTTTTCGCCAAGCGTTATGCTTACCTTGCCTGCGCTTACCGTAAGCGCGGTATTGTTGACGTTATCTACGTACGTCTTGATTGCTTTCTCTTGACTATCGTCTATCTTAACCACCGTTTGTGCGCCGTTGCTTGCTTCTATTGTGCCCGAACCCTGTTTCGTTCCTTCACTTATCAAGCTTACCTCGCTATTAACGATGATTTTTCCGCTTAAATCTATACTGCTTTCGGCAATTATCTCCGCGCCGCCGTTCAAGGTGAGTATAGAGCTTTGCATAATTCTTATAACGTCGAACGCTACGTCGAGAGCGCTGTTAACGGTGATTTCTCTCTCTATCTCTAACGCATCGTATTCAATCGTGCCGTCAGCTTTTTGAATAAGGTCGCTTTCGCTTCCAGGTATAGCAACCACGGTACCAGGCTCGAGAGCATCTTTTGTTAGTGCCGACTCGCCGTCAACGGTAAATCCACCCGCTACGCGTAGCTCGCCTACAGCTACCGATATCGTACTAGCAACAAGAGAAAGAGTATTGTCGTAGTCTATCAACAAGTTCTTCTCCACGTTGATTGCACCACCGCTTACCACGGTATCGTATCCACCGCTTGCATTCAAGGTAGAAACGAGCGTGCCACCGCCTAGATATGCCGACTTCGGCGCTATCTCGGTACCCGCGTAAACGATACTCATGCTTTCGAGATAACTATTTCCACCGAGCGCACCGCTGTTTACCGTTATCTTCTCTATTTTATTGCTAAACGTTACTTTGCCGATTTCTGCATCGTAGAAAGAGCCGTTTTCTAGCGTAAGCTCCGCCATTTGCGGTAAATCTAGTACCGCTAGCTTACGAACGCCCTTGAACGCGTTGTTCCTTATTGTCAAACTTCCCGAACTTGCCGTCAAAACGTTGATTTTTTCTAAATCTCCAATTTCGCTAAACAAATTAGCAGGTATTTGCTCTACGCTCGCGCCTATATTGATAACCATCGGTACGGGCGTGGTGCTCGTTGCAAAAATACTACCGTCCAAATCGTTAAGATTGCTTGCTTCGTAATTAACTTCTTCTAGTGTAGGAATGTTTGCGAACGCGTTAGCACCTATGGACGTCAAGCCCTTAGGTATGGTCAAACTAGCAAGGTTGCCCATGCCGTTGAACGCGTTAGCCGGGATAGCTTCTACCTTGTCGCCTATCGTTAGCGTCATTCCCCTAGCGCCAGCGTTACTGAACACGTTACCGGAAGTTGCCGCACTGATTACGTTATAGGTTATCGCTTTGAGCGTTTTTATTTCTGCAAACGCCAAAGAACCAATGGTTGTTACCGTACTAGGTATTACGAGCACTTCCATTCCGTTACAGCTGTTGAACGCGTAGTCTTGTATGGTTGCTATTCCCTCAGGAATTCTTATCTCCTTATGACTGCTTGCGTCACTCACCACGTCCACCCTTACGCTAGCGTCAACGAAACGCACGATCGACGTCTTCACACCGCCGTCCTCATATTGGAACGCGCCCCTGTTGATAGCGGTTAGCGCATACGTACCGTCCGTATTTGCCGTATAGTATAACGATTCTAGCTTGTCACAGCCTGCAAAAGCATACGTACCTATCGAAGTCACCGTAGACGGCATCACAACTTCCTTGACACCGCTTTGTCTGAACGTGCTGTTCTTTAACGCGGTTATCGTAGTTAGGCTTAAATCAGCGGTAGAGAGATTCTTACAACCGAAGAACACTTCTTCTCCCACGTTAGTTACGTTCGCACTTAGCGTAATACCTCTTAAACCGCTGTTCTTGAAAGCTAGCGAGTTAATTTCTACGCCTTTTTCGCTACCCACTATCGTAACGTTTCCGAGATATCTACCGAAGTCCGCGTTCTCGTTCGAACGGAAGTAGTCTGCATATACGCATCTAATTTGATCGCCGAATATTACGTCAAAACCACCCTCGGTTTCCGAACCCGATAGACTGAATATACCGTTACCTATCGATTCTTCTTTGATAATTTTCGGCGTGTTGATAACAACCTCTTTGAGGTTCGGTATGTTAGCGAAAGCTTTGTTTTGTAGAACGGCAATACTGCTAATAACAACTATTCTTTCTATCGAGGCGCAGCCGTCGAACGCGCTCTCGCCTATCGTGGCCACATTCTCGGGGATATTCTCCGTCGCTTCGGACGTCAAACTCGTACACTTAAAGAACGCCTTCGGACCTATCGTCGTTAGCTTCTCGTTGTAAATAATCGCGCTTAGTCCCGTACATTCGGAGAACGCACTCTCTTTTATCGTTGTGACGTCACTAGGTATAACAACCTCTTCTATACCTACCATTTTGGCAAAATCGCCCACTTCTATTACCTTTTCGCTATTCTTACCAACGCTGGGTAACTCTAACGAATGGTAAACTTCGGTAAAGTAAGAATTGTATACGGGCGTATTCTTAATGACGTCGTTTATTCTTATTTCTACTCCGCTACCGCTTGCCACAAAATCATACATCTCTATTAGATAGCAATAGAAAGTGACGTTAGCGTTCTTTACGTTGTGCTCGTAGCTCTTCGACGAGGTATACTGGCGTCCACCTTGTAAGAAGCCTTCACCTTCGGTTACGTCCGCGTTAAGTTCCGTGAACCATCCGCTATACATGAGGTCTTTGGTGGATATCTCTTTTTCGGCAAGCTTTGCATAAAGCTCCTCTTCTCTCATAAGGACTTTCGTTTCGTTAAGCTCTATCGAATAGCTAGAATCTTCCAAAATTCTTTCGGTGCTACTCGTCCACTTATGTACGTCGTTAAGCGCATCGTATACCACGTAAGTAACGGTGTACTTTATTCTTTCCACTACGGGATTGACTATAAAATCGCCCGTTACGTAGTAACCTTCGGGGCTGAATTCTCTTTGCTCGTAGTAATAGTATTCGGTATTAAGCGGTACGTCCACAGCGCTCAATACGCCACCATCGGTGTCCTCTATGTTAATCTTGGATACCTTGCTTCCGTCCGTTATTCTGCTTTCGTTAAGCACTACGGTAAGGTGCATACCGTATTCCAAAACAACGTCTTTGTCGGATGCATAGTAGTATTCGCCTATTGCACCCTCTCTCTTTACCATTACTTCGTTGCTCGCAATATTCATCTTGAACGTCTTTTTCTTGAACGTTGCGCTAATGGTGACGTTCTTAGTTAGATATACTGTAAGCGTGCCGTCCGCGTTGTTTTGATAATAGTATCCGTCCTGTTTTTGTATACCTTCACCAGATAAATTAAGCACGGTGTCGGTAATTGCACCCGCTTGCGAGGTAGTCCTTGCCTGCCATTGTACGAAATCGTAGCCCGTAGGCTCTGCAGGCTCTAGCGTGATAGTTGAATAATATCTATACGTGCTACCGTCGACGAAGGTCTCCTCTTCTCCGTCTTGCGTAAAGCCAAGATCGCTCGCCGTCTTTACGTTAGCGCTAGGATTGCCGTCGAATTCGAACTTGTTCGTGCCGATACCTAGCGTGAAGCTATCTAGTACCATGTCGCCGTACACGTATACGTCGCCGTCAGGCATATTTATACCTGCGTACGCTTTACCGTTATAAATCTTGTTCCAATTATTGAATTTGTATCTATTGTTTGCAACGATACTTGCATCGAATGCAAAAAGTTCGATCCTTTGATTATAAACGTAGTTATCTACCGTAAGCTCTTTCGTTTCAACGCCGTCGTCAACGGTAAGTAATCTATAATACGTCTTACCATCGTGCTCTTTCGTTTCTGCCGTTGTGTCCACACCGAGATAATCGAATATGTCTAGATCGGGATCGACGTTATCGTAGTCTACGTTGACGTAGTACGAAAGGGTGTGCTTGTTTTGCGTAGAATAGAACGAATACGCAATACCGTTGTTTTTCGAAAGTAGCATTTTGAACGCTATCTCGTACGTATAGTCGCTAACTCGTTGAGCGTTAAGCAAAGCATTCTCTTCGTCCATAAGCGTAGCGTCGCCTAGTACGTCGCCTACGTCATAGCCTACGTTATATTTTACGTCGGTAAGCACGTCCGAGCCATACGGTACGGTGTAGGTGAGATTTTCTTCATCGGTTAGATACTCTTCCGCTTCTTTTCCGTTGATAGTGCGGATAGAATAGCTCTCTACACCCACGTTACCGCTCAAACTTATGCGATAATTGTTTATTTCGTAATCACAATGTGCGTAAATATTGTAGGACGGCATAACGAAATTATTGGGATTGATATTCATATCAACGTTACCCTCTTCATCGCGAACCACCCAATTCGTCACACTCCAATAATCGGCATAAACGAGCCCCATGCTGCTAGTCGACGGTTGCGTGCGTAGCGCGGTGCCCACTTGTCCGAATTTTACTTTCTCTATAAATTGGTTGTAACCCTCTTGATAATTTTCAAAATATCCAACGTCGTCCGTCACGTCTTTGCCGTCATACCAAACGGTAGTCGAATAGAAAATGGTGTATTCACGCGTATCGAAGTCTACCGTAAATCTTTGTTTTTCTTTAACAACGTATTCGAATACGTAGGATATAACTTCACCCTCGTCGCGCTCAACTTCGGCAAGCGTAATCTCCATATCTTCTATGTTACGCCATCTTTCGAATTCGTAACCTAGATTAGCGGTGACGAAAATCTTAATCGTGCTGTTGTAACTATAATAACCGCTCGTCGTGTTACCGCCCGAACCGATCTTTACCGTGCCGTTAGCAGGGCTAACAACCGTTACGTTGTATTTGTTTGCTTTGAACGTACCTACTAATTCTACGTCGCTCTGTGGCATAGTAGTGGGTATCGCAGCACCCGTTGCGCTCTGCCATCTCTCGAAAGAATAGTTCTTTAATTCGGGGACGTTAATTAAGCTGATAGCGTCGTTGTATTCGTAACCTACGGTTTTTTCCAAAATTCCGTTGTTTTCAACAAATCCCATAGCGTATAGCTCGCTTGCGGCAGCCTCGTCAAGTGCGCTGACGCCGTCTACCATATGGTCGAGCTTGTAGGTAAGGTAGAATATAACTTGATTGAATACCGCGCTTATTATCGTCTGCTTGCCAACGATCTCTACGCCGATTCTTTCTAGATCACCCATCAAGAAGTCGTATTTTTTGCCGAGCAAACCTACGTCGTCGAGGTTGTCTTGCGTCACCTTTCGTTCTCCGTCAAAATAGGTGAACTCGCTACCGCTAATCAAACCGAGATATTCTTTTTCTCCGTCCACCTTTACACCAAGCGTGTACTCTACGTCACCGTCGGTTATTTGCCAATACAAGAACTCCTTACCTACGGGCGCCGTACAAGAAAGATTGACTTTGTCTTCTTTTGCGTACGCTCCGCTACCGTAACCGCTTATTACCATTAGTTTGTACGCTTCGCGATACGTCGCAGTGTATTCGTAAGTCGCACCCGCAACCAGCCCTTTCATACTCACCATAAGGTTAGCACTGTTAGATACGGCTTCGCCAGCTTTATCCAACCAGCCGACACATTGTCTATCAACGACGTTCGATGCTACCGCTTCGTAGTCGCCGTCCTCAACGTACCATTTTTCTTCCTTTACCGTTTCACCGGTTTCACCGTTCTTAATAACGATATTGACGTAATCGTTCTCGCTAAATTGCGGTACTAGTTTGGTAAAAGTGCCATCGTACGCAACGATAGACTTACCTTTTGAATCGGTAACCTTCGTTCCATTTTCGTTATAGTACCCCGTGAAAGTGTAATATTGTTTAACGGGGACCGCCACTTCAAAATGATAACCGTGATAGAGTACGCCACTTTCTAACGTGTTGTCCTCATCGAAAGTAACGGTAAATCTACCGTCTAGGTTGTCTTCCACTTCCACCAACGTCGTCGCGGTGTATACAGCCTTGATTACCGCGCTTTTTTCTACCACGTAGGTAGTTTGTTCTTGATAGGATAGCGCCTCACCGTCTATCTCCCAACGTACGAATTGCTTGCCGGGGACTTGTTTGGAGGAAAGGATAACCGTTTGCCCAGCAAGATAATAGTTGACGTTGTAGAGAGTATCGTTAAAGACGGCAACGGTATACACCGTGTCCTTTTCGTCGGGCTCTCCCACGTTGTCGGGTGTGAAATCATCGTTCGCTCTATCCGAACACGCCACCATTCCTATCAGTAGCGCTATGCTCATTACAACAAGCATAATCTTCAACCATTTTGCTTTCATTCCTTTACCTCCTAACTCACTAGTGAGTTATCCTTTTACCGCTTTCGCGCCTATATGATAGGTGCGTGCGCGCGACTATGCGCGCTCTAAAAACAGTTATACATAATAATATTATTACATAATAGCCTCGTTGTCAAGTACACCTTGCGAATTTACCTTGACATTCCTTGCGTATTGTTGTAAACTTTTGTTATGCAAAAAACGGTATTTATCACCGGAATAAGCGGTGGAATTGGTGAGGCTTTATTAAAAAAATTCGCCGATAACGGCTATTTTGTTATCGGTCAATTTTGCTCGAATTTTGAAAAAATAGAAGAGCTTTCGGCTAGATACGGCGACAAAGTTATCTTCTATCAATGCGATTTTTCTAACGTCGACAGCACTAACGAATTTGCGCGCATAATTGCCGAAAAACATCCCAATATTGACGTTCTTATCAACAATGCAGGCGTTTCTTCTACCAATATGCTATGTGACGAAACAGTGGACAGCGTTCAAAAACTTCTCAATATTAACCTCCTTTCGCCCATTATCCTATCACGCGCAATTTCGCAAAATATGGTAAAAAATAAGAATGGAAGCATCGTCAATATTTCTTCAATTTGGGGCAAATTTGGCGGTTCTTGCGAAACGGTGTATTCTGCTTCAAAAGGTGGACTTAATTCTTTCGGGCTCGCACTAGGAAGAGAACTAGGTTTAAGCAACGTGCGCGTCAACAACCTCTCCTGCGGTTTCGTAGATACCGCTATGAATGGAAAATTCTCCCAAGAAGATAGAGAGGACTTTTGTTCTAGCGTTGCGCTAGGTAGAATTTGTTCACCTGCCGAAATTGCCGACGTCGCGTACTTTTTATCAAGCGACGAAGCGCGCTACGTAACCTGCCAGACGATAGGCGTCGACGGTGGCTTTTAGATTAACTTAATCTTAACTTTTCCTTTACCGCATTGACACAAGGCGGTTCTTTTTATATAATAAATAGGAATTATGAAAAAGAAACTCTATACCATTATAATAATTGCACTTCTCGCCGTATGTTGTACGGCTTTGTTTGCGTGTAACGACGCTTCGCCCGACACCGCAATCTATACCTGTGTTGACAACGGCGTCAACTATTCTATTACCGTCGACTACGAATATTATTCTTTCATTATGACCGTGCGCGATAATATAGAATATACGTATTCGGGTTCTTTTATCGTTGAGAATGGATACCTAAAATTGACAAGCACGCGCAACGGCGACGAGTATATTTCGATAGTTGGCGAAACGTTCACTTTTGCTCGCGACGTCAATTCCGATCCCTCCAATCCTCCCGCACAATGCGAGCATGACTACAAAGAGGTTAAGACTTTTTCGGGCGATTGCTCTACTTATTCTTACGTAGAATACAAGTGCACTAAGTGCAACGTCAGCTACAAGAATTACGGTGACTTCGGCGATCACGCGTATGAAGTAACTCGCACCGTTAAGAGCACGTGCCTAGCGTACGGCTATACCATTCACGTTTGCTCTATATGCAAGAAAGAAATGCGCTCCAACGCAGTAACCCTAGGCGAGCACGTGCCTAGTGGCAACGAAATAATCTACGATAACGGTTGTTGCGCGTTAAAAACGGTTAAGGAGTCTTGTACCGTTTGTTACGACGTATTCACGAAAGAGTTAGACGAATACGGCTCGCACGACTTTGACGCTAACGGCACATGCAAGACTTGTAAATATCTCGACAACGGCTTTTCTGCCGACCACCCCGACGTCAATTTAGACGGCAAGTGCGATAACTGCGGATACGGCAAAGCACTCCTTACCGATATGGAAAATAAAGGTTATCATATATTAGGTAACGTCGTTTATCTAGGCTACTACCCCTCTACTCTATCCATTCACACCGTTGACACCATCAAAAAAGAGGGCATATTCGATAGTGATACCGGGTATTATCGCTACAAAGGTGAATCATACGCCATTCTCAACAACAAGAGCGTGTCGCGTGCAACTTTTTCTAGCGGAAAAACCGTTGAAAAAAACACCGAATACGCATTCATCGTCGAACCTGTCAAGTGGTATATAAGAAGTATCGACGGCACCCAATATTCACTATACTGCGCCACCGTGCTTGACTATAGTCACTTCCTTCAATCAACCAATCAAAAAGTAATCGACGGTATATATTACAACACCTTCACCAAGGTTGAAGGCGCAAAAGCGAACGATTTCGTCTATTCAGAACTTTATAGTTTTATCAATAATTCATTCAAAAACCACCTACTTACAAAATATCAAAAATCGCTAATATTGAGTGATTTTAGCATAGTATCCTCAGAGGACGTCGGCACGTATAATATTGCACCACCTACGGTGAGCGACTACGCGCTAATTAAGGGCGTTGCCGCAATATCCGAATACAACATCTCGGGTAAATATAACAATATCGGCAATATTTTTACCAAAACACCCGATAACGATATCAGTAACTGTATAATGGCACTAACCACGGATAGATCGATTAAATCAAAGTCCGTCACTCTTAACTACGGCTTTTTACCCACCATCATCGTTAATTTAGCATAACGATTTTTCTAGAAAAAAGAAAAAACCGATAGGTGTTGACCTATCGGTTTCGTTTTGTTTTTCAAAGTTTACGTATTTATTATTTTGCGTATTCTACGCTTCTTAATTCTCTAATAACGTTTACTTTTATTTGGCCGGGATATTCGAGCTCTGCCTCCAATTTCTTTGCGATTTCTTTCGCAAGGAATATCGTCTTGTTGTCGTCTACTTGTTCGGGCTTAACGATAACTCTTATCTCTCTTCCGGCTTGAATTGCGTATGATTGCTCTACGCCTGCGAACGAATTTGCCAAGCTTTCTAATTTTTCCAAACGTTTTACGTAATTCTCCAAGCTTTCGCGTCTTGCTCCGGGCCTTGCACCGCTAATAGCATCCGCCGCTTGTACAATAATAGCTTCTAGCGTCGTAGCTTGTACGTCACCGTGGTGCGCCTCTATCGCGTGGATTACGCTCTCTTTTTCTTTATACTTACGAGCTAAATCAGCACCGATTTGGATATGCGTACCTTCGTATTCGTGGTCTACCGCCTTGCCTATATCATGTAGTAAGCCCGCACGCTTTGCCACCTTGACGTCAGCACCTAATTCTTGTGCAATAAGTCCCGATAGGTAGCAAACTTCCAAAGAGTGGTTGAGTACGTTTTGACCGTAACTTGTTCTGTACTTCAATCTACCAAGAAGTTTTATAAGTTCGTTGTGTACCCCAAAAAGTCCTGCATCGAATACCGCTTGTTCGCCCGCTTCTTTAATTTGATTCTCAATCTCTTTTCTTACTCTGTCTGCAACTTCTTCAATTCTACCAGGGTGAATTCTTCCGTCGCTAACTAGTTTTTGAAGGGTAAGTCTAGCAATTTCTCTTCTTACGGGATCAAAACCGGTCAAAGTAACTACGTCGGGGGTGTCGTCTATGATTACGTCAACGCCCGTTACCGATTCGAATGCCTTTATGTTACGGCCCACTCTACCGATTATTCTTCCCTTCATTTCTTCACTAGGAAGCTCCACAACCGATATGGTGGTTTCTGCAGCGTGGTCTACCGCACATCTTTGAATAGCTAAGCCTACGATATCTTTTGCTTTCTTTTCGCCCTCTTCTTTTGCCTTAGCTTCGATTTCTTTTACCAAAGCAACCGCTTCTAGTTGCGCTTCTTCGGTAATACGCGATATGAGAAGTTGTTTTGCCTCATCTCTCGTCATAGCAGCGACTCTCTCTATCTCCGCTATTATCTTACCGCGTTCGGTTTCTAGTTCCGCCTCTTGCTTATCAAGAA
The DNA here is from genome assembly GCA_045535785.1 of Clostridia bacterium. Lineage (GTDB taxonomy): Bacteria > Bacillota > Clostridia > Christensenellales > DTU072 > CAG-1782. The sequence continues at coordinate 15,915 of JAZSMH010000043.1, forward strand.
GTTTTTGTCTTTCTTCCATTTGAGCGCGTTTTTTGTCGATATCTTCGATTTTTACGTCTAATACGGCCTCTTTTTTGTCGAGTAATTCTTCTTTTTGGATTAGTCTGTTCTCGGTTTTTTGAATTTCGCTACGTCTTTGTTTGGATTCCTTTTCAAATTCGTTACGCAATCTTAATTGTTCTTCTTTCGCTTCTAGTAGAGCCTCTTTCCTTAGCCCCTTCGCTTCCAAACGCGCATCTTCTATTATCTTGTCGGCTTCTAATTTCGCGTCGCCAAGTCTTTTGTTCACAATCTTCTTGTAAACGAATAGCGCGGCAGCCGCGCCTATACATAATGCTACTATGGGAAGACAAATGAGTAAAGCAACGGTTCCACCTTCTGACAATGCCAAAAGATTGCTTAACATCTTTACCTCCTATTTATTTTTAAGTTTCACGTCTAATAATCGTTCGCATAATTAATTGACAATTCATTATAACGCATTTTTTTTAATAAGTCAATACTAATTATTTTTATCAATATGGCTATGTCACAGAAAATGGTGGATTTATAGCAAAGTTTTTTTGCTAGATTGACGAGAAAAATACAAGTAAGACAAGTGTTTTGTAAGGGCAGTATACCCGCAGTGGTCTATAACCGAGCAAAACGCGAAGTATTACGCAGTAGTTTTCCGTCAA
>JAZSMH010000063.1:0-2379 GCA_045535785.1 Clostridia bacterium
ACGGCGTTTGTTATTTGATACTTTAAGCCAGCCGAACGTAACCCCTAAGTCGAACACTTGTGCATCAATTAACCTAACCGGCTTGGGATTTGTTCCTTCGGCAATAGTTAACGTCTCAGCATAGCTTAATATCTCACTAGCTTTATTAGGATCATAGTAGTACGGAAATTCGTCCGTCCTTTGCTTTTTTAAGTCGTCTAAATGTCGTTTGCAAGCGAGCCTATGCAGCTCGCCGGAAACTACTTCCCCGGAAACGACTCTACTAGCGTACTCCGTTACCCTATCAAAGAGCGGAGCATATCCCATTAATTAACGCCTTTCTCAAATTGAGAGAACTTATTAACCTTAACTTGCGTCTCATTCGTTGCCGGGACAACCAATTTACAACGGCTTGTTATGCTAAGTCCTAGGTCGTTTGCGCTCGCGCGACATTGTTTAAAATATCGCTCCTGAATCTTCGACCATGTTTCGAATTTCTCCGGGTCGTTTTTTACTTCAGTCTTACGCATTTGTTTAACTGAATTGATATAAAAATCCTTCGAGATAATATATCGAGCCAGCGCGTCGACATCCGTTTCTCCCATAATCTTTAATCTCTTAAGTTGCTCGGAGATTAATAGAAATTCTTCCTTTTGTTTCTTTGTCAAATAATCCGGAGTGATAATATTGTCGTCGACAGGTTTAATCTCCCTATCTAATCGCTCCTTGATTTCATTCTTCGTTAAGTTCTTTCTACCTTTTGCTATTACGAGCTCGATAGGCTGTCTTTGTCCGCTCATATTATCACCTCCTTCTTTTGTTTATTAAGATATTTTGCGCGGATACGTCATGCATATATTTACTTTAGTTGCTTCGGAACCGTAATAATAAACAGTTCCATCGTAAGGCGACATTTGTATTTTGTTCTCAGATAGAACTCCAGTACCGCCAACCGAAACCGGAGCCATAACAAACTTTTTAGTAGGCGGATAATATTCAGGCTTTAACGTGAATAGTAAATTTCCGCTTGTAAGAGTGCCCGGAGACGAACCCGGCGCAAATACTCCGCTTATGGTTACGGTTGAAGGCGTTACCGCACAACTAAAATTTGATATTGTGCAAATAGTACTTTGGATAATAGAACCTGTCTCAGTACTAACCCAAAATTCCGAAGTAAACTTATTATCTGAATAAGTTTTCGCACTCGATAACGTCGTACTAGCTTTTGTATCCGCGTAAGACTTGGCACTTGTTAACGTGCTACTTGACTTAGTATCCGCGTATGTCTTAGCCGAGGCTAGTGTAGTGCTATCTCCAGTATCAGAATAAGTTTTAGCACTTGCTAGGTTTATTCCGTCTTGACCGTCCGCGTATGCTCTAGCGCTTGCTATTGTCGCAGCTAGGACGGTCGTATTAGCGTAATTATTAGCGCTTGCTAGATTCTCGTCCGAATAGTTCTTAGCCGTCTCTAAGTTAGCATCCGAATAAGACTTAGCTTCTTCGAGAGTATCTTTGTCGCCGTTCTCGATTGAGACCTGAGTGTTATCTAGGACATTTTCTACCCAGAATAAATCTCTCTCGTCCGCATAGTTTTTTATGTTTGTTTCCTTTGTTTCTATTTCTTCCTGAAGCTCCGCTTTATATGTATCGAAGTCTTCTGTCATGGTAGCGATGAAGTCCGCGATATCAGTTTCTAACCGCTCGAAGTTCATGATATCCGAGTTATCTTCGAACTGATACTCGCTAGGCTTTATCCGCTTTATCAGAGGAATGTTAATTACCTCGATTGTTCTCGCGTTCTCGTCTTCTACATCGTAGATATGGATATACGCGATAATGTTATATGGTTCTTGAAGCAATAGGTTAGGGATGGGAGCGGTTATATCTTCTCCGTCCTTTGTTGAATGAACTACTATCGCTTCGGTACTCTTCTTATTTGCAAAATGAATCGCTGGAGCATAATCTAGATTAAGTCCAACGATGCGAAGAGTATGATTTTGGTCCCATTGGTAAACCTGATCCGTAGTATAACTTTCATAAGAGTTAAAGCATACTCGTAACATAGGTAGGAATTCCACTCCTTTTTTGCAACAAAAAAGCCCGGAGGTTATCCGAGCTTCTTCACTGGTGAAATTGCTTTTTTATAATAGTCTTCTTTTAAATTCTATATACTCTTCTTCAGTTATTGCGCCAGCGTCTAGCAATTGCTTATACTTAATCAGTTCGTCGGCTGCGCTAATCGATGGCACATTGTTATTAACGTTGCTTCCTTTACAAATAATAAGCGTAATAATTATTCCAATTAGCCCAAAACAGAAACCTAGCAAAAACCATAGGATAGAATCTTTTTCTCCTCTTTTGATTGCCATTGTTCTACATATGTTTCCAAAGATACAGCAT
>JAZSMH010000058.1:0-2376 GCA_045535785.1 Clostridia bacterium
CTCGTATCAGGTAATACTTTTTCTTCGGGAAGCGGTACTCCAGAGTCGGTTGCAGGTACCATGTGCGGATGCTTTCTTCTATAAATCGCAAATCCAGCCAAAACAGCAACGCTAATAATAAGCACAATGCCCACAATAGAAATTACAACGTAGAATACAGGAAATTCCTTCTCATAATATGCGTAGAAGGTAATATCGCTTGCCATATCGTAATTGCTACCAACCACAAGCTTATCCCCCTTTCCATCTTCTTGGGTAAACCAACCGATAAATCTGTATCCGTTTCTCTCTTGCGGTGTAGGCGGTACAAGTTTGGTGTCATACGTTTGCTCCACTTCTTGCATCGCCTCGCCAAAGTGATAGGTAACTGTGTACGTATTCGGGGTGAATACTGCATATAAATCAACGCTTTGAGTTGCGTTTCCTACAATAAAGGTTCTATTCTCTTGATAATCAAAATCTTCCGCAAGTCGCCAAGTAACCAGCGTATAACCCGTCTTTTCATACAATGGAATCGTGGGAGATACACCCGATTCGCAGGTTTCTTGGTGAATAAGCATCTCCTCCACGAAAAACTTAAAGATCACATCATTTCTATTTGCACCAACGGTAAACGTACCGTAATAGTTTTTCTCACCAAGTTTTTCTTTTACCAATTTGGTAGAAACTACTGCGGTATTTCTCGGTAATACGTGTCCGTAACCGTGTCCCGAAGGTTGCTCAAGTATGTATCCGTCGTCCTTTGCATCTTGCATTGAGCCGAAATAATTATAATCATTTTCTTCCGTCGGCAATTCGTGTCTTGGAATATCTTCTTCATAGGTATCGTCAACAATAAAGCAACCAAACAACTCAACCGTCGGAACACCAAATACGTCACCGGGATAACGATACCAAATCCACGCTGGGTTATCATAAGTTAGATAATCAGTACGCACAAATCTACACTCGTTATCCGCTATCGTGCAAAAATACAACGTAAAGGAAGCGTTTGTGCTAATTCCCGGCATATATCTATTACAAATCGCTCCAAGCGCATTTTCCGCATAATTACAACAAATCTCGGTATTATTAACGGAAACGGACACGCGCCCATCCGTATATATTGCGCCGCCAAGTCCCTTATTGCTACCGATTCCTTTGTTTCCATCGGAATTGTCTGATACGGGGCTTGCGCTATTTTCAGTAATAATACATTCATCTAAAAACGCTTTCGTCGTACCGCAAATTGCAATAGCACCACCGCAAGACGCTTTGTTTTTAGCAAAAGTACCATTACGAACTGTAATTTCTCCATTTTCACCACAATATACTGCGCCACCACTTTGCGTATCGTTTATTAGACACTCACCACCAAAAAGGTAATTCGCTTGATTATTCGTAAACGTACAACCAACAAACTCCGATACGGCGTCTTGCAAATATATTGCGCCACCGCCTGATTCGTATTCGTTAACCCCTGATTTGTTTTTATCAAATTGGCAATTCGTTGCAAATAAACTTACGTTTTTAGAACAAGCGTCAACGTAAATCGCTCCACCATCACGAATCGCTACGTTAGAATCAAAATTACAATCGTTCAAATAAAGCGTCAACTCGCATATCGCATTGTTTCCGTGCTCCTCTAATAGTGAAGTCGTGGAAGAATAATCCGCATACCAAGCACTAATAGCCGCACCGTAGTTATGCATATAATTTTTGAAATCACAGTTCGTAAACGTCGCGTTTGTGTTTCCTCTACATTCGATTGCATATTGTGCTTTTGCAGGGTATTTAGAAGGTTCAACAACCTTCAAATCTTCAAGAGTTAATGAATTTGTGTCAAGTTTTTCATCAAAAACAATATTTTCAAAAGTAAACGACGTTTGCAAACCTGAAATTTTCGTTCCGCTTAATATGAAACTTGCACCCGTAAAAATCGCGTCGCCATCCGTTTTTCCGTTTTTTATAGTAATAGATTTGTCTATCGTAATTCTCTCGCCTTCGTTCACGTCGCCCGTCGCTTGCAAATTAAAATCTATATCGCCCACTAAAAGCGTATCACCGTCGTTTGCGTTTATAACGGCATTCTTAAAATCGTTTCTATTAGTAATAAGTTCACTATTTTCTGCGCTAGCTTGTACATAAACTAAATTTGAATTTATCAAAATTGCGCAAGAAAAAAGAATTAACGAGAATACGCCAAGCAATATACAAATCGTCAAATTACGTTTCTTCATCATCATAGTTTTCCTCCACATCCGATAAATCTACACCGTTATTCTTACACCAAATCATGAGTTTGCCGATGGCTTTCGCTTGAGGTTTACGATGCTCACGCTCCCAACGGCTGACGGTCGAATAGGAAACACCAACTGCATCGGCAAATTCCTGTTG